>CAZKRK010000027.1:0-34520 GCA_964555035.1 uncultured Victivallales bacterium | reverse complement strand
AGAGGTCGCCGCAGCGCAGCGGAGGCGGGTGAGGGGCTGGCCGTTGGTGCCCTCGAGATGACAGCGCAGAGTCGGCATTTCAGCCCCGAATTGCCTCGGAAGCGAAGCACACCGTGGCCCCTCCTGACGAAAAACGCAATCCCGGTCGACGGTTTCTACGATGCCGCCTACAGGTTGAGGGACCTCCTGGTCTCATCTCCCGGTCCGAGGTTGAACAGGGCGTCGATCGCCGACATGTGGGAGATGAAGTCGCCCCCGTTGCTCGTCTGGGGGTAGACGGGGTGCTCGTAGTGCTGAAACTCTACCTTGATTCCCGCCTGCTCGAAACGGCCGATGTCCAGGTAGCGTCTGGCCAGCGATCCCGACAGGTAGGTTGTGGCCCCGACGTGGCGGCAGATGTCAACCAGCCGTCCGGTACGGTCCTCGTCGCAGGCAGGCAAATCCGAGGCCAGGCAGGTTTCGGTGTTGACGCAGAAGTTCTCCATCAACCAGCGGACAGACGCCATGTTGACTTGGGACAACGTCGGCCAGTCCTCGCTCAGCATGTCACGGAACGCGGACATGAGCGCGGCGAAGTGCGCACTCTTGCCATAGGCGTGCTCCAGCGTCCCGAGGATCTTGCGCCGCCACGGTCGACCGCTGGCGATACGCACATCGCGGATGGGATCGCCGAAAGCGTAGCTGACCGGCACGGTCAGCCACTTCACACCGGAACGCGTCGGGACGCGGTTGCGGTTCTGAAACTCGTTCTTCTGGAACTGGACGTTGTCCAGGAAAACAAACACGTCCGCCATCCGGATCTTCTGAAAGTGTCCCAGCCAGGGCAGAAACTGTGGTTGGTGTATGGCGCAGATCATGATGAACCCAACGCATCATGGTACAAATCCGCAAGCCGTTCAACCATTGTGGCCTGGTCGAATTCGGGACCGAGCGATCCCGGCGCATTGCGCGCCAGCTCGTCTCGCAGCGACGTCTCCGTCAGGAGCCTCTCGAGCGCGTCGGCCAACGCGCCCGTGTCTTCCCGCGGGACGAGCAACCCGTTGGCGCGATGGGTCAGAAAGGTAGGAATGCCGCCGGCGTCCGTTGCCACGACGGCACACCCGCCCGCCAGCGCCTCGACAAGCGAACGCCCCATGCCTTCGTTGCGGCTGGCGAGCGCAAACACGTTGCAGGCGCGCAAGGCCGGCCGTACGTCGCGCGCATGTCCCGTGAACCGCACGCGCTCGGCGACGCCTTCGCGTCGGGCCAGTTGTTCCAGTGTTTCGCGTTCGGGTCCGTCGCCCACGACTGCGAGGTACGCACCGCTGCGACAGGCCGGGCTGCGCGCGAATGCACGCACGAGGATGTCGAAGCCCTTTACGGGCGCCAGGCGTCCGGTCGAGACGACGAGGGGGGCGCTTGGCGGAATGCCGTGCGTATGCCGGAACTCCTCGGCCGCCCCGGGCAAGGGCTGGGCATACCACTGCAGGGGCACGCCGCTGGGGATCGTCCGGTACTGGCCGGGCCGACCGATCCCGTGCGCGAGCGCCTCGCGTGTCTCGTCTTCAGTCAGAGAAACGATGCGCTCCGTGAAACGAGCCAGGTACTGTTCGACGGCGGCGAACAGCCGCGTCGGCAGCCATCCGAAATAGCCGTAGAAGATGTGTCCGTGCGGCGTATGGACTATCGGCAGCCGTGAGGCGCGCGCGGCCAGTCGGCCGAGGGCGCCGGCCTTGGACGAGTGGGTGTGAACGAGATCGTAGTCGCCTTCGTCAATCAGGCGGCGCATCTTTCGAAAGGCGCGCACGTCCATGAGGGGCGCCACGTCGCGGACCATTTTGGGAATGGAGATGCTTGCGATCTGCCGCTCTTCAAGATCCCGGCGGATCGACCCGTCGGGATCGTGCGTCTTTCCGTAGACCAGGGTCGCTTCGAAGCCCCGAGCGTTGAGACCATCGACACTCGCCACCGTGTTGGTAGCGGCTCCACCCGAATCGAGACGGGTGATGATGTGCAGGACCTTCAAGCTTACGACCCGAAGAGATCGACCATCAACGTACGCAGGTTCTGCTGAAGCACCTCGTAGGAGAAGAAGCGCTTGGCCATGCGGTAGTTCCTGCGCACCATCTTCTCGCTCAACTTGGAATCCTCAAGAACGGTGCGGGTCCGTTCGAGCGTTGGCTCGGCGATGTAGTCATCCATTTCGATCGTGTCGAATCCCTTGGGAGCGATGTCGGACTTGTAGATGGAGTAGTTGTTAACCAGGATCGGTTTTTTGAAGTAGATGGCCTCGAGAAAGGCGTTGCCGAATCCCTCGATCGTTGAAGGATAGGTCACAAGGTCGGCGCTGTGATACAAGTCCGCCAGCGTGTAGATCTTGCGGCCGTCGGGAAGCGTCCCGCGCTCGTCGTCCACAATTTCCGCGCATGTCACGACGTCCACTCCCAGGAGTTTTGAGTACTCCTTCACGCGAACGGAGTACTCGTCGCCTTCGTCGCCCGACGCGTGCGAGATCACCAGTTTGGCCGGCATTCCCAGGCGGTGCACGAGCTCGATCGCGTGCTCGATTCCCTTGCGCTGCACGACGCGGGTAGGCTGAAGGATGAACTTCTCGTCCGGCTGGAATGCGAGCACGTCGCGCAGGTCTTCGGCGTAGCCGTTGGCCTCGGGCGGCGGATTGGCGTAGTCCATCACGTTGGGGACGATCGTGGCCGATATGCCCGTGCGCAGGCTGAGCTGGTGGTCCTGCGAGGAGTTCAGCACGACGTGAGCCATCTTGGGAAAGTGGCAGGGGAAAGCCTTGTGCAGGTAGTCCCAGCATCCGTTGACGAGGAAGCGTTTGCGCTCCCAGTAGAAGTCGTGATGGTGGGCGATGACGGGGAAGCCGTGTTCCGCGATATACTCGGTGATGGCCAGGCCGAGCGGAATGTTCAACGGAATCGTGAGGGCGTTCTCCGTGATGAGCAGGTCCAGTTCAAAGTGGTCCACGAAGTCGCGGATGAACTGCTTGAGACCGTGCTTCATGTCTTCGACTTTGCGGGTCGTTGCCGGTTTGCGCGTAGTCCCGCTGAAGCAACCGTCATAGGTCTCAACCGCGCCGGGGTGAGTGAAGTGGCAGGCCGGAACAAGGAACGACCGGTCGTGCGGCTTATCCAGCTCGCCCGCCATGTAGAAACACATGTGCCCATCCCGCTCCAGGACTTCCGCCCACTTCTGGGTTTCAAGCGATACGCCGTCCGTACCGGACAGCCGAGTCGACACGAAGCCTATTCTCTTCTTCTGCATAAGCGTCCCTGCATAGCGTTGACAGTTTTGCCGCAAAAGTGTAACAGTGGGCTCATGATACCTCAATGGATTATTGAGAAAAAACGGGACGGGGGAGTTCTTTGCGAAGACGAGATTCGCGATTTCATTCGCGGCTACGGGGAAAGCGAGATCCCCGACTACCAGATGGCCGCACTAGCGATGGCCGTCTATTTCAAGGGAATGACCTTCGAGGAGGTCACGGTCCTGACAGACGCGATGATGCGTTCGGGTGACGTGCTCGACACCTCCGGCATTGCCGCGCCGAAGTCCGACAAGCACTCGACCGGCGGAATCGGCGACAAGGTGTCCCTGATTCTCGGTCCCCTGGCGGCCTCCTGCGGTGTGGCCGTCCCCATGATCTCCGGACGCGGCCTCGGCATTACGGGCGGCACACTCGACAAGTTCGAGTCGATCCCCGGCTACCGTACAGACCTCGACACGCGCGAGTTTCTCGACGTCGTCGCTGCTTGCGGCTGCTCCATTATCGGCCAAACCGCCAACCTCGCGCCGGTCGACAAGCGGCTCTATGCGCTGCGCGACGTAACCGCCACCGTGCCCTCCATTCCGCTCATCTCCGCCAGCATAATGTCGAAGAAGCTGGCCGAAAGCACCGATTCCCTCGTGCTCGACGTGAAGTGGGGCAGCGGCGCGTTCATGCAAACACTCACCGATGCCCGCAAGCTTGCCGATACGATGACGGAGATCGGTTCGCGCATGGGACGGCGCATGACGGCCCTGCTGACGGACATGAACCAACCCCTTGGCCGCACGGCCGGCAACGCGGTCGAAGTGACCGAGGCGATCGAAGCGTTGAAGGGTAACGGCTGCGACGACCTCATGGTGGTCACTACCGAGCTCACGGCCCACATGGTGCTGCTCTCGGACAGGGCGACGGACCTGAACCAGGCGCGCCTGCGAGTGCTGGAGCAAATCGAGTCCGGCGCCGCCCTGGAGAAGTTCAGGGAGATGGTGCGCCTGCACGGCGGCGACGATTCGGCGATCGACCAGCCGGAGAAGCTTCCGGGCGCTTCACTCAAGAAGGACTATCCGTCGCCGGCCGCGGGATGGGTCGCTCGCGCCGATGCCGGGGGCATCGGCCGCGCCGTGCTGATGCTGGGCGCCGGCCGCCAGAAGGTCACGGACACCGTCGACCACGGTGTCGGCGCGACCGGTATTGCCAAGGTCGGCGAACAGGTCGAGGCCGGGCAACCGCTGCTCACGCTCCATGCCAACGACGCCGGCCGGCTGGCCGAGGCCGAGGCCCTCCTCACCGATGCTTTTGTCATCAAACCTGAAATGCCCGGCCGCCCTCCGCCGATCGTGGACACGATCGTCGGGGAACCCCGGGGAGAACCGGACCTCGGACGGCATTCCGTATGATTGACGCGCGGGTTGAACGCCGTACATGCTCAACTCTCTCTCGGCCGGATTGCAAATCCGGCCCACTGAAGTGAAGAGTTCGATGGAGATAGAAGATGAAAGGTCCAACACCGAACCTGCTTGCCGAAGCCGCCGCCGCCGCACGGGACGCCCACTGTCCCTACTCGCACTTCCGTGTCGGCGCGGCGCTGCTGACGGCCGAGGGTGACATCGTCCGCGGCTGCAACGTCGAGAACGCCTCCTACGGACTCACGGTCTGTGCGGAGCGCAACGCCGTGTTTGCCGCTGTTGCTGCCGGTAGCCGCGCTTTCACTGCCATTGCCATCGTGGCCGACGGCGATGTTCCACCCTACCCGTGCGGCGCCTGCCGCCAGGTCCTGGCCGAATTCTGCGCACCCGATTTCCCGATCCACGTTGCACGCATGGGTGACCTCGAAACCGTCGAGACGTTCACGCTGGACGAATTGCTGCCAAAGGCGTTCGGGATGTGACAGTACGCAGCCGATGGACAGGAGACACGCAACGTAGGTCCGATTTGCAATCGGACCCAGCCAAGCTGGTTGTTCCAAGTGGTGGAGGGGACGCCGCGTCCGAGCGGCGTTGGGTCCGATTGCAAATCGGACCTACGTTGACCGACGCTCTTGAGCCGGGCCAGGGAGGGGACGGGGGCACCGTGGCGGCATTCAACTTGTCCGTCCACCATCGCGGCTTTCAGCGCCGCTCGAACATATCGCTTTTCCAGACTTTGCGCGGATAGATGTGGAACAACAGGGCGCCGTGGTCGTCCTCTCTGGCAAGGATGCGCAGCTTGCCGCGCTTCAGTTTTACCCAGGAGTCACCGCCAATGCTCTCTTTGGGCGCCAGGATACGTGAGGCCTCCGGCATCTCGCGAAAGTAGTCCAATGCGCCCAGGATGCTCTCGGATTTGACAACCGTCCCCACCCGCTTCTTCCGGAAGTAACGTTCCAGGACCCCTACTCCCCCATCGGCGGAAAGCACAAGCTCGTCACGCTGCCGCGGATTGGCAGGGTTCGGAAGGTAGTGCCAGACCACTTCTTCGACGGGCGTGACGGCCGGCACTTCCCACTCCAACTCCTCCGGCTCGAAGTCGAACGGGAAGTCGGCCAGGTCGTCCAGGCTGGGAACGTATCCCTCCTCGGCGCCAAAATCCTCGATGAGGCGGTCGACGATGGCCGGCAGATGCGGCAGGATGAAAGTGGATATGGCCTTGGCGGCGACAGCGCGCTGCTGGGCCGAACGAAAGCAGCCCGAATCGTCGCACTCGTCCGGTTCCAGCGCGAACGCGTCAGCGCAGTGCTCCGCAAACAGCAAGAGGACGTGGCGCGGCGGCAGAAGCTCAAGCTCCTCCAGTTTGCAGAAAGTCTCTTCGAGAGGTGGATGAAAGCCGATCAGTGCGGGCGCCACGAAACGATGCAGAAGCGACTTCGCCTTGTCGGCTCCGGAATGGCGGTGTTTCCTGAAGGTGGCCGGATGCCGAACCATGTCCACCAGCAACGACAGGGCCCAGGACTCGAAGCCGTCGTGCTTCAAGCCGCCGCAACCGGCCAGGAGTTGTTGCAGCACGACATACCAGACTTCCGGGCAAGTGCCGAACACGCTCAGAATCGTATCGTCAGCTACGACGGTTGCGCTGAAGGACGGGCTCTCGTTCAGGTCGGCGAGCAACCTGGCGGTTTCCGAGCTGATGCTCCGGTCACGCGTATCAGCCATGAACATGGCGGCGTATCCCGTCGTTGCCGCAAAAAGAAACGCGTTGTGGTCCCGCCCGCGGAGCTCGGCGTCGTCGAGGTATTCGAGCGGTTCGCGGATGTAGGTGAGCGCGTGCCGCACTCTGGCCATGTACTTGGAAGCGACCGACGTCGTCCTGGTGTGTTCGTTCAGAAGCTCGTCGCAATACGCTGCAAGCTCGGAAATCGCGGCCGCCGAAAGCGGTCCCGAGCCGCATTCGCCTGCCAAGGCCGCGTCGAGGAGTTCCTTGTCGAGGTCCGGATCGAACAACACGAGCACGTCGGCGTCATCGCTTTGCTCGAGGACGGAGAGCGCGGGATCGATGCCGCGCATGTCGTCGCTGACGTACCAGAGGATCTCTTCCAGCTCGTCCCGCCGGTCCGCGACCTGCGTAATCCTCCCCCGAAGCATGTCGATGGCTTCGCGCCGCATGTCCAACTCGTCCGCCCGGGGACGGGTGTAGCAGACGCCCGTGCGCAAGTGACGCAGAATCTCGTTGGCGCCGGGTACTTCGCCACGATGCACGGCCGTGCGGAAGTGAATCGCCATGAAGGCCTGGACAACCGTCGCCGGCGGAAGCTCGAGCCGCTCGGCTGCGTGCACCATGCCCGCCAGGAGACGCCGCATCCCCAGATCCGCTCGCGCTTCGTAGAGCTCGTGCGACGCTTCGCGATTGCGCTCGTCCATCGCGCGTGTGACTGCCGTCAGCCGGCTGAACTTGCCCGAGGCGACGACTGTCTTGTGGCGGCGGCGGCACTCGGTCAGGGCGGCAAGCAACTCCTCGTCCGCCGGATTCCGATACTCCTCGGGAATGACGAACGGCCAGAGCGGTTTGAATTCGTGTCTGTGTTTGCCCACGCAGAGTCCCTTCGACTGGCTCCGTTTCCTTGTCGCAGAGTCGTCCTGGAAATACAAGGCTGAACGTCGGGAGTCCGGACAAAGGCATCGAATCAGGGAGAGCCCAATCCTGTCGCATTCTTGAGATCCACCCACTTCCCTCGTTTACGCCCGCAGCGAATTGGAGACGCTTTCCCGGCTTGACCGCGCCGGCCTAGTTCTCTAGCATTTGAGTCAGTTATGGCCCCTCCGGACTTCTCACAAGTCGATCCTCTCAAACGGCCGACGGTACACGGCTTTCGGCCGCCGCGTAACAACCGTCTCGTGTCGCGTTTCGGCAAGGCCTACGCGAAACGCCTCATCAGGCGCAAGCTCAAGGTCGTGGAGATCGAGGTCGAAGACGACGGCATGGAAAGACTGGCGTCGTTGGCGGGAAAACGGTGCCTCGTGCTCCCCAGCCACTCGGGCGGTTTCGAACCCTACATCATCGTTCGGCTCTCCAGGCTGCTGGATCTCGACTTCAACTACCTGGCGGCCATGGAGACGTTCGAGCGCAACCCCTTGATCGGCTGGTTTATGCAGCGCATGGGGGCCTACTCCATCATCCGCGGCACGGCCGACCGGCATTCGTTCGTTACCACGAAAAAGTTGCTGGTCGAAGGCAAACGCTGGCTGGTGATCTTTCCGGAAGGTCAGACCGTCTGGCAGAACGACACCGTGATTCCGTTCCAGGAGGGCGTGGCACAGCTTGCCTTCAAGGCCTGTGAAGAGATTGCCAAAGGCGATGCGGAGGAGTCGTTGCTCTGCCTGCCGATGTCGATCAAGTACGTGTACCTGGGGAACATGGACCGCGAGATGGACGAATCGCTGGCACGACTGGAAGCTGCGCTGTTTCCGGCGGGATTCACTCCCAAGGAACGGCGCTACGATCGCCTGCGCGATATCAGCGAGGCTCTGCTTGCCGCCAACGAGAAGAGACACGGCGTGAAACCGGACCCTGATGACAGCCGCGACGACCGCATCCAGCGCATGAAGGAACGGATTGTCGGAGCCATCGAACGGCAGTTGGACGTGACCCCGCGGGCGGACCAGGATCTGCTCGACCGCATCCGCGCCTGCTTCAACGTTGTGGATCACATCACGCAGGAAAGCCCGCCGGCCACCGACTACGACCGCAAGCTCCTTGCCGAGCGCCAACAGATGGCGCGCGACCTCTGCGGCGACCTGTGGCGCGTGCTGCAGTTCGTGGCAATCTACGACGGCTACGTCCGCGAGCTGCTGACCGTGGAGCGCTTCATGGACGTCCTCTGTCTGCTTGAGATGGAAGTGTTCGCCGAACGCCGGATGTGGGGGCCGCGCAAAGCCGTAGTCAAAGTCGGCGAGGCGCTCGACCTGCGCGACCACTTCGCCGCCTACAAGGCCGACAAACGCGCCGTAATCCGGAAGGTGTCCATGGCCCTGGAGTCGTCCGTGCGCGGCATGCTCGAGGATCTCGCGACCCGGCACAGCAATCCGCTGTAACAGCGGGTCGGGCTTTCGTCATATCCCGGGGCGGCCAGGCCTGCCCCGAATAGCAGGTTTTGGCGTGTTTTCGAGTTGAAACACCGGGGCGCAACCCCCACAATTGCGCATCAACCAACAACTATCAAATGGTGAGGTGAGACCGTGGCGAGTTACGATTTGACGGGAACCGTAAAAGAGGTGATGGACCAGCAGACGTTCGAGAGCGGCTTCACGAAACGTGAATTCGTTGTCACGACCGAAGACGATCGTTTCCCGCAGGACATCAAGTTCGAATGCATCAAGGACAGAATCTCCCTCCTCGAAGGTGTCGAATCCGGTCAGCGTGTCACGGTCAGCTTCGACCTGCGCGGCAACGAGTACAACGGGCGCTACTACGTCAACCTCACGGCGTGGAAACTCGAGCAGGCGGCCGACGGTGACGCGGCCGACGCAGGCGACGCAGGCGACGAGGAACTCCCGCCCCTCGACCAGCTCGAACCCCCGGCCGACGAAGGCGGCCAGGATGGGATGCCGTTCTAGACGGTAACTTCAACCCCGCCTGTCATCCCGAGGACACCAAGGGCCGCCCCCTCACCCGCCTCCGCTCCGCTGCGGCGGGTGAGGGGGCGGCCCTTGGTGTCCTCGGGATGACAGGGCAGGGCGGCAGTGTCCGGGCGCTGCGGTCTCGGGGTTGCCCCTAACGGCGGGAACCGCTGTCTCCAGGGGACAACGGCCGGTCGAACAAGTCCGCGAACCGGCCGATCCAGGCGACCAACTCCTGCTCCTGTTTCGAGCTGAAACAGCCCTGCGTGTGGCCGTACGTGTCCATCCAGGCGTAGAGGCGCCGCCGGTCGGTGTCGGTCATTTCGATCTTGCGGTGGGTTGGGTGCGAGGCCAGGTGCTCCAGGATTTTGCAGTCCAAAGACGGTCCCCGATAGGCTTCCGAGTAGTCGCGCTCGAACACGAGCTTCTTCAGGTCGCCCCCGGCGTGGCCGAGGAGCGTCTTGTACGATGCGGCCGCGGTAAAATTCAACTTCGCGGCAGGCGAATTGGTGTTGGCGGGGTTGTGGCACTGGACACAGTGTCGGTCGAGCACCGGCTGAACCAGCGTATCGTAGCGCAGCAGCAGAGAGCCCTCCTGACCGGGAGTCATGGCGGCAGGGGCGCGCCTGGCGGCAATCGGTGTGTCCAACGCCCTTGGGCTGCTGTCCCTGTGCTCGTGACAGCCGATGCACGAGAGCGTCTGCCCGGCTTGCACGTACGTCAGGGAACGCATCGTCTGGATTGCACGCCCCTCGAAGTCCAGAGCCTGGAAGAAGACGGGCACACCGGACGGGACGCGGAAATGGGCGGAACCGTCACTCTGCACAGACACTGAGCCCATGATGTACTTGCCGGTTTCTTCCTTTGACACGCCCAGGGGCGGCACGTTCTTGTGGGGCTGCACTTTGGGCGGAACGCCCACGATGCGGATGCGGGCCACGTCGCCGGCAGCCCTCTCTCCGAGACCCTCACAGACGTTTTGTACCAGAAACGCACCAACCTGGGGGCCGTCGCGGTGAACCGAATCAGGATAGGTGCGTGGCCTTGGCCGTGGCTTCACGGGAACCGGCGTCATGCATGAGATCTCGGGGTCGCGGTAGAGCAGTTCAAGGTTGCCGAACCGGTCGCAGAGGTAAAGGCCCTGCGCGTTCCTGGGGTTGCTGGCGTCGTCCGAGCAACGACAGTGTGGCGGCAACTTGTGATTGCTCCAGCTCACGAGATAGAAATCCTCCGAGAGCGGCCAGGGGTTCGCGTAGAACATCGCGACGTTCTTCTCCGTCTCGGGGAAAGGAACTTCGGGCGTGAGACGCGTGATCGGCGCATCGCCCTCAAGTCCCCTGTCGCGGTCGAGCAGAACCAGCGAGCCGCCCGTGATCGAGTGGTGCGCGGAAGCAGTGAAGACGATCTTGCGCGAGCCGGGAATCGCGCGCGGTTCCATCGTGGCTTGCGGACGCTTGGTGTAGTTGCCGTAGACGAGCTGGGCGTTTGAGCCGTCGGGGTTGGTCGACCAGAGGCTGAAGAAGTGGCCGTTGAAGCGGTCGATGTAGTCCCAGCGGCAGTAGAGAATGCGTCCATCGTGGGCCACGGAAGGCGTGTACTCGAACGTCTCGAAGGCGGAGATGGGGCGCAGGTCGCCGCCATCGGCATTCATGGCGTGCAGCGTGAAGACCGGGACGGGGCGGGAGTTGCCGCCGCCGCAACGCACGTAGCTGTCGGGCAATGTCTCCTCCAGGGTGCGCATCGTGTTGGCCTGGGTGCACTGCAGGAACGTTCCCTTGCGCGTCGACAGAAACGCGATATCGCCGGAAGGGAGATAACGGCCGTCGAAATCGTCGTACTTGCCGCGCGTGAGCCGGCGCAGGCCGGAGCCGTCAACGTTGATTTCGTAGAGGTGATAGAACGCGTCTTCAGGCAGGTTGCCCTTGTCGACCTTGTTGCCGATCGAGGCGACTTCGGGATGAAAGCGGGCAAAAGCGAAGACGGCTTTGCGTCCGTCGTAGCTCAAGTCGGGGCGGAGGGCATTGCCCGGCGGCAGCTCGTCCGTAAGACAGGTGACGCTTGGCTCGCCGTCTCCCCGGAAACTGCTAAGCAGAAAAACGCCGCCCCCCGGACGTGACCACCAGCCGTAGTACTGGTCGCACAGGTGCGGGAACATGCCGGGAGCCCGTTTCACGAAAAGGAGGGTGTCGAAGTCCAGCAACGGGTTGGACAGCGCCAGGCGGCGAACTGTCCGGCGCGCTTCGAGGTAGAGCTGTTGCCCGTCCATATCTCCGAGCGGCGGGGAGGTGCGAGCGGCCCGTTGCGCGATAGCCGCCAGCCGAGCCGTCATTTCGGCGGTATCGACACCGAGGCGCTCGAGTGCCACAGCCAGCCGCTTGCCGCGCTTGATCGTTGTCGACAGCACACCGGGCCAGTGCGGCGTCAACGGGGCGGGGTCGCCCTTGGACCACTGGCTGACGCTGCTCTGGGTCGCGGGCTTGCCAAGCGCAGCGTTCTTCTCTTCCCCCGCGAGGTAGATCTGGACCTCGTCGAGATGGAAGTAGACCTTGTTCTGAGGAAGCTGCAGGCGAACGTAGCGCGCGCGTTCGCCGTTTAACGACACGGTCAAGGGCTTGCCGTCCGAGTGTCCGTGGAACACCTTTCCGTTGTGCTCGTAGACCTGGCGGAACTCCTTGCCCGTGTCCGAAACCAGCACGCGAATGCGTGACGCACGTCCGGCCATTGCGCCGACGCGATTGTAGAGAACCAGGCGATCGACCTTCGCTGAGCTGCCCAGGTCGACTTGCCACCAGGGGGTCGCTTCGAGAGCAGTGTGGAATCCCCACAGCCCGTTGATGACGCCGTCGACGGCGCCCGCGGCATCCTGCTCGCGCCCTACCCTGGCGACGGCGGGTACGGGTGGTTCCAGACGAAGTCGGGCCTGTAGCAACCAGTCCGCCTCGATCTGTTCACGGTACGAGGCAGCCGGCAGGACTACGGGTCCTGTCAGGCACGAGGCGACGAGCAGACCGACAGAAACACTCAAACGGTCTTTCATACGCACAACCCTCATCAGATGCCGGAAACGTGGCCTGTCGGACAACGCCGACGTGTGAACTCTACCGCATTCACGGAGAGATTCAACCCACATTCCGCCGCGTCGAGACGTTCCCGCTTAACGTCAACTCAGGAGGACGTCGGCGCGGTGTCGCGTGAAACGCGATAGCTGAGGCGGTTCTCGTCGAGAAGCGTGCGCAGGTCGTTGAATGCCGGACGGACGGCGTCCAGAAAACCGGAGACGCCAAACTCCAGCTCGGTTCCGCCGGGGACGAAGCAGGGCAGGCTGGAGAAAGACACATCGGGATGCGCGGCGATGAACACATCCATCAGGTCGACGAGGTCGGCCTCGCGTGCTCCGGGGAGCCGCACGGCGGCGGAGCCGCGCCGGCCCTCGGGTAACGGCAGCCTCTCAATGACCCACACCATCATCCCCCGCGCCATCTCCGGGAACCCGGGCAGGAAGTAGCCGTTGCGAATGCTGAATCCGGGTACCTGGTTGACTGGGTTCGGCACAAGCTCCGAGCCGTCCGGGAACTCGACCATGCGCAGGCGGGCGGGCGTCGCCTCGGTTCCCCACTTATCCTTGAGAAGGCGCGTCCCTTCAGGGTGCGGGGACAGACCTACCCCGGCCGCACGTGCAGCGCACGCGCGCGTCAGATCGTCCGGCGTGGAGCCGATGCCCCCACAGCAGAAGAAAGGCTCCGGTTGAGACATCGCCCAGCGGATCTGGGCCTCGAGGATCGCAGCGTCATCGGGCAGGATCTGAGCGTACTTGAGTTGAAGCTGATGCGCGGCGAGGAGTCTCTGCACGTAGCTGAAATGCGCATCCTCGCGCCGTCCGTCGAGCACTTCCGACCCAACGATCAGAATGCCCATCGCCGTGACAAGTTGCGGTTTCGACATCGAGGTTCCCCTTTTGACTGACAACGCCGGGAAGATAGCGAAAAGGAGAGCGATGGGGAAGCACAGTTCCCTCTTCGTAGAGCGTCCGGAGAGTGCGGCCGTTGCCGGCCGCACCGGAGGGCGCAGGCTGCGCGGACCCGCGTCTCGTCTCCGGCAAGTCTACGAAGGCGGCGCGACAGGCCTATTGCCGCGGAAGCCCCAGAAACACCGGCGCCGTTTCGGATGTTCTGCTTCCGAAACGGCGCAACGGGATGGTTCCACTTTCCAATCGGTGCAAACAACTATGCGTGTTTGGCCAGGTAGTCGGCAACACCTTCGGCGGTCGGCTTCATCGCCTCTTCGCCCTGTTTCCAATTGGCCGGACACACATCGCCGTGTTCTTCGACGAACTGCAGAGCGTCCAGCGTACGGAGCGCTTCGGCAACGCTGCGTCCCAAGGGCAGGTCGTTGACGAGCTGGTGGCGGACGACGCCGTGCGTATCGATCAGGAACAGACCGCGCAGCGCAACCGAGTCGTCGAGGAGAACGCCGTACTGACGCGCGATATCCTTGTTGAGGTCGGCCACGAGCGGGTAGCCGATCTGGCCGATGCCGCCCTTTTCAACCGGCGTCTGCCGCCAGGCGTAGTGGGTGTACTGCGAGTCCACCGACACACCGACCACCTGCGTGTTGCGCTCCTCGAACTCCTTGAGCGCTTTGTCGAAGGCAATGATCTCGGACGGGCAAACGAACGTGAAATCGAGCGGATAGAAGTACAGCAGTACGTACTTGCCGCGATACGATGACAGTTTCAGATCCCCGATGCTGTTGTCCGGGAACACGGCCTGCGCCGTGAAATCCGGGGCTTCCTTGGTTACGAGTGATGACATGGTAGTGCTCCTTTCGTTGTATTCCGGTTCACCATTGGATCTCAGTCCTGTTTCTGAGATGGCACCATATTGCTACCACGGCGGTAGCATTTGCAAGCAATAATTCACAAAAAAGTGAGAAGGTCTGTCCCCCGCGTTTTTGCTGTGCCATATTCTCCGCATGAAGAGGTCACGCAGGCGAATTCCAACGTCGGCGGCGCCGGCAAGGCTGTTCTGTGCCGTTCTGGCGGGGGACAGACCTCTGCTGGCCGAAGCCCGTGCGGCCCTGGCCGGAACTTCCGGCGAAATTGCGTTGGAGAGCGAGGTCTGGCCCTTTTCGTACAGCGACTACTACGAACCGGAGATGGGGACAGACCTTCTCCGGCAATATCTGGTCTTCTCGAGAGCCATCGATCCGGGTGAGCTTGCCGCCATCAAGCTGCACACGATCGCGCTGGAAGAGCAATTCACCGATGAGGCTGGTTGCCGCCGCGTCAATCTCGACCCCGGCTACCTCACGCCGGCCAAGCTCGTATTGGCGTCAACCAAGAATTACTCGCACCGGATCTACCTGTCCGACGGCATCTACGCGGAAATCACACTGACGTTCAAGAGAGGCGACGTTGTCACCTATCCCTGGACATACGCCGACTACGCCGGTCCGGAAGCCCGGCGTTTTCTGCTCGATGCGCGCAAACAGGTTGCGATTGACTCGCCAAATAGGTTTTGACGATGCGAATCCGGTCATTGCGTACACTGTTCATTCTGGTTCTCTGCGGTGTTGCGGTTCCCGCGTTCGCCGGTGATACCGGCCATGCCGCGGGGAGCAGTATGCCTCACCGCATGATGGTTCTGGTCATGCAGCTCGGAGCGATCCTGTTTGCCGCACGACTGGGCAACATGTGCGCAAGCCGACTGAAACTGCCGGGAGTCGTGGGTGAGCTGCTGGCCGGCATACTCATCGGTCCCTATCTGCTGGGCGCCGTTCCTCTTCACGGATTCCCGCACGGGTTGTTCGGCGCGGCCGGTGGCAGCCCCGGTGCGTTTCCCGTCTCGCCCGAGCTCTACGGCATCTGTGCCGTGGCGTCGGTGGTGTTGCTCTTCATGGTCGGGCTGGAAACCGACATCAAGCTCTTCATGCGCTACTCCGTTGCCGGCACGCTGGTGGGCGTCGGCGGCGTGGTTGTGTCGTTCGTATTGGGCGACCTGATGGCCATGGGATTCTCCAAAATGCTGTTCGGAGAACCGCGCGGCTTTTTCGATCCCTCCTGCCTGTTCCTCGGCATCATCTCCACCGCCACCTCGGTCGGCATCACGGCGCGCATCCTCTCGGAGCAACGCAAGCTCGATTCGCCGGAGGGGGTGACGATTCTCGCCGGCGCCGTGGTCGACGACGTGCTGGGCATCATTCTGCTTGCGGTCGGCATGGGTGTCATAGCGGCTTCGGGCGGCACTTCCCGCATTGACTGGGGGCACATCGCGGCTATCGCAGCCAAGGCCGTCGGCGTCTGGCTGCTGGCGACAGCCCTGGGGTTGATCGCCGCCCGCCGCATCAGCACACTCTTGAAGTGGTTCCGCGATCGCTCGGCGATCGCGATTCTCGCCCTTGGTTTGGCCATGATTCTGGCGGGACTGTTCGAGCAGGCCGGGCTGGCGATGATTATCGGGGCCTATGTTATGGGCCTTTCGCTGTCGCGCACGGACATCACGCACGTGATCCGCGAGAAGCTGCACTCGCTCCAGGAGTTCCTTGTTCCCGTGTTCTTCACCGTGATGGGCATGCTCGTCGACGTTCGCCTGATGGCATCGAAAGAAGTGCTGCTGTTCGGCCTCTTCTACACGGTTGTCGCCGCCGCTGCCAAGCTGGCCGGGTGCGGCCTGCCCGCGCTATTCTGCAACTTCAACTGGCGCGGCGCCGTCCGCATCGGGGCCGGCATGCTTCCGCGCGGCGAGGTCACCCTGATCATTGCCGGTGTCGGCCTCGCGGGCGGCCTCCTCAACCCGAAGATATTCGGGGTCGTGATTCTGATGACGCTCGTGGCGGCACTGGCAGCACCGCCGTTGCTGGTCACGCTGTTCCGCAATCCCGGCAGCGGCTTACGACGCCCCGTTGCGTGCGGCGGCGGCGAGAAGCTCACCTTTTCGTTTCCGTCCGCCGAAGCGGCGTCTTTGCTGATCGGTAAACTGCTGGTTGCGTTCGACCGGGAGGGTTTCTTCGTCCACACTCTCAGTCGCCGACAGCATCTCTACCAGCTCCGCAAAGACGAAGTAACCATCGGCTTGAAACGCAATGCAGCCGACGTAGTCTTCGACTGCAGCCGCGCCCAGATCCCGTTTGTGAACACCGCCATGCTGGAAGTCGTGGCGGAGTTGGAGCAGACGATCCAGGAGCTCCGCAAGCCGATCGATGTCGAGGCAATCGGCAAACGCGTGCAGGACGGCACAGCGACGGAAGGTCGCAAGATCTCGCTGGCGGACTACCTTTCGTTGCGCGTGCTTGCCCCGCGGCTGAAAAGCGAGACCAAAGAAGAGGCCATGGAGGAGATGCTTCAGATACTGGCGCGGGGCGTGAAGATCAAGGACATGGAGGAAGCCCGCGGCGCGCTCTGGGCGCGCGAACACAGCATGTCGACGGGGATGCAGTACGGCATAGCCATTCCGCACGCGCGAACGGATACGGTTGACAGGCTGGTGTGCGCCGTAGGGTTGAAACCGCGCGGTATCGACTTCGACTCCATGGACGGGCGGCCCTCGCGCATCTTCGTGCTCACGCTTTCCCCGAAGAGCGCCGCGACCCCGCACGTGCGCTTCATGTCGATGGTCAGCCAGCTAATGAACAAAGAGGGACGCGCGGCCCTGCTGGCGGCGGAAACGGCCGACGACATGTACGCCGTGCTCACGGGACGGCACCTGGTTACGCCTACCGTTCACGCGCCCAGCCGGTCTCTTCTGGCCCGCTTCGCCCAGCCCAAACCGCAAGAAGGCGGGCTTTCGCAGTATCTGCGTCCGGAGAGCATCCGCATGGAGTTGAAAGGCACGACCAAGGAAGAGGCGATCGACGAGCTGCTCGACATACTCGACGCGCAGGATGTCCTCAGGGACCGCGATGAGGCGCGAACGGCGGTCTTTGCGCGCGAGGACGAGATGTCCAGCGGGATCGAGCATGGCGTCGCCGTACCGCATGCACGCACGGATGCCGTCGATCGTCTCGTCTGCGCTGTCGGCCTGAAGAAGGACGGAATCGACTTCGGGGCGGCGGACAACGAGCCCTCGCAGATTTTCGTTATTACCCTCTCCCCGCACCGCAAGTCCGCGCCGCATTGCCAATTCATGGCCATGGTCTGTCGGGCTCTCGATGCCGACGGCCGCGAGCACGTCCTGGCCGCTTCCACCGCCGACGAGGTCTGGCGAATCCTCGTGGAGGGATCGCGGGGGGGGTAGGTTCAGAAGTCCCTATCTGATTTGCCGGTGGGGCATGACTGTCAAACGTAGGTCCGATTTGCAATCGGACCCAATCCAGGCCGGCTCTTTCAAGTAGCGGAGGGGCACGCCGGCCTTGAGCGGCTTTGGGTCCGATTGCAAATCGGACCTACGTTTGCCGCAAATCGTGCGTTGCGGGTGGGGATGCGAGGTGCGCACGGAAGGCGAACTGCAGGAAGCGCTCACCACGGCAAGGGCCAACCGGGACGGCTTCTCGATCATCAACGTCCACACCAACTCGATGGACTGCTCCGAGGCCCTGCGCCGTCTCGGGCGGGGGTTGGAGTTTCCGCCTGGAGCAGTCCCTACGCCTCCGCCAGTTTTCCAAACCGGTTGGCGATGGCCAGGGCCGGGTCGAGGGGAACGTCCACGCGCGCGATGCCTTCGGGGATGTCAATCGTGGGAGTTGACCGAACGGCTTCGCCCTCGAACTGCGGCAACCACTGACGTTGCGCTTCGAGCATCTCGCTGACCATGTCGCGAACCTCCTTGAGGGTCAACACGGCTGACGCGAGCGGGTCGAGCGCGACAGCCTGCACGAGCAGTTCCGTGTCGCCGTCCATGCTTGCCCTGGCGGCGAGGCCCTGAGAATTGACGTTGGTCATGTTCAGTGCGGCGCATTGCGGCGGCAGGTCGCCGACCACGGTCGGGTGGATACCAAGGCGGTCGACGAAGCAGGGCACCTCCACGCAGCAGCCGTACGGCAGGTTGTTGATGTAGCCGTCGTTGCGGACGTTGCCGTTGAAGCGGAAGGGTATGCCCGTCTCGTGCGCCTCGATGATGTGCGAGGCGTATTCCGCGCTGCGGGGTTGCAGCTCGGTCGTCTCAATCGAGAGGGGATCCTTCTGTTCGAACTTCTTGGCCAGCTCGAGGCTGAACTTGTAATAGGCCGCGGTTTCCCCGCCGAAGGCCGGTTCGTCGCAGTAGAGATCGAGCGCCTTCCGGTTCTTGCGGAAGTAGGGCAGGTACTCGGACAGGTGGCCGGTGCTTTCGGTCATGAAGTAGCCGAAGTGGCGCATCACTTCTCCGCGCACCTTCTCGCTGGCGTAGTATTCCGGCTTCTCGAAGTTGGCCCGCAGGGTCGGGTAGAGATCGCATCCGTCCTTCTCCAGCTTGAGGAACCAGGCCATGTGGTTGATGCCCGCGGCGACGAAGTCGATCTCCTCCTTCTTGCTGTCGACGTAGGAAGCGATCAGATCCATCGTGGTCTGGACGCCGTGGCAGAGCCCGACGAACTGCAGCCCCTCGACCATGCCCAGGGCCCAGCAACACACGGCCATGGGGTTGGCGTAGTTCAGGAGCAGCGCGTTGGGGCAGAGCTCGCGCATGTCATTGGCGATCTCCATCAGGGCCCAGATGTGGCGCGCGGCGCGGAAGACACCGCCCGGTCCGAGAGTATCGCCGATGCACTGGTCGACGCCGTATTTCAGCGGTATGTTCAGATCGTGTCCGTAGGCCTCGAGCCCGCCGACCTGGATCATGACCACCACGTAGTCCGCGTCCCGCAGAGCCTCGCGCCGATCGGTTGTCTTGGTAACCGTCGCGTCAACGCCGTTGTCGGCGATCATCTTCTCGACAAAGGCGTGCATGCTGTCGAGCCGTCGATGGGTCAACGCCATCAGGCAGTACTCGCTTCCGGCCAGGGCCGGCGTTGAGAGAAAGTCGTTCATGAGTGTTTTGCCGAACACCAGGCTCCCCGCACCGATCATCGCTATTTTGGCCATGTTGCTCCTCCGTATTAGGTTGCTTGCGCTATGCACTCGATCTCGACGCGCGCGCCGAGGGGCAGCTTCGCTACTTCGACGGTTGCCCGGGCCGGCTTGTGGCGTCCGAGGCACTCCTCGTACACGCTGTTCATCTCGGGAAAATCTCCCATGTTCTGCAGAAAGACGGTGGTCTTGACCACTTGTTGCAGAGAAGCGCCCGCCGCCTCCAGTACGGCGGACAGGTTGCGGAACACCTGGCGCGTCTGTTCGGCAACGTCACCGTCTACGAGCTTCATCGTAGCTGGATCGAGCGGTACCTGTCCCGCGCAGAAGATGAAACCGCCGGCGACGACGGCTTGTGAGTAGGGACCGACTGCTTTGGGTGCGTCATTGCTGCTGATGATATCCACGTTGTCACTCCTTATGCTACAAGGGTTCGCGATGGTGGAAGCAGAGTAGCGGGGCGACAACGCCGGATCAAGCGCGAACGCGGCAGCCCGCAACCAATCACGGCTCCACCGGGACCGGCTCCGCGGGGACCGGCTCCGCGGGGACAGACCCTGACTGTTATCCACAAAAAGCGACTATGCACCCTGCGGAGACGCTATTGGAGACGGCGGGGCAGATGATGGCTTATTGCGCGAAAAGGACAGGACAAGCCCGGCGGGGGTGCCTACGATCGTACTCCCGAGGAACGGCAACCGAGCCGGTTCAGCAGTAGGGCGGTGACGAAGCAGACCAGGTTGCCGGCAACGGGCCAGACGAGGTAGTTGACGTCCAGGTACATCATGGCGAATAGCCAGATGTAGGACATGACAAAACCGCCGAGAGTGGCCCACCAGCGTACGCGAACGGGCAGGAATGCCAGCGCCATCAACCCCAGGATGCCGTTGGTGCTGATCCCCATCAGCTTGCCCCACACGATCTGCACGTATTCGATCTTCATGAAGGCCAGGCCGAGCACGGTGGCCAGCGCACCCCATAGAACGGTGAGGACGCGCGCGAACCTCAGGTAGTGACGGTCGGGCAGGCCGGTACGCGCGAAGCGACGCGCGAAATCCTCGACGCAAATGGTAGAGGCCGAGTTCATGCAACTGTCGATGCTGGACATGGCCGCCGCAAAGATGGCCGCTATCACCAGGCCCGCCACGCCGGCGGGAAGGTTGTTCACCACAAAGAAGGGATAGACCGAATCCGACTTGCCCGGCATGGCCGCCTCCGGATGGCACTTGAAGAACACGAACAGCGCCGTGCCGATCAGGTAGAAGACGAAGCCGAGAGGAACGTACGTGAGCACGGAAATCCAGACGCTGCGGTTGGCCTTGGCCGTGGATTCGGTGGTCAGGTAACGCTGCGTGATGTCCTGCTGAGTACCGTAGATGCGAATGGTCTGAAACACGGTTTCCAGGACCAGCCATACGGACGTGATCTCGCGGATGTTCGCGCCGGGGATCAGAAAGCGAAACTTGCCGTGCTCGGCGCCCACGGAAAGAAACCGGTCCAGGCCCAGGTCGGAGAAGATGTAGACGAGCGACAGCGCGGCGGCGAAGACGAAAATGACGACCTGGATCGCGTCGGTCCAGACGACGGCTTCGATCCCGCCCAGGACGGTGTAGGCCGTGATGATTGCGCCCATAACGACGATACAGACCCACAGCTCCGCGCCCGTCGCCGTGCTGAAAGCAAGCGCGGGGAGATAGAGCACCAGTCCCATGCGGCCGATGGCGAAGATCACGAAGCTGACCGCGCCGACAGTGCGTCCCGTCACGCCGAGGCGCTGTTCCATGAATCCGTAGATGCTGACAACACCGGCCGCGCGGTAGCGCGGCAGGATCCAGCGCGTGACGACCACGGCCGTGACGATCAGGAACGGCAACTGGATCGTGTAGGTCCAGTCGTGAGCGCCGTAGGACATTCCCGGCAGTCCCATCATGGTCAGCGCCGAAAGATAAGTGCCCAGGATAGAGAGACCCACGACGACGTGGTTCAACCGGCCGTCAGCGACGAAGAACCCCCGTGTGCCCTTGATACGTCGGCTCGCAACCCAACCGATCGCGACCATCGCCACCAGGTATACCGCCAACACGATGTAGTTGACGGCGCCAAAGGCGGGTGGCGGGTTGACGGCGGCAACCGCAATACTGCAGAACATGGCGAGCTCTCCCTTTCCGCCGTGTTATAGCAGGTGAGGTGTGGATCGCCAAGGCTGACAAAACGGGGGACGGCTCAGCCCTTCGTAGACTCGCCGGAGGCCCGCGCGCCGTGCGCGGGCCGGAGACGAGAAGCCGCTGCGCGCACCTGCGCCCTCCGGTGCGGCTCCTACGAGCCGCACACTACGGACGCTCTACAAAGCGAGCAAAACGCGCTCAGCCCTTCGTAGACTCGCCGGAGGCCCGCGCGCCGTGCGCGGGCCGGAGACGAGAAGCCGCTGCGCGCACCTGCGCCCTCCGGTGCGGCTCCTACGAGCCGCACACTACGGACGCTCTACAAAGCGAGCAAAACGCGCTCAGAGCTTCTTGATGCGCACGTTGCGGTAGGAGACGGGCTTGCCGTGATCCTGGAAGCCGATGTGGCCTGTGCGCGGGAGATCCTTGAGGGCCGTCTTGAACTTGTTCTTGGAACCGTCGGGGTTCTTCCTGGCGGTGTCCCAATCGTCGATGTTGACGTCGACGACCACCTTGCCGTTCAGCTCCACGTTCAGCTTCGGACCCTGCCACGAAATGACCATCTTGTTCCACTCGCCGGGGGCCTTGACAGCGTTGACCTTGGGCGGCATGGCATCGTAGAGCGCGCCACAATCGTGCTTGCCGGGGGTCTTCTTGCCGTGGCTGTCCAGCACCTGGATTTCGAAACCGCCCTGGACCGGGTTCTTCGGATTCGTGCGGATGAAGATCCCGCTGTTGCACTTGGGCGTGACGTTGAACTCCAGCTCCAGCACGAAGTCGCCGAACGCCTCCTTGGTCCAGGCCCAACCGCCCTTCTTGTTGAGCACCATCGCGCCGTCCTTGACTTCCCAGCCGCCGGGCTTGCATTTGAAGCAATCGAGCGAGGAACCGTCAAAGAGCGGCACCCAGTCCTGGGCCTGAAGCGCAACTACGGATGTGAGAATGACGACGAATGAAATTACCGCGGACTTCATGACGATACCTCCTCCATACGGGTAGGGTGAAACAGTTGGTCGCAAATCGTACCCAAGCGGCCCGGATTGTCAACCTCGGCTTGCATTCCACCGTGAAATATGGTCCTCTTGCGGCAAGAGCTACACAATCGCGAAAGGAGTACATCGCATGGACGAACAGGCGGAGAAGAAAAGAATGTCAACGGGAGCGAAGGTGGGTATCGGGTGTGGGATTGGATGCCTTGTCATCGTGATCATCGGCGTAGTCGCCGCCGTCGTGGGAGTCAAGTTCGGGAATGGGCAAGCTGAACGAGATGACCGCCGACATGCGCGAAAGGGGAGGCTTCGAGAAGACCGTCAAACTACAGATGGTAGAGGTCAGCGATACCATCACCGAGCCGACCATCTACCAGGGACAGAGCGTCAAGATTCTCGGAAATTGCACGACCAATCTGGGGATCGTAGCGCAGATGGCCGAGATCCATGGCACGGTCAGCGGCAAAGTCTATTTTGTGGGGCAAATGCTCACGATTCAACCCCAGGCCGTGCTCTGCGACGGTCTGGATGTCAAGGCCCAGATGATTCAGAAGTACGGCAAGGTCCAGGGAGAGATAACCGGCACCTACCAACAGATCATGGAGAAGGACGGCACCCCTACGGGTCCGCGGATGTAGTCACGATAGGAGGTCTCAATGACGGCAAAGAAGAGCAGCAAAGCAACCAAGTCAACTGCTAAGGCCAAGACCGACGCCACGGCGAAGAAGCCGGATGCAGCGGCGAGCAAGCAACCGGCCAAGGCCGCGGCGACAAAAAAGGACGCGGCAAAGCCGGAAACGTCGGCCCTGATGGAACTGGAAAGGAACCTGGCCTCGCGCGAACTGGTTGAGGATGTGTTGGGACAACTCAAGAAGCTCGGCGAAATGCGCGAACAGGAGATCCGACGCCAGGAGGAGTTCGTCGCCCAGTTTCGTGCCGCGGCCGAGCGACAGCAGTCCATTCACCGTACGCTCATGTGGTCGGCCGCGGCCCTCGTCGTGCTGGGCCTCCTGGTCTGGAGCGGAGTGCGCAATATCGGCGGCAAGCAGGACGTACTGGCCGGCGACATGAAGACGGCGACGGAGGAGCAGGCCAGACTGACTGCCCAGGTGGGCAGCGAGGTGGCCACGGCCCGCAAGAGCTTCGGCGACGTTTCACGGAAACAGACCGAGCGCCTGGACGGCGTCATGGGCGAGCTGGCCACATCACGCGCACAGCAGGCCGGCATGACCCGTCTGTTGTCGGATGAGATGGAGAACGCTCGAACCGTACTCATGTGCGCGTCCAGCAACTACCTGGACAGCGCGGACGGTGTCCTCAAGCAGCTTTCGGCCACAACCAAGGCGCAACGTGAAGCCGCCGCCGGACTTGAGAAGGAACTGGCCGCGACAAAGGAGCGTATCCAGAAGGACTCCACCAAGCGGGACGCCGACATTGTCGCCATCCGCAAGGAGATGGCCGCGGCTCGCGGAGACCAGAAGACCATGACGGCAACCCTCGACAACAGCGTGAAGGCTGCCAAGCAGACCATCGCCAAGGAGTCGGACCGGCAGGCCAAGGAGCTCGACACGCTGCGCAAGGAGCTGACCGTCGCCCGCACCGAGCAGGTCACGCAGATCAAGAGTTTCCAGGACCAGCTCACGGAGGCCCAGGCGCGCCAACGTGAAACCGCCAAGAAGATCGGGGATGCCCTGGCATCGGTGCGTGCCGAGCGCGACGAGATCCGCAAGGAAGTCGAGACCATGCTCGAAGCCAAGACGAAGGAGTTGCGCGCACGCGAAGCCAGCCTGCAGGAGAGCCTGAAGAAACTCGAGGAGGCCGAGGCGGCAGACAAGGCGCGCGAGCAAGCGTTGGAGCAGCGTCGCAAAGTCATCGAGGGGGCCATGCGTCAGCTACAGAACCTTGGCGCCGAACCGGCGCCCGGAAAAGCAGGTGCAAAAGCCGGCAAACCCGCGGCGGCCAAGAAGACGCGGCGGTAGCGTCAACTCCTGCTCGTTACCCTTCGCCGAAGGCGAACGACATCGCAGCCCGGCGAGGATCGCCGGGGGCAACGCATGCACCACAAAAGGCATGCTCCCTGAAGGGGAGCCACATCTCAACGCGGCGGTGTGGATATCGCTCCCCTTCAGGAAGCTGGTGCGGGTGGATGTCTGACCGATCTCCGGCGTCGGCCCCGTCCTTTGTAGACTCGTCGGAGGTCGGCGTTCTTCGTGTCGATTTGTCCCGCGAGCCATGCCCAGGCGTCCGTTGCCCAGCGGCAGCGCCTGTTCCCATTTCTTCGGATCGGCCGGTTTCGTGAAGGAGATCTTGTCTCGCGCTATTCCCGTTGAGGCCATGAGACACCCGGATAGAAGGACCAGTGGTCCGTGACGAAGTCTCGCTTTCATGCCCACAATGGCGAAAGTCGCCACCGAGGCATGCAGGGTCGGGTTTTCGTCACGAATCGGGAACATGCAGCCATCCTAAACCGCTCGCCACACCAGCTCAAGCCGTTCTTGCGCGCTACGGCACGTCATAGACCAGGTACGTGCATTTCAGGGCGCCGTTGGGGATGCGGTGGGTCTTGCGGGGGCGGAGGGGGATGGCTCGTTCGTATGCATCGGTGCCGGCCAAGAAGCACACGCGCCAGCCGTGCAGGCGCGTGATTACGGCCGACAGTTTCTCGATGAATTCACGGTTGGCTTCGAGCCGGACGCCGTAGGGCGGGTTCGACACCAGGAAACGGCGCGTGCCGTCGCCGGCCAGGTCCAATACCGAACGCTCGCGAAAGGCAATTCGGACGCCCGCTGCCCGCGCGTTGCCTCGTGCGCGGTCAAGTACGTCGGCATCGATGTCGCAGGCAGTGATCCTGGGCGTCTGGCCGGAAACCTCACGCCGAAGCTCCCCACGCAGGCGACGCAGCTCTTCGGCTTCCGGCTCGCCAAAGTTCGCCCAGCGCTCGAAACCGAATCGTCCCCGTCCGAGTCCCGGCGCCACGTTCGCGGCCCACATGGCGGCCTCAATCGGGATCGTGCCCGAGCCGCACATCGGATCGATCAGCGGCGCCTTGCGGTCCCAGCCGGAAAGCCTGAGCATGACGGCAGCGACGGTCTCTTTCAGGGGCGCTTCACCGGCGCCGAGACGATAACCGCGCCGGTGCAGGGAATCGCCGGACAAATCCAGATAGAGCGTGGCCTTGTCCGCGACAAGGTAAAGGAACACGCGCACGTCCGGATCGTCCCTGGAAACCGACGGCCGTTCGCCTTCCCGTTTTCGGACCTGGTCCACGATGGCGTCTTTGACCTTCAGCGTGGCGAAGCCACTGTGCGTGATGGCGCTGGATTTGCAGACACAGCCAACCGAAAGCGTTTGCTCGTGCGTGATGTAGGCCTGCCAGTCTACGGCCGCGACGCCATCGTACAGCGCTTCCGGGGTCGGCGCGGGAAACCGGGCCATCAGGACCTGGATGCGCTGGGCCGTTCGGCTCTGCAGGCAGGCACGCCACCCGTCGCGCCACTCCCCCCGAAACGGAATCCCGCCGCGATTCAGGCGTACGCTGGAAAAACCGAACTCGCGCAGCTCGTCGCAGACGACGCGCTCGCTCCCCGGTACGACGGAGGCGAAGAACTGCTGCACGTCAGGCCTCCGCCCTGGCACGCATCTTCTGCACGATGCCGAGCATCTCCACCGTGCGGCCGCGTCCCGCCCGTCGGCGAAGGATGTCCTCGAGCGCATCCCAGTCCTCGGCCGTCGGCGCGCTGTCGTAGGCCCAGTGCTCCTCGTCCGATCGCTTGAACTGCCACTTCAGTGCCTTCTTGCTCGTCGTGACTCGGACCTCGCGCTTGACCCCGCCATCCAGCTTTGTGGTCCAGGAGATCTTCTGTTTCATTGCTGCCGCACCCATTCACCCGTCAGATGCTTCATAGAGGAGGCGTCCCTGTTCCGTTGCTGTCATCAGAAAGAAGTCGTGGTTGCGAAGTCGTTCCTGCAGTTCGTGTTCACTGCGGATGACAAGATCAACGGCGAAGCGCGGTTTCAGTCTCCGGATAATCTCTGCTGCGACACGCCGACTGTTGCCTCTGTAGTCCATCGTTACCAGAAGGTCCACGTCGGAGTCGTCTCGCGCTTCACCGGACACGTAGGAACCGAACAGAACCACACGGTCGGGCTTGAATTCTCTGCCGATGTCCCTCGCAAAGCGTTCGATTTCGTTCAACGCGACCATGACCAGGCTCTAGCATGGATAAGTATCAGATTCCAATCCCCGCGTCCAGAGCTGTAGCGCTGCCAACGGGCCTGTGTAGAGCAGCGTCCCCCGAAACACGTGCCGGGTCGGCCCGCGAAGCTTGACGTTCTGGACACCCCGGCCGTTGCCGTCGAAGCTGACGGTGAGGATGTCGCCGCTGGCGGCGGTGACGCGGACAGGGGAGACGGCCCTGCCCTGCACGGCCGCGATCAGGGCGGCAGCGACGATGCCGGTACCGCAGGCAAGGGTCTCGTTCTCGACGCCGCGTTCGTAGGTGCGAACGGCCAGCTCTGACGCTGCGGTCACGGCGAGAAAGTTGACGTTCGTGCCTGCCGGGGCAAAGTCCTCATGGTAGCGAACTGCCGGCCCCAATTCCTTAAGGGGACAGGAGTCGATCTGCTCGACCTCGATCACGACATGAGGAACGCCGGTGTTGACAAAGGAGTAGGCGACACGCTCGTCCCCGGTCACCAGCGTCCGCTCAAGGCGCCAGTCGGTCGGGTCCGTCATCTCCAGCAGCACGTCTTCCCCCTCCACCGTAGCACGCACCAATCCGGCAACGGTGTCGAAGGCCATCTTGGCCGGCGCCGCTCCGAGCTCGGCGGCAAGACGCGCGATGCAGCGCGCGCCATTGGCGCACATTTCGGCCTCGCCGCCATCGGGATTGAAAAAGCGCATGCGGAAGTCGGCCGTGGTGTCCGACGGCTGTATCAGCAGAAACCCGTCGCACCCGACTCCCGTGCGGCGGGTGCCGAGCCGGGCCAGCCATGCGTCGTCCGCGCAGGGAAAAGTCAACTCGCGGTCATCGACCAGGACGAAGTCGTTGCCGGCGCCGTGCATTTTCCAGAACGGGATGTTCACTTCGTCTTCCTCCGCTGTACCAGCCATAGGGCGAACATGACGGCCGCGGCGGCGATGAGTATGCGGACGACGAAAACCTCTGTCTTCCGCCGCGGCGAGTGGAACTCCTGAACCGTGATGGGCGTCGTCTCCGGGTCCTCAGTCGACGCAGCGATCTGTTCTCCATTGGACCCGGCGGCCGCGGCAGTCGCCTGCATTGTCACCAGGTCGACCAGAATGCGCATCCCTTCCTGGAGGACGATGTCACTCAGCATCGATTCCTCGCCCTCTTCGTCCTTCTCGGGGTCGCCGAATTGCTCCGCGGCCAGTTCCTCGCGCAGGTCGGCCAGTTCCTTCTCGGTCCTGGCAAGGGACTGTCGCGTTTCGAGATCGAGGGGGAGGTCGGTGGATTCGTTCAGCTCGCGCATCCGCTCGACGAAACGGTTGTAGGCTTCAAACCTCGGGCTGCTCTCCCGGCGCGCCATCGACTTGCGCAGCAGGTCCGGAATGACGGTGTTCAGGTTCCCGACGGGGAAGTAATCGGCGGGCGGCACGCGGTCCCATGCGATTGCATGGTCGAGGAACTCTTCGCCGAACTCCATGACGTCGAACACGGAGGGAATCGTGATGTCGGGCACGACACCTCTGCGCTGGGTCGAACTGCCCGACACGCGATAGAAGATCCACTTCGTGAGCTTGACCGAACCGAGACGCTCGTCGATGCCGAGTCTCTCCACGGATTGTACCGTGCCTTTGCCGTGTGTCTTGGAGTCCCCGACGATGACGGCGCGTCCGTAGTCCTGCAAGGCCCCGGCGAGGATCTCGGAAGCCGACGCGCTCAGGCGACTGACCATGACCACGAGCGGTCCTGCGTAGACCACGGTTGGGTCGAGGTCGGGCAGGCTCGTGATGCCGAAGCGTTCTTTGACCTGGACCGTAGGGCCGCTCTTGATGAACAGGCCGGTCATGTCTACGGCTTCATGCAGCGAGCCGCCCCCGTTCCCGCGCACGTCCAGCAGAACGCCCTCAGCGCCTTGTGCTACGAGCTTCTTCAGGAGGTCCGCGACATCCCGGGCGGAACTGCGATAGTCTTCTTCGCCGTTCGCCTGCGCCTTGAGATCGGCGTAAAACGCAGGTACGGTAATCACGGCCAGCTTACGCGAGACGCCGTCCTCGACCTGGATCGTCTTGAGCTCGCCCTTGGCCGCCTGCTCCTCCAGCTTCACTTCGCCACGCACAATCGTCACGCGGCGGCGGACCGTGCCGGTTACGTCCGATGCGGGAAGGACCGTCAACACGACCCGCGTTCCTTTCTGGCCGCGAATGAGTTTCACAACCTTGCTCAACGGCCAGTGCAGTATGCTGACGGGGTCCTCGTCGCCTTGCGCGACGGCAATGATCTTGTCACCCGGCCGCAGTCTCGATTCGCCCTTCATGCTGTCAGCGGGACCGCCGGGTATCAGGCGAACAATTCTGGCGGCTCCGTCTTCGGCGCGGAGAAGTGCGCCGATGCCGACGAGTGAGAGTCTCATCTCGATATTGAAATCTTCTTCCGTTGAAGGGGAGAGGTAGTCCGAGTGCGGGTCATAGGCCTGCGCGAAAGCCGACATGTACTTCTGCAGAACCCACTCGGCGTCGCAGTCCTCCATAATGATCCGGAACTGCTCGTACTCTTCCCGGATAGCTTCCTCCGGAGATTCGGGGAGACCGTTGACGGTAGGTGCAGCCTCGTCGGGCACGGCGTTCGTGGTGTCGGTTTCGACGTGATCGGGGACGGCATTCGTTGCATCGGCTTCGACGTGGTCGGGGACGTTGTTGGACACCGCCGACGCCTCTTCCAGGGCCTTGGCCACCACGCGCCGGATATATTCGTTCTTGATTCGCTTGCGCCAGAGTTCGTTCCACTCCGACTCCCCGCGCACCCACTGCGCGTCCTTGCGCTTCCAGTTGTAGCTCTCCTTTCTGACGGTATCGAAGGGCTTCTCCAGAATCGTCTTCACGTACGCCGTGCGGTTCCGCACGCGCTCTCTGAATACCGTAAAGACCTGGTAGGCGAAGCTCAGATCCCCGGCTTTGAGTTGATCGTCCAGATTGGGGCCATAGCCGCGGAACGCATCGATGTCCGACTCGCGGAAGTAGATCCGTTCATAGTCGAGGGAGGCGAGGTAGTTGGTCCACGCGCGGCGGGAAATGCTGTCGTCGAGCACGTGACGAGTGAGGTGTTCTCTGGGGACGATTCTGGCGAAGCGCTTGACGATCCGTTCGTAGTGCTGTTCCGGCACGAGAGGTTCGGTCGGCTCGTCCGCGCCGGACGCACTCCCAACGAGAAGCAACGCAAACGACAGTATATGTAGGCATCCGTTCATGAAACAGAACAGCGAACCAAAAAAGAAACGGGGGCGCAACCGCAAACAAAGCGGTTGCCGTCCCCCGTTCACTGTGATCCGACAGCTGATCAGCCGTTGAGCACGGCGTCCTTGCACGCCTTTGCAATGCGGAACTTCACGACAGTCTTCGCCGGAATCTGGATCGTCTCGCCCGTTGCCGGATTCCTGCCCATGCGAGCTTTACGGTCTACGAGTACGAGTTTGCCGATGCCGGGAATGGTGAAACCATTCTTGGCCTCCGCGCAAGCCAAGGTTGCCAGCTCTTCCATCACCTGCGACACTTGGGCCTTGGTCAGTCCGCATTTCTCCGCGAGACACGCCATAGTCTGGGACTTAGTCATGAGGCATTCCCTTCCACTACTTGAGGTGTTAAACAATCGCTCCTGAAACCTGCCTTTGGAGACGGAGACACTACCGCCACCATATTGTCCCGCATTATGGCACAAAGGAACTCGAACGCAAGCAGGTTTATGTGATCTTCCGTAGAAATGTAAGGCGCGGGTTATAGCTCCGCCGCGGGTGCTTCGCTTCCGGAACAACTCGAGCGGGAAACGTAGAACCGCTCTCCAGGACGGTTCGGCGGAGCCGCGGCGGAGTGGTGGATCCCGCGGGGTTCGGAACCGTCCTGCCTCCTTCGCCAGGCTACGGCGGGCCAAGGGAGAACGGTTCTACGGAACGCCGCGACGAGTCAAGTTTCTGGTCAGTGTATGCTGGTATTCCAACTCCGGTTCTTGTAGGATGATCGCCGTTTCAACCAACAAGAGAGGAGGTCGACATGGGAGCACAGGTACTGGGATTCGTACTGCTACTTCTGGGAGCCATGTGTGGAGGATCGTTCGGTCTGCCGAGCAAGTTCGTCAAGAAGGACACCCCGTGGGAGACCCTGTGGGGACCGTTCTTCCTCTTCGTGACAATCCTGCTGCCGACGACGGTCTTTCCGCTGATCGCCAAGGGGCTGTTCGCGACATGCGCCGAGGCGGGATGGGGCATTGTCATCTACCCGGTCGCATTCGGTTTTCTGTGGGGACTCGGTTCGATGACGCTCGGGCTGAGCTTCGCGTTCATCGGCCTGTCTCTGGCCTACGCCATCAACTACGGCGCACAGATCGCCACGGGGGGAATCGGCCCGTTTCTGATCCACAACCCGGAAGAGCTGGCCACGAAACACGGCGCCGTAATCCTGGCCGGCGTCGCCGTGTGCATCGTCGGCGTGGTCGTCTGCGGCCGGGCCGCCATCCTCAAGAGCAAGAGCCAGGCGGATGCCGATGGCGAAGGCGAAGCCATGCCCACGGGCAGCCGCCTGACGAAGGGACTCATGGTTGCGTTCATCTCCGGCATCCTGTGCGCGTGCTACGGCATCGCGTTCAGCTATGGCGGCGAAGTCATGCGTATATCCGGAGAACAGTTCGGCAATGACGGCTGGAAAACGGCTTTTGTCGTCTCCGCACTGATCCTCTGGGGCGGCTCATTGTCGGCCTGCGGCTACTGCGCGTTCAAGCTCGCCAAGAACAAGACATGGGGCACGCTGTCCGCCCCTGGTATCGGCAAAGTCCTCATCATCGCGATGATCATGGCGATGCTGCACGACGGCGCGATTCTCTTCTACGGCGTAGGCGCCTCCAAGCTCGGCCCCCTCGGCGCGGCCGTGGGCTATGCCGCGTTCATGTCGTTCGCGATCGTCGTCGGCAACGTGAACGGCTTTCTGACCGGGGAATGGAAGGGCGCCAGCAAACAGAGCGTCAACTGGATCGTGTCCGGCATCGTCGTGCTTATGTTGGGGGTCAGCGTGCTGGCCCGCGGCAACTACATGCACGGCGCAGCCGCGAAAGAGGCTGAGAGGGAAGCATCGGCAGAAGTAGACACACCACCGGCGGAAGGAGAATAATCATGGACTACCTGATGGCCATCGATTTGGGATCGACCAGCCTCAAGGCGGTCATCTACGACCTCGACGGCAACACCATCGCCTCGGCCAGCCGACCCACGGAGAAAGTTGTTCCGCCGGACCGTCCGGAGTGGGTCATCTGGAACCCCGACCAGATCTGGGGCGGCGCCGCGGCAGCGGCAAAGGAGGCCGTGTCGCAGGTTGACGATCCGAGCCTGATCCGCGGCGTCTCGGTTACCGGCATGGGCATGGACGGCGTGCCGATCGACGAGGACGGCAACCACCTCTATCCCTTCATCAGTTGGCACGACCCCCGCACCGGCCCGCAGGCCGAGTGGTGGGCCGAAAACGTCGGCGCGGAGAAGACCTTCTCCATCACTGGCTTTCCGCCCTGGCCCATCATCGCCGCCATGCGCATCCTCTGGATGAAGGAGCACGAGCCCGAGATCATGGCCAAGGCGAAGAAGTGGCTGTTGATAGAGGACTTTCTCAATCACAAGCTCTGCGGAGCGATTGCGACCGACTTCAGCATGGCTTCCTGCATGCTGCTGCTGGACCAGGCAAAACAGGAGTGGTCCCAGGAGATGATCGAACTCTCCGGCATCGAACGCTCACTGCTGCCGGATCCGAAGTCGAGCGGGACAGTGCTGGGCACCATCAGTCCGGCCGCGGCCGAAGCAACAGGTCTGCCGACAACGACCAAAGTCGTGCTGGGTGGCCATGACCACCTCTGCGGCACGCTGCCCGTGGGCGCCTTCAAACCGGGCACGCTCTTCAACGTGATTGGAACGTGGGAGTGCGTGATCGCGACGGTGCCGACGCCGATGCTGACCGAAGCGCTACGCACGTCGGCAATCTGTGTGCAGTCGCACGTCGCACCCGGCATGTACGCTTCCTGGGGCGGTGCGCCGGCGGGCGACGCGATCGAGTGGTTCCGCGCACAGCTCGGCCAGGAGGCCGAGATGAAGGCGGAAAAGGAGGGCGGCACGGTCTGGGACTACCTGATCGCGGAGCTGGACAACACGAAGCCGGGCGCAGGCGGCGTCATGTTCCTGCCGCACCTGTCGGCCGCGGGCTGTCCGATTGACGACAGCCGCTCCATGGGCGCGTTTGTGGGCGTCTGCAACCGCGCCACGCACGCCGATATGTTCAGGGCCGTGATTGAAGGACTGAATTACCAGTTCCTGCATATCATGGAGTTCTTGGAGTCGGCGCTCGAGTGCACGTTCGACGATATCGTCGTCGCCGGCGGTTCCGCGAAAAACGCTTTCTGGATTCAGAACAAGGCCGACATGATCGGCCGCCCGATCCAGGTATCGGAAATCGCGGATGCCACGCCGCTGGGAGTCGCCATGCTTGCCGGCGTGGGCCTCGGCCTCTATGCGGACATTGACGCCGCCTACGAGCGCGTCAAACGCCCCGGACGCATCCTCGAACCAAATGCGGAGGCCACGGCGCAGTACGCCGAGCTGTTCAAGATCTACAAGCAGATCTATCCGGCCCTGGCGCCAACCAGCCACGCGATATTCGACCGTTTCAAGGGGTAACCTGCAGTCAGAACCGGATCGCGAGCTCCACGCTTTCGCCGTGGGGCAGCTTGAGCATGCGGCTGTTCGCCTTCTCCCGAAGGAAAAGATGAATGGCGCGCTCACTCCACCAGCTCTCCGCGCAGGAGAAGCATGCCGGCGTACCATTCGCGGCCGGCGAAGCGCTTGGCGAATTCCTCCTCGCCAAGGGCCAGGACCTTCGCGTTCGGACCGGCACGTCGCTCAAGGTGTTTGCGTTTGTCGGGCGTCTCTTCGGAGATTTCGAGCTTCACGGTGTGGACGGCATCGGGGGCAAGGCCCTCCGCGACTCTCATCGTGGCCAGACGGTGATAGGTGGAGTAGGCGTCGAAACGGTCGCGAGGCGTTTGCGGCTTCCCGTCAACTGTGACGAGGATCTTGCCGCAGGATGGTCCGAGCAAGTCGTAGATCCTGACGTCGCTGCCGCGGAACTTGAAAGTCGCGGTCTCGCCCGGCTTGTCCGCCAGCCACATTTCCGCCATGCGGTTGCTGAAACGCTTGGCCATCCTGTCCACGGTCGGGGCGAGTTTTCGCCAACCCGCCGACAACTTTGCCTTGCTGAAAGGCACCATGCCGGCGTCTTCCCAATTCCCGGCATCGAACGGTTCGCCGAGAGCGTGCGGGCCGGGTTTGCCCGCCTTTCCGATCTCCGTCATGGCTCGCACGACGGCCTGCAGATAGAGGATGTGGCCGGTGTCGGCATAGGGATGAACACCGTCCTTCGAAAAGTAGTACGTGCCCCGCTCCATCGCAGCCAGACGCTCCTCCTTCGGCCTGTCCTCCTTGAACACGACCTTGCCCTCTTTTTCGAGTCGGGCCACGCTGAGCCCCATGTGAATGGAGGGAATCGCGTAGTGGTCGGCCAGGGCCTCCATCGCGCTGGCGGCGCGCGGGTACTTGCCGCCCTGGAGATCCTCCAGCATCCCGACGGTCAGCGTGTAAACATAGCAGATGTCGATGCAGGGGTCGGCTTTCCATGTCTGGCGCACGATGCCTTCCATGGACTTGTGGATGCGCTTCGGGTCGGCGCCGCCGTCGTTGACCGCAAACTCCACGAACAGCAGGTCGGGCTTGTGTTGAAGGACGTCCTGACGAAGGCGATATGCGCCAAGGTCGGAACCTGTCCCTCCGATAGCCGCGTTGATCTGCTCTATCGGCGCGTTGGTGAATTGCTCTCTGAACCACGCCAAC
>CAZKRK010000026.1:0-35361 GCA_964555035.1 uncultured Victivallales bacterium | reverse complement strand
TTGTCGGGGACGAGGCCATCTCGCAACATAATGTCCCCGGCCACATAACGGGGCTTATGTTGCGCGCAACATAAAAAGCGTCGGGCCCGCCCCCTGGGGGGCGAAAGGCCCAAGGGGGGCAATGCGGCGGGATGGCGGCTGCGGCAAACGTGACAATCCGGAGCGTGGAAGGGCGACAGGGCCGCGATCCCGGCGGCACGATTGACGCAGACGACATGCGGCCGCTAATCGAGATGCGCGCAGCGAGAAGCAGGATGGCTCCCGGAGCTTGCGAGGACAGACAACCTGCTTCTGGCTGCGCGCCTTCCTTTGGGGGGCCGATAGGCCGGGGTGTCTTTTGGGGCAGTCAGTGCGGCGATGGGCTTGTCCAGACAAACCGGTTGCCACAAGCAGAATGTGCAGGGGCATCTGGTTTGTCTGGTTCACGATGATGCACGCTTCGTGTATGACCGTGAATGCCCTGCTCCACGCTACTGCGGGGGCAAGGAAATCGGGCAGGCGTTCAAGTGCCGCGCAGTCGACGTAGACGACAGCGCTGCATTTGGAACGTCTGGGGGTGAGATGCGGGAGCATTCATTCCGGGCTTCCTCGTGGGGAGAGGAGGGGGCTCCCATTTGGCACTGCGGTTTGCTGCCGTCAGATCCCGTCATCGGGATTGTGGCAGGAATCCGCCGCAGGGTTGGCGGGGGAGGATTTGGACTCTCCGTCGGAGTGTTGACTTCCGTGATGGGCCGGGTATCCAGCGAAGCGGATTCCCTGACCGGAGCAGAGGCGACACTTGGCCGATCTTCGGGGAGAGCCTCTGAAGTGACTTGCTGTCCGACAGCACGCCGCTTGAAAGGCGCTCGGGGTCTAAACAAGGGTGGTGGGTGGGCTTTATGTGAAGCTCCGTATTATGTTGAGTTCATCGCCCGTTTTGCCCTGAAAACCCCGCCATTCTGGTCCTGTTCCGTCACTCTGACCCGTAGCACTCAACATAATATGGTGGTATGACGGCCTCGTTTCGTCCGATGTCGCGGACGATGAAAGGAGGTCGTTATGGCACTGGAAGTCGGGTCGGTGAGCGCCGTAGCAATGAAGAGGCTCCTGAGCGGGCCGCTTCTTTGCCACGTCGAGGGTTTCTACGATTGGTTGCTCAAGCACCAGTTCAGCCGGCGAACGGTTGAGAAGTATCTGAGGCACGTATCCTATCTCCAGGAATACCTTGCCGAGGGGCAGCAAGGAGAGATGGATATCGTCAGACGTGAGGAGATCGACGGTTTCCTCGATGCCTATCCCTCACGCTGTCCAGCGCGGTTTCGAACTGTGAGACAACTGGCCACCGTGCGCAGTTCGATCCGTCGTTTTGTCGCCTATCTTCGTGAGAAGGGGCAGTTCAGTGAACCGGTCTTTCATCCGTTCTACGAGCCGTTGCTCACTGCCTTCTTGGACTGGCTACGAGACTTCAGGCTGCTCTCGGTTCGCTCGATCGAGATCCGCACCAGGGCTATGCGCCGTTTCCTGGAGTGGCTCGGCGAAGACGCAACACCAGCCGGTGTTTCATCGCTTACGGATGATCGGGTTCAGCGTTTCCTTTCGTTGTATGCGAGTGAGTTTCCGGGAACCCGATCGGAGATGGCGACTACGTTGCGGAACTTCCTTCACTTCTGTGTACATCAAGGATATCTGCCAGCGTTTCCCGAGACGGCCGTCCCGACAACCATCACCTACCGCCTGAGCACTGTTCCGCACGGCTTCACTGAAGACCAGGCGCAGAAGCTGCTCGGATGCATCAGTCAACACACGGCCGCCGGGCGTAGGAACTACACGATCTGCCTGATGCTTTACACATACGGCGTTCGCTGCGGGCAGCTCTGTGCTTTGCGGCTGCAGGATATCGACTGGGAGCACAACCAGATCTTCTTCAAGGCCACCAAGCACGGCAAAGACAGTCTGTTGCCGTTGACGGCAACAGTCGGCGAGCGCCTGCTGAACTACTTGAAAAGCGAGCGCCCGCGAGGGACGGGCTATCACGAGGTCTTCCTCACGTGCTTTGCTCCCCTTCATCCACTCCCGGCGGGCAACGTCTCTTCAATGGTGCATTCGTACGCCCGTTCCGCCGGTATCCCGCGTCCGTTCAGGGGCGCACATGCTTTCCGGCACGGGTTCGCCACGCGCATGCTTCAGCAAGGACATCCCCTGAAATCAATCGCCGATGTGCTTGGCCATCGGGATCTGGACACGACGTTCATCTACGCAAAGGTGGACTTCAACGCATTGAACCAAGTGGCGTTGCCGTGGCCCGAGGAGGACAACTAATGCGCCCGATCACATTCAATAGCTGGCTGTCCGAACACATGCGCCGGTTCGTCGAGTGGCGCGCTGCCGGGGGCCGGGATCGTGAGTACCAGGCACAACAGGTCAGGTTCTTCGACCGTTTTCTTATCGCCGAAGGACTGACCGGTCCAACCGTGACCCACGAGATCGTCGACCGGTACCTGGAGGATCTCTCCCGCTTCAGCATAAGCACCCAGTCGACGCGTTTCCATGTACTCAGGAACCTCTGCATTTACATCCGCCGGACGGACTCGGAGTGCTACGTGCCGCCGCTACGCAAATACCGGCGAGCGCCCTATCAGCCGTTCATATTCGAGCTCTCGCAGGTGCAGGACTTGCTTGCGGCGGCGAGCCGACTTCGATACCCCAATACGCTCCATCCCCATACCTATCGGACACTGTTCGGACTGTTGTATGCCACGGGCATGCGTGTGGGCGAGGCCACGGCGCTGAGGTTGACGGACTTCGACGCGGAACGCGGACTGCTGTACATCGCGGAAGGGAAGTTCCACAAGGCGCGCTGGGCGCCTCTGCATCCCTCCGCCTGTGCCGCGGTACTAAGCTATGTTGAGCGTCGTCGTCACATGCTGCCCAACGGGCCGCAAGATCCACTGTTCGTAAACTTGATCGGCCGGCCTCTGCGCCATGGGAAAATCTACAATGTCTACGGGAGACTACGGAAGGAATGCGGTCTGTTGCATCTGCCCCAGGGGCCGCCGCGCATCCACGATCTGAGGCATTCGTTCGCCGTGCACAGACTTCTGGCCTGGTATGAAGACGGGGAGGATATCAACGCCCGTCTGCCATCTCTGGCCACCTACATGGGGCACGCGCACATCAGGTACACACAGGTGTATCTGAGCCCCACGAAGGAACTCCTCAATCGTGTTCATGCTCGGTTCCACAGCTACTACGTCAACAACGTCAAACCTCAAGGAGATGCATCATGAGCTACCCGTTGGCCAACTTCATGAAACGGTTCTTCACTCACTACCTGCCGGTCCAGATGGGACTCTCGATCAACACGATCGGCTCCTACCGGGACACCATCAAACTACTGCTCTGCTACGTTGCGAAAGCCCTGCACAAGTCCGTAGACAAACTCGATGTTGAAGATGTTCCCGAGCAGAGAGTTCTGGGGTTCCTCGACCACATTGAACAGGTGCGAGGTTGTTCGGCCGGCACCCGCAATGCACGTCTGGCTGCGCTACGGACGTTCTTCGGGTTCGTTGCAAACGAGGAGCCTGAACTGCTGCTGCAATGTCGGCGTATCCGGAATATCCGGCACAAGCGCACGGCGTGCAAGGCAATCGAGTACCTTGAGGAGAACGAAATGCAGGCACTGCTTGATGCCATAAGGGGAAGACATCGAACCGCCTTGCGCGACAAAGCGCTACTCCTGCTCCTGTACAACACCGGCGCTCGTGCCAGTGAAGTGTTGAACATCACGCGTCCCGATCTGCGTCTGGAAGATCCGGCTCATGTTCGGCTCATGGGCAAGGGCCGGAAGTCGCGATGCTGCCCCCTGTGGCCAGAAACGGCGGCCGCACTGCGTGCCTACCTGAAAGAGCGCGACCTGTCGCATCCCGGTGCAGACGGCCTGTTCCTCAATGCCAACGGAGCCTCGCTCAGCCGTTTTGGCGTCGGCCACATCGTCGGCAAGTACGCTGAAATCGCCCGTGCGAAATGCCATTCGCTACGAGACAAGAACGTCACGCCCCATACGCTTCGTCACACCGCCGCGATGCATCTGTTGCGTGCGCACAATGACATCCATATGGTCAGCTACTGGCTCGGCCATGCAACTCTGGACACCACGCACGTCTACGTCGAAATCGACATGGAGATGAAACGCAAGATGATCGAGAAGGTGGATGCGCCGTCCGTCGGCAAACACACGCCGTGGCAGAAACCGGGGGTGCTGAAGTGGCTCAAAGAGCTCACGACGGAGGCCGAATTATGTGAAGCGAATGAACGGGCGACGGGATGAATCCCTCGAAAACTCCAGCGATCTACCCACGCACTCAACATAATACGGAGCTTCACATAATGCCCATTATGTTGAGCTCAACATAATGGGCCTAGTCTGAAAAGCGGCGACATGCCGACACGGCAGACAGGACGGCCGGCTTGCAGGGGCGAAGGCATCGCGATCCGGGCGGCCTGGCTGACGGGGCGGCATCTGGCCGCAAATGGGGGCGTGATACGGAGTTTGTCTTCTGGCCGCGCCTGCGCGAGAGAAGACGACACACTCGGAATCACGCCGGGTCTGATGGGTGGCGGGTGGGCTTCCTTTGTGGATCAGAGGTCCGCGTGACAGCGCGGACATCAGATTGCCGTCTCTCTTCTTTTGCGCGCTTGTAGAAGAAGCCGCCAGTCGGCGGCGTTCCGCCGTCGCCCGAAGGGCTATGGCGGACACGGTGAGGTGGCCGGAGGCCACACGATTTGACGGACCGACCGGCTACGCGGCGCGTCGCCGCGTCAGGAAGGGCCGGATTTGCTGCTGGAAAGAGCCTGTGGGGAGCCTGTCAAAGAATCGAAGAAGTCGAGCGACGCTCGACACCGTGGAGTCCCGATCTTGCATCGGGATGACCCGGCACCAGCCTGCGCCAAGCGTTGGCGCGGTGCATGTGCCGTCTTGAAGGCGCGTGAGCGCCGGGGCTTTGAGCACAGACCATGACAGCTTTGCTGGCGGGGTCTGTGGCGAGTCCGGCGGGAGCCGGACAAGTAAATGAGCACGCCGCATCGCGGCGTTCCGCATGGGCACTTGGCGGGACGGCTGCTCTTCATCTTCGCAGCCGTCGTGACAAGTGGGGGTCTTCAAAGCGCGTGCAACCACCGTTGGCATTGCGAACCACGGTTGCGCGGACGAATAGCCGGAGCCGCTGGCGCACAAGCTGCCGACCTCGATGATGACGTTTGGTTTGCTAGACCGTTTAGCTGCTTGTGTGACAGCGGCGGAGGCGGCGCATAGCACGAGATGGGTAGCGAGACGCGAAGCGTCGAGCATGGTGAGCGCGTTGGTTCATTGAGGACGTTTGACATCACTGATCAGGTAGCACTTGGCGTGCTTCATGGCTCCGCATGAAGCATGCAAAGTGCGGTGGCAGCGGGATAACGCTCTGGGCGAGCGGCGCAGCCGCGAGGATGCGGAGAGCGTTGCTGCACCAACCACGACGTGGAGCGGTGGATATCGCCGACCACGCCGGACCGGGGGATAGACGAGCGGGCGTAGCCCGCGAGGATCGTAGACCACGACGCGGCAGCGTCGTGGGTCGGTCGGTGTTGTCGGCATGTAGGCGCGGCGGAAGCCGCGACGGCCAGGATACGGGAATGTGTCGCGCGTTCCGGCCCTGGGTGGACCGGAACGCGCTCAACTACCCATCTGTCTCAGTAGCATCAGGAAGGAGATGGGTTAGAACGGAAGCGGAAGTTCTCCGCCAGTCGGATCGCTACGCCGTGACATGCCAGACTCTCTTCTTCGCGCGCCAGAAATTCGGACGCGCTTCGCGCGTCATCCTCATCCTTCGCCGCATCGAACGCCGCGCGTAGCCTGCCGGGCAGGTTCCACGCTTGTCGTGCTGTTTCTACTCAAGAATCACCGAGATCTTCTGTCGCTCAGGATCCACCTCCTTCAAGACTTCAAGAAGCGACTTTCCATCCGGTGCCTTCGTCCTGAATCGCCGCTCGTCCCTCATCAGCAGGTCCACATTCAGCGTGTGGCTCTGTCCCACCTGGACGACGTCTCCTTTCCTGATAAGCGTGACGGCAGCCTGCGACGCTATCATGGGCACATCCGGGTCGTTTTCATCCGGATCGTGGGTCTGTTCTCATTCGTATTTCTCCTTTCAGGTGACTTGAACTCACAGGCTATGTACAGCCACGGCAAATGATCGCGATCCAGGCCATGCGGATGCCGGAATCCTCCCATCCATAGTGTGCTCCTTCCGACCGTGATGATCTCTCCCGTTCCATCGTAGGGGTGTCGTTCGGCACACTCCGTGCCCGTCAATAATTCACGCCGCCACGGCATCCTCTCCTCCTACAGACGTTTGCGGGCAGCCTTGTGTTCCGTCTTTTTCGCCACGGTAGCGCCAGGGACGGACGCCGTCTCTTTTACTGTCACCGGCACGACCGACATTCCCATCGCAGTCGAGGCCTGCAACACACCGGGAGAGCTCTTGTGCGCCACCCAATACGCCGACGGACACCCGGAATGTCGGGAAAGCCAGTGCGTGACGAGTACCGTCTTCCCGATGCGCCGCCATCTTCTTCTCCAAAACTCTCGATTTGAGACTATGCCGGTTTATAGTTGTTGAAATGAGACCAACAGTCTTCAAACGCATTGTCTTGACCATCCTCGTTGCCTCCGCCACCACGGGTTTGACGGCCAAGTCGAAGAAGGAACCGACGTCGACGCCGAAACCGACGTTGAAGGCGCAGATGGCGTTGCCGTTCCGGGACAACGGCGTGTTGCAGCAGAAGGTGAAGGTACCCGTCTGGGGCACGTCTCTTCCGGCAGCCAGGGTGACCGTGGCCTTCGACGGCCAATCAAAGACCGCGACAGCCGACAAAGGCGGCAGATGGAAGGTCATGCTCGACCCGATGGATGCCGTCAAACTGAAGACCGCCAACGACACGGTCGAGGGCAAGACCATGACCGTCATCTGCGAGAAGGATGGCAAGACAGCGACCGAAACAATCGAGAATCTCGCCGTGGGCGACGTCTGGATCTGTGCGGGTCAATCCAATATGGCGGGCAGGATGAGACGTGCGGTACACATGAAGAACTATCCCCCCAATAGTATCCCCGACGCCAAGTATCCTTCGCTCCGCCATTTTTCAGCCGCCGAAGATACCTGGCTGGTCTGCAGTCCCGAGACCGCGGTGTGGATCTCCAGGATCGCGTTCTACTTTGTCCGTCGAGTACAGAAGAACGCACTCGTCCCCATGGGCGTGATCGTAACCGCCGTAGGCGGTTCGAGTATTGAGAGTTGGCTCAACCAAGCCCCTTACCCCACCGGCGCCAACTACACCAACCTCTTGAAACCGCACGTTGGCTATGGCATCCGTGGCGCCATATGGTACCAGGGCGAGAGCAACGAGAAGGATCGACGCGGCTACCATCCGAAGCTGAAATCTCTCATCACAGGCTGGCGCAAGGCCTGGGGGCAGGGCGACTTCCCCGTCCACTTCGTGCAGTTGCCGGGGATCAACAACTCGTCCACGGACAACCCCTCCGGTGGCGACGGCCGCGCAGAAATCCGCCAAGCGTATTTCGAGACGTTGGCGGTGAAGAACACGGGCATGGCGGTGACGATCGACATCGGCACGCCCGGCGAGCACCCGCCCAACAAGTACGACACGGGCATCCGCCTGGCGCGATCCGTGCTCAAGAAGGTGTATGGGATCAAGAACATGACCGCGTGCCCGCTCTACAAAAACCACAAGCTCGAGGGCAACACGATCCGTGTCTCGTTCACGGACGATGCCGACAAGGGCTTGATAATCGCCAGGAAAGCGGACCCCGGATCTCTTCCTGAGTCCTTCCTGCCACCAAAGCCAACGCCGAACGCCAAACTGCAATGGTTGGCGATCCAGGCCAAGGACGGCACATGGCATTGGGCGGACGGCAAGATCGACGGTTCCGAACTGATCGTGTCGGCCAGGGGCGTCAAGGAACCCAAGGCCGTGCGCTATGCCTACACGACCCAGCCTTACGGGCACCTTCTCTATAACAAAGATGGTATGCCCGTCGGCCCGTTCACGACATGCGGCTACGGCCCAGTGCAGGGGGGCTGTCCCCGGGGATAGGATTTCATTTCTTGTCCGGGAACTTCGACTTGAGGTGGTTGACGAGATCGGCGAGGAGGGGTTTGTTGGGGCCTTCTTTTGCGGCGAGAGACTTGATGGTCGTGTACATTCTCTCGTCCGTCTGGTCGCGGAGAGCTTTGAGCATCTCCACCAGCTTTCGCGTGAACGGCTCGGCCGGCTCTCTCCTCAGTTTCCCAAGCAGCATGCCGGGGACCTTCGCCAACTTGCTCTCGACGAGAATCGCTTTGGCCCTGTCGGCGTTTCGCTTCTGTTCCGACGTTGCGTTTGGCGCCAGTCTCTTTTCCATGAAGTCAAGAAGGCCAAGGATCAGATGCGACTGCGTATTGGCGTCCAGGGCGGAAAGACTGCCCCTTTTCGCTTCGAGAAGCATGACCAGGTGGTCGGCGAACGGATCCGACTTCGCAGTTTTCAATACCTTCACCATGGACGTCAACGCCTCGGGGAGCTTGCTTTCCTGAAGGACTCGATCGACGAGCGGGATGGTGTCCTGCTGTTCCCTGGGAGTGTTCGGTCTGGTCCAGAGTTCCATGAAATGGAGCAGATTCCGGATGAGCTGGGCCCGCTTGTTCGCATCGAGGCGCGACAGGTCGGTCCTGACCTGGTCCAGTATCCTGACGAGGTGCACGGCCAGTTCGGGGGAGGGCCGGGAGCCTGACGAGAAACGCGCGGCGACTAGGCTGTATGTCCGCGGGTGCCTGGTGTCGAGGAGGAGCTTTCCGGCCCGTTCCAGGTCCGCCTTCTGTTCAGCCTTCGGCTTCGTGCCTATCCGCCCCTCCATATACGCGAGCAGTGCCTTGCCAAGGGCCGATTTCGTGCCATCGTCAGCCTTTACCAGGTCGCCTTTCTTCCTTTCCAGTATCCGCACGAGTCGGTTTGCCACCTTGTCGGAGGGTGCGCCCTGCAGGGAGGCTATGAGTGTTTTGGGTACTTCGGGAAGGCCCCATTCGAGGAGAATGGCTTCGGCCTGTTCAACGACGGCCTTCTGCTCCTTGCCGGCCTTGGGACCCTCGCGCCGGCCCATGAATTCGAGCAGGGCCTTGACCATGGTTCCCCGCCGCCGAGAGTCCAGGGCGGCAAGGCGGTCCTTCATCCGCAGCAGCAACCGAACCAGTTCCTCATCAAAAGGAGGAGACAGCTTCTTCCTTTTTTCTTGGGCAGTGAACTTGTCAACAAGCAGGTGCTCGGTGCCGTGCAATCTTGTTTCGACGAGCATTTTCTCGGCAAACTCAACCGAGGGCCTGTCTTCCGCCTTCAGTTGTGTCCCCACACGCGCCTCAACAAAGCCGATAATGCCGGCGGCAAGCAACTGCTGGTAGTTTGAGGGCAGGACGTCGAGCCGGCTTCTCATCGCATCAAGCATGATGACCAGGCGGTCCGCAAAAGCGTCTTGCGGTTTTTCGGAGAGCTTCGCTACCAGCGTCGTTGGCACTTGGGCAAAATTGCTTTCCACGAGGATCTTCTCCGCACGGACAATATCTTTCTTTTCCTGCTCTGTGGCGTCTTCCAAGGTGCTTGTTCGTGCGATGAAGCCGACCAGCCAGCTGACTATTTGCGGTTGGAGCGGGTCCTCGAGACGGGTCGACAGGGTGTTGAAGACCGGTGTCCCGCCATGGACGGGCGTCGAGGCGGCGCGTTCCAGCCAGTCCATCAGAACGGAAGCGGCCGTGGACCTGTTGACGTTTCCCTCTGCGGTGCAGGCGCCGAGTTGCTGGACCTCCTGCCTCTCAATGCGGTGCGCCATCTTCCTGAGGAGCCGCACAAGCCGGTCTGCAACAAGCTCTTTTCTTGAACCTCGCAATCTGTGGACGAGAATATGGTTGACCTGCGGGTAGGCATCATTGAGCAGGGCATTCTCTGAGCGGTCGATCGTCCTTTTGAGATCGTCTTTCGGTTCCTCCGCGGAGTGTTTTTCCACGAACCCGACCAGCAGTGTCAGGGCAGACGTCTGTGTGTTCTTATCCAGGCGTGGGCCCCTCTTCTCCATGACATCCAGAACGATGCTTACGCACAGTGATTCCGTGGCATCCCCCTTGGCGGCGTGAGCGAGCAGTTCCCTCATCGCGTCGGTATCCAGGCTGTGGTCCGGGTTGCGGTCGAGGATCCGGACCAGCCGCGAGATAACGGCGGGGTCCCGCTGACTGTGGAGCTGGGCCGTCAGCAGTTTTGGCACATCGGGGAAGTTCGCCTGTGCCAGGATATCCTCGGCCCGTTCCAGGACGGGTTTCTCTTTCTCACCTGGTTCAGCGTTCTTGATGACATAGGTCAGAAGCTGTTGTGCTATTGCGAGCTGGTTGACTCGCTTCATCCGGGTGGCCAGCAGTTTCAGGTCGGGTTTCGGGACATCGTCCTCCTTGCCCCCCTGCAGAGGCGGAAGAGTCACCGAGGCTTCCAGCGAATCGACTACGATTTTCAGCACCTCGGTCCGGGCCATCGATCGGTCACAAAGCTCCTTAAGCAAATCGTAGTTCAGGTCCCTTTTTGTCCTGTCGATGAGTTCGAGGAGAACGGGCGTGAGCGAGGAGTGGGGTTGGTAATGGTGTTTCCAGCGTTCGATGAAGATACCCGGTATGTGGTTGTCGCCGATCTCGATGAGAACTGAACCTGCTTCCCTGACCGTTGCCGGATCGTTTGCCACGGCGGCTTTGCGCAGGTACAGCCGGCTGACCTCGGCGGCTGCCCGGAGCGTTTCCCGCGCCTCTTCCAGGTTGTGCTCTTTGCCGTCCGCCAGGCTGCGGATGGCGAACGACACCTCGTGCGCCTTCGTCCTATGGCGCGTAAGTCGTGCGGCCGCTCGCCGCAGAAGCGCCTGCTGTGCCGGCAAGGCATACGTCTCAAGGGCCCGGCGGCAGAGCTCAATGGCATCGTTGAACCGGGTGTCCTGCTCGAGATCCTCGATCCGCAGGAGCGTCTCCGCGAAACTGCCCGGCGGGGAGACGGGTTCGGCGGGCGTGCGGATCACTCTTGTCGCGGGCGCCTGTGCCGCGGCGTAGGCGGGCAAAGACAGGATCAGGAGGGCTGCTGCAAATGCTGTCATTATCGGGCACGGTTTTCGGATAAGGCACTAACTAACGCAATTGGGCTCAATCATCAAGGAGATAGGATGCTTGCTCTGGACAGTCTTTTCTTTTGGCCGGTTTTTGGCCAGAACGAACGTTCGTTCCGGCGAAAAACGGCAGGATCATTGATCGAGACCATCGGATCGGACGAACTGGGGACTCGTGCCCGATACATCCGGATCACTGCCAAGAACGTAGCGACGATCCCTGCGGGGCATCGCGCCGCCGGACTCAGGGCATGGCTATTTGTCGACGAGATCTTGATCAACCCCGTTGTCAACAAACCGTCCAGGGAATAGAGAGCCGCCATTGAAAAGTGGAAACCGGAAGTAACGCCCGAGACGACTTCACAACGGTGATGCTGTAGGTCCGATTTGCAATCGGACCCAACGCCGCTCAGACGCGGCGTCCCCCGTCACTTGAAATGGCCTGCGTGGATTGGGTCCGATTGCAAATCGGACCTACGGTTGCCGCGCATGCGTCATGACACGGCAGAGAGCCACCAATTTGGTTTGGGGCTCGTTGCGCGATTGCCGAGATCGTGCTTGGCGTTGTCCCCATGGTGTTTGTAGGGTAGCCGACATGCGATTCAGGGTCACGACATTGCTCCTGGCAGCCTTGCCGGTCTTCGCGTCCACCGATGCGGGACTTCCGGGCAATGGCCTCTTCGTACACATCGCATGGACGATGCGACCATCTACGGCTTCGGTCGCAAGCCGAAGTACTACCTGTGGACCACGTCGCTGGAGTATCGCCTGTTCGCGGCCGACAGGTCACGCAAGCCCAGAGACACCCACGCCTACGACAAGTTCAAGGCCCGCCAGGCGAAGCGCTTCCCGCGCATGGAACTGGACCGGTCGCTTTGCCCGCCCAGAGCCCCCGGGGCCTTGCCGAAGAAGACCTACGACTGCAAGTGGCAGAACGGGAACGTGCCTCTGCTGGTCAGGGCCATGGTGAGCACGAGGGACTCTCTCTGGATTGCGGGCCCGCGGGATGTCGCGGATGAAGGGAACCTCTCCTTCAGCAACGCGAGGTCGATCTATGAACGGGTTGCGAGCGACTCACGCAAACAGGCCGACATCTGGAAGGGCAAGCACGGCGCGCTTCTGCAGGCGGTGTCAAAGACGGACGGAAGCCTCCTGGCTGAACACAAGCTGAAAGCCCTGCCCGTATTCGACGGCCTGATTGCGGCCAACGGCTCTCTTCTCATCTCGCTGGAGAGCGGAGAACTGATTTGTCTGAGGTAAGGTGCGGCCCTGCCGCTATCGAAACCTACGCCACACCGGCAGCTAATCGGCCGTCAAGTAGGGGTGGGTCAGGCCCTGACCCACCCCCCTCCTTGTTGAGGGGGGGGTGCCCAGCGGCAGGGCCGTGGCTCACGCCGGCCGGTACCACGTGCCTTTGCCAACGCCTTCCTGACGCAGCATGCCGCGGCCGACAAGCTGCCTCAGATGCAGCTTGACCGTGTTTCGGTTCGCACCGGACAGTGTGGTGGCTTCCCTGACCGTGAGCTCTCCGCGGTCACGAGCAATCCTCAGCAATTCGCCTGACAACGGCGGCATTTCTGACAGGAGCTCCTCTTCCCGCAGTCTCTTCTCCAGCTCGGCGACCTGTTTCCGGATACAACGCAGGAAGAACGTGAGCCAGGCCATGATCGTGCCGTTGTCGGTGTAGATTGTCTTCTGCGTGCGGCGGAGGCTGACGTAGTACTGGTCCTTGTCTCCCTCGATGATCCGTTCGAGTGAGCTGTACGGCACGTACCCGTATCCCGCCTGGAGGAGCAACAGCGTGGTCAGGATGCGGGACAGCCGGCCATTGCCGTCCTGAAAGGGGTGTATCGCCAGAAAGTGGACGACGAACAGGCCGACGGTCAGGAGCGGATGGGTCAGATGCTCTCGCCATTCCAGAGCAAGCCATTCGGCCAGTTCTGCCATCTTGCGCGGCGTATCGAAGGGAGAGGCGGTCTGAAACACGACACCCAGGCTCTTCCCGTTCGCGTCGAAGGCCTCGACATGGTTGGGGAGCTTCTTGTATTCCCCCCGATGCCTCACATCTTTCGACGAGTACTTCAACAGCACCTGATGGAGCTGCTTGATGTGGTTTTCGTCGACGGGAATGTCGGCATACGACTCGAAGACCAGTTCCATACATTCGGCATAGCCGGCGACCTCTTCTTCGTCCCGGGAGTGCAGTCTCGTAATCTGGAGCCCTGACAGGAGTTCCTCTACCTCCCTGTCCGAGAGCTTTGCTCCCTCTATCCTCGTGGAAGAGCCGATCGACTGAACTGAAGCAATCCTCCTCAGAGCCTTCAACTGGTCTGGAGCAAGTGTGCTGAGAGCCTGCCATTTGCCCTTGAACTCATCGATTTCCGATATGAGTTTGACTTCGACCTGCGACAGATTGAGTTCTGGCATATCCATAATGATAACCATATATATCCATAAATGGTCGATGTCAAGCATGATATGGATATTTATGGATAGAAATACGGGGGGCCGTAGAAGCGTTCCCCATGTTCGGTTTCACGCCCACGTCACGGCAACACGATCCGCCGCAGGTGCTTCCCTCCCGCCAGGAACATCTCTCTCTCCCCCGCAAAAGCAAGCTGGGCGGGATGTGTGCCGTCTGGCAGGCGGCCGACGGCTTCGACGCAGGCGTTGCGTGGATCGATGCGCACCAGTGTGCTCCCGAAGAAACTCCAGATCTGTTTGCGTGTGCGGCCGGTGCTCGGCGACCGTGAAGTCGTCGTCAGCCCGTTTCCAATCGGGCTCAGCCTCCGCGCCCCATCCGGGGGCCGTCGGTATCCCAAGGGCGAACAGCAGCAACATGAGTATCCGTTTTCTGATCACGATAGTCCTTTCACAGTCGAGCCGGCATGTCTTCAGTGGGCCGGATTTGCAATCCGGCCGAGAGAATGTGGTGCATGTCGGTAGCGCCCCAGGGCGCGGGGCGTCTTGGGCAATTCGGTAGGGAAACCGCAAACCCGCCCTGTCATCCCGAGCGGAGCGTAGCGGAGTCGAGGGATCTCGGGAATTGGCAACCACGCCGGACGTGCTTGGCAGTTCTTGAGATCCCTCGACTCCGCTACGCTCCGCTCGGGATGACAGGGCGGGGACTGAAGTTCCCGGCTGGGTGAATGGCTTGACCTTTCCGTCCCGGACATCGGCACGTCCCTGCGCGACGATTTCGAGGAGCGCCAAGCTTTCCTGCGTATCTTCGCAACTCGCGAGATCCTGTACGACAGCGCGGCCGCGGCCGTTCCGCGCGATGACCACGGGTTTCCGTCGGAGTGGTTTCATATCCAGTCGGAACATAGCGCTTTCAAGAAGCGCATGCAATACAACCTGCCCCTCAATCGTTGTATCACGCAAGGAGGATAGGTCATGATTGCGACACGCATCTTCTTTATCGCATCCATCTGTCTTTGCATTGCGCTGGCCGTATTTGCCAACCCGCTTTTCGATTGGGCCAACCGGGTCACACGCAAGTTGGGATTCAAGAGGCTGGCCGACTTTCGTGAACGCGTGGGGAGACCCCTGTTGCCGATTGCACGGATCGCGCTCATCATCGCGGCCATCGGTATTGTCATTGCGCTGTTCAAGTTGGGAAACTGACCTGCAGCCTGCCGGGTTTTCTTCTCCGGCGTCATCGAGTCACCCGGTCACCAGGTCACAGCCGCTTCCTCTGGGCGAAGGCGGATCCGCCTTCGCCCAGCTACGGCGGGACAAGACGGATTTCCGCGCTACGGATGCCGACACTCTTTTCTGTAGAGGTCTCTCACCTTCGGCGAGACCCTATTCCTGCAACCCGCGGCTGAAGCCCGCGGCTACGCGACCACGTCGATGCGGGGCGGGGTGGGGGGGGTGTCGGGGTTGTCCGGTTCCGCGTCTTGGGGCGTTTTGCGCTTCTTGAGAATGTGGGCGGCTTCGGGGCTGAGATTGATGTTGTCGCGCGGAGTGAGCGTGTCTTCATCACCTTTGCCGTTTGCGTCGGCGGGGCGCTTTTTCTCTTGCCGTCCGTCTCTGCCTGCCCCCTGGTTGCGTCCTTCGCCGTCAGCGTCGGCGGGGTTGACGCGGTAGATGCTCTCGGGGAAGTCATGTCCCTGGGGGTAGATCAGGTGGCTCTTGTCTACTCCGTCACTCATTTTTTTGGCGCTGTCGGTTTAGCTGTCCGAAAGAATGGCTCGCAGCTTCGCCATGGCCAGGCCGTGGATCTGCGAGATGCGCGCTTCCGTCAGTTCATACACAGCAGCAATCTCGGCCAAAGTCAAGTCCTGATAGTAGTAGAGGTAGAGAATCTTCTGTTCACGAGCGCCGAGCTGGTAGAGGGCGTGACGAACGGAGCTGAGGCGGTCCTGCTTTGCGGCTTCTTCGTCCGGCGCGGCCGCGGTAGGGTCGACAATTGACTGGCCGCGAGCAAAACCGCGCGAAGGGTCTGCGTCCAGGATCTGGTCCAGCGACAGCCACGGTCGGGCGCGGTCTACGAGCCGGTTGAGTTCTTCGCGTGAGATCGACATCTCTTTGGCCAGTTGGTCTTCGGACGGTGTTGTTCCGTGTCGGCGGACGAACTTCTGGATCGTCTCTTCGACCTTTGCGAGCTGGTCGCGGCACGAGCGTGGAACTCGGTCTTCCGTGCGCAGGTAGTCCAACATGGCGCCGCGAATTCTGTGGGACGCGAAGCTCTCGAAGGGTACCGCACGGCCGGGGTCGAACTTGTCGATTGTTCGACAGAGGGCCATGGCGCCGACCTGAAAGAGGTCTTCGGCGGCGACGTCGGCGGGAACGTGCACCAGCATCCGGCGGAGCACCTTGTGAACGAGCGGCAGCAAAGCCTCAACCAGGTTGTCCCTGGCGCGCGTTGAGCGAGGCTCCCGGCGGTATACTTCCCAGAGTCCTGCCTCACTCTGGTCGGGCGCGACGACATTGGTATTCGGCGGGCTCATGTCTCATCGTGCTTGCCGGGAGGAGGTCGATCGGGGGCGGCACCTTCCTGCTTCTGTTCTTCCGCCGACTCCTCGCCCCCTTCCGCGGCGGATTCTTCCGCGATGCGTTGCGCTACGAAGCGGTAGAGGATCGTCGTGAAACAGCGAAAGAACAGCGCGACGGTTACGGTTGCGATCAGCATTGCGATCGATGCGCGAGACACGGCGCCGGAGACGGATGTGCCTCTGAGGATTGCGAGGAAGAACGACGCCAGGGCCACGATGGTGCCTGCCGCGAGCGATAGACGGAGGAGGACGCCGTTCACGATGGTGCTCCCTCCCGTTCCCCGGTAGTGCTTCGGGCCACCCCCATGAGTCGTTCAAAGAAGGGAGCGCGTGAGCCGCGTCTGGATTGTCCCAGCTCGTCGCCCGTGATGAAGCGGCTCAATTCGCGCAGACAGACGACTGGAGGCGCGCCGGGCGCATGGTGCATCAGGGGGGTACGGAGCCGGATTGCGTCGCCGACCGCTTCGTCATAGGTGATGATGCCGGCCAGGGGCAACTCGATGCCGAGATACCTTTTCGCGGTTTCGTTCAGCCGGTGTGCCAGTGTCTTGCCCTCCTCCAGGGATCGGACCATGTTGATGGTCAGCATGATGGCAGGCGATGGCTTCTCGCTGCGCAGGACCTTGATCAGGGAGTAGGCGTCCATGATCGAAGTAGGTTCGTTGGCGACAACAACCAGCACTTCGGGGGATGCGGACAGGAATGAGACGACGTTACCTCCGATACCTGCAGCGGCATCGATGATGAGATAATCGTACCTCCCGGCGAAACGCATCAGATCGCTGACGACCATCTGACGCCTGGCGTTGCCGAGTTCCATCATTTCCTTTGCGCCCGAGACTGCGGCCAGCAGGTCGATTCCTTTGCGAACATGGGTGACGGCCTGCTCCAGTGGGCAACCCCCGTAGATCACATCCTGCAGCGTGTACAGTGGATCGACTCCCATTTGCAGATCGATATTGGCCAGTCCGAGATCGGCGTCAACCATCAGCACGCGAAAGTCGCGTTCGGCCAGGCAGCAGGCCAGTCCGACGGAGACCATTGTCTTGCCCACTCCGCCCTTGCCGCTGCCAACGGCGATACAGCGCAAGCCGGTGGCTGCCAGCTCCAGTTCCGCTCGTGCCACACGGTTCTGCCGCAGTTCGTCTGCTTGGTCAATACTGTCTGTCATAACACACAGAGTTCCGGCGATCGTGATTTTCCGCCGGTTCCGGAAAGCACCGTTCTTGATGGCACGTTACCGGGCGCGCGGGGCGTCCCCCGTTGCGCCTTTGTCTTTTCGTTCTCCTGCAACGGGAGCACCATTTCAGCCAGGATGTCTCCTTCCAGAGGGTATATGTCACGAGGAACGCGTTGTCCATCCGTCAAATATGCAAACGGTATGTCGGTCTCGCTCGATATCGTCGTGATCAATCCGTAGCTGGACGCTTCATCCGCTTTAGAGAGTACGAGGTAGTCGGGGTTGAGAACACCAAATTTTTCCAGAATTTCCGTCGCGCATCGCCTGTCGACGGTGGCGGGGACGAGCAGCATCACGGTGATGGCACCCATGCCTTGCAGGATGCCTTTGATTGCGGTGAGGCCGGCAGCGTCGAGGTGGCTGCGGCCCGGCGTATCGACCAGGATGACGTCCCGGCTGGCCATGGACTTGACGGCTTCGGCTGCAGCCTTGGCGGAGAACGCGACTCTCAGTTCGATCCCCAGCAGTGCCGCGTATTCCTTGATCTGGTCCACGGCGGCGACGCGGTACGTGTCGGTCGTGATCAGGCCGACCTTAAGACGGGCATCCAGGCTCCAGCGTGAGGCGAGTTTCGCCAGGGTGGTTGTCTTGCCGGAGCCTGTCGGGCCGACCATTACGACAACGTGGGGGCGCTTCTTGGTGCTCACGGGAAAGTCGGGCTCGGCCTTCAGCAGTTCGGTCTTCGGCTGCAACCTGCGGAACGGAGTGGAGCTGGCCGCCCTGGTCAAGTCAGCGTCGGCTTCCACGCCATTGGTGTGGGGCGGTCCGCTGGCTTCGGCCCTGCCCGAGGCGTGTATCGAGCAAGCGCACGTGGACTACGTGGTGCGCGGCCCGGGCGAATCGGTGGTGGTTGAACTGGCCGCGGCACTGCAAAACGGCGATCGGAAGGCTTTGCAGGCGCATCCCAACATTGCGACGCGGCTGCCGGACGGCCGTATCGAACAGGGCGAGAACTTCGTCTTCGACGGGGACCTGGACGAATTGCCGCGCATCGACTTGTCGTTCTGGAAAGAGGGCGTTGCCCGGCTGGGTTTTGTGCCGATGATAACGTCTCGCGGGTGTCCGCGCCAGTGTTCGTTCTGTTACAACACCTTCACGGGCAAGGGGAAGTACATGCTGCGGAGCGCGGAGTCCGTTCTGGCCGAAATGCAGCATCTACATGAAATGACGCAATGCGGCCATTTCATGTTCATGGACGACAACTTCCTGATCGACGAAGACCGGGCGATGACCATCATTGAAGCCGCCAAGGCGAACGACTGGGAGATTACCCGGCTGTATGCGCATCTGAGCGATTTCCGTCCGCGGGTCCTGCAGGAGATATGCGACCAGCGGATCCAGACGACGATGTGTATCGAGTCGGGGTCCAAACGCATTCGTCGCATTCTGAGGAAGGGAGTCAATATCGATAGAGCGTTGGCGTTGATCGAAACGCTTGCGTCGGCTCGCGTCCCGTTCATCACCGCCTTCATGTTTGGAATCCCCTCGGAGACAGACTCGGATATCCGTCAGAGCATTGAGGTTGCCGCAAAGATCCGGACCATCATGAACGATAAGGCAACGATCATGTACTATCTCTACGCTCCCCAGTCGGGCGACCAGATAATTGCCGAGCAAGGTTGGCGGGACAAGATCGAGTTCTCGCTGGACGCCCTGTCGACGGTGGAAATGGTGCCGGTCCCACCGGATGACAAGATCGATCTACGCCTCCGTCCCTGGATGGATGACGCTGATGCCGCTTTCTACCGGGCGCTTGCGCAAATCTGGTTCTACTACTTCAGCAGGGATTTCCGTAAGAGGAATCCGAACTTTTCGCCCGGTCGTCTCTTCTCGCGCAATCCGCGGCTGGCGGCCCTGTTCGAGGGCATCGACGCTCCGGTAAGTGAAGTCGAGGTCTGCCATGCCTGAGGAACTTCTCGGCAAGTATGTTGCTGCGCTGGGTCTCGACTCCATCAAGCGGGACACTTTCGAGCAGCAGTTCGCGGCGCTGACAGAGCTGGGGGAGGGGACTCTCCGTGACGAGATATCTCGACACTACGCCAAGACGAGTGCTGCGAGAGACGGGTTCTCGCGTCTGGGATTGCTGTATATGAAATGTGGCGACCTGCCCGCGGCTCTGCGCTTCTTCGAGGAGGATGAATGCGCCGGGCGACAGAGCTGGTGGTGTGCGCTGCGCCACGCCGAGGCGCTTTTCCGGGCGGGCCGCGAGAATGTCGCGCTGGAAGTTGTGCTGGAGGTCTATGACGCTCACCCCGAGGCCGTGAACGGTTTTTCTGAGATCGCCTGCCAGGTTCGGGGCGGTGACGCCGAACAAGCGGAACGGCTGTTTGAAAAGGATGACCGGCGGGGACGCATGAGTGCGGGATTCCGGTTGAATTATGCTGCGTTTCTGGCCGGCAAGGGATGCCTGGAAAAGGCCGTGGCCCAGGTGCGGAATGCCTATCGGTCGGGCAGCGGCCAGGACGGCTTCTTGCGTATAGCGAAGGCCTACCACCTGCCCCGCAAGGATTTTGCCGAAGTGCTCGAGTTGTGCCGGCAGGACTTCGAGGAGAAGCGCATGTCCGCGCAAGGCGAGTTGTTCCTGGCAGAAGCGTATGCAATGACGGGTGACATCGATTCGGCACGCGAGCGGGTGGCAGAGGCCTACGCCCGCTCGTCCGGGCTGAAGGATGGCTACGGCCGTGTTGCGCGGGCCTACTGCCTGCCCCGCCACAGGATCCCGCTGTGGATCGAGCTGTGCGAGCAGGACCGGGCGTTGAAGCGGCAGACGGACCGCGGGCGCATGCTGCAGGCGGAAGCCTGTTTTTCGATCGGCAACAGTAAGGTGGCCTTTGAGCTGTTGGACTCGCTCGAGTCGTCACCGGACCGCGGCTGGGCGCGACTGGCCGAGAGCTGGGTCGATTCCTTCCAGTGGTGCCGTGGAACAGGATTCGAGGCCGATCCCGTGCTCGCCCGGTTGAAAGCGCGGATGGGGAAGCGGCAGGCTCCGCAGGAGGAACTTGCGCGATTCCACCGTGCCGAAGCCCGGCTGATGGTCGCGCGGAGCCGAGTGAGCGAGGCCGGCCGGCGGCTGGGTCTTGATGTCGGCGCCCAGCTGCGTGAAATCGCCGCCAGGCGAAATGCCGGCCACCACGCGGATGAGCCTCTGCCGTTTCTGGATGCCCGCCTGCATTGCAGCAGCGCCGCAGACCTCTTCATTCTATACCATGAACTGGTGATCTGCGGCTCCGACCACTTTGAAACGCAGCAGGAACGACCGTTCATAATCGACGGCGGGGCAAACATCGGAGCTGCGATAGCGTACTTCAAATGGCTCTATCCCGCGGCTGAAATCGTGGCCTTCGAGCCGAATCCGGAGCTGTTCGATATCTGCTCCGCAAACATCCGATCCAATGGGTGGGAAGCAGTAACACTGCATCCGTATGCGTTGGCCGGCGAGAACGGCTCGACGACGTTCTACTGTGACGAGGAGATGCCGATGGGCTCGTCCTTGACGAGCCGGCCGGAGCAAGAGGGGCGGCGCTTCCGGGCCATAACCGTGGAGACGCGCACCCTGCGCGGTTTCATGACGAAGCCGGTGGATTTTCTGAAGCTGGATATTGAGGGGGCCGAGGCCGAGGTACTGGCCGAGCTGGGAGCCACGCTGCAGACCGTGCGTGGCGGCATTCTTGAGTACCACCATGCGGATGGAGGGGAGAACACGCTCTCGTCCATCGTACGGGCTTTCCAGGAGAACGGCCACCGCTATGCCATTCGCGCTCCAGGAACGATTTGGGGGGGGCAGGATTGTGAGAGGGGACGGATTGCCTCGCGCTGGTCGCGGTCGTTCCACTTTGAGGCGCGCCAGGCAAACCGGGTCGCGGCAACCACGGGAGGTGACGCATGACCTACTTCTCGGGTGCGTGGAGCGGACTGCCCGTGCGGGAGGCCTTTGTTCGCGATTTCTGTAGCAAGATGGATGGGTTCACGCTGTATGACCTGGGGTCTGCCGGCGGGACGCCGCCGCCGTTTGTCCACCTCCTGCCCCATATTCAGGTGGTCAATTTTGAGCCGGACCCGCGCGGTGATTCTGAGCCGCACGCGCGCACTATCCCGGTGGCCATCGGTCCGGAGAGTCACCGGACCGTGTTCTTGAACAAACGTCCGACGACCTCGTCGCTGTTGCGGCCAAACAGGATGGTGACGGACCGGTATGACTGGAACCAGGTCTTCAGCTGCGAGTGCGGCGACATTTTCGAGACGGTTCAGACAATCGAGGTGGACACGGTTGCCCTGGACAGGGCGCGCAGCGAGTTCGGTCTGCCCGGCGCCGATTTTGTGAAGATCGATGTACAGGGCCTTACGGCCGAGGTGCTCAACGGAGCTTCCGGTGTGTTGAAGGAGGCGCTGGGGGTTATTGCGGAGGCGGAGTTCATTCCCGTCTACGAGGGGCAATCCTCTTTCGATGAAACGCATCGGATCATGAGCCGGCACGGTTTTGAGCTGTTCGAACTGTCGAATATCTGCCGTTGGCAGTTCAGGACCGCCCTGCGACCGCGTTATCCGCGCGGCCAGCAGACCTTTTGCGATTTCCTTTACATGCGCTCCATCGATTCGATCGGAGAGAGCGGCACATGGGATGCCGCAAAGGCCCGCAAGCAGGTGCTGCTGTTCCTGCTGTTCAACATGCCGGACGTCGCAGCCGCCTACTACGAACGTTTCGTCGCCCTGGGAATCCTGCCCGAAGATGCCGAGCTGGAGGGTTGGATCTGCGAGTGGTCGGACGTGGCCGAGATGATGATTGAAATGCCCGCCGGGAGTGGCTCGTTGCAGGATGCAAAGCTGCGCGAAAGCCGTCTGACCCAATGCCTGTTGCGTATGCGTTGGGAGGGGTTGAAGCCGGTTCACCGGCAGGTCTGTCTGTTCGGGGCGGGCGTGCATACCCGCTGGTTGCTCGACTGCATCAAGGGCGCCAACGGTCCGGAAGTGGTGGCGATCCTGGATGACCGGAGTGAATTGGACGAGCTGGAGGGCATTCCGGTCATGCGGCCCGGAGCGCTGGATCCCCCGCTGCCGATTGTCCTGTCGACAGATGTGCACCAGCAGCGGATGCGTGCGCGCTGTCACGAGCTGTTTGGGACGGACCGTTGTACGATTGATTTGTATGAAGGGTGTCCGCCGGGCCCCTATCCGAAGAACGTGTAAGAGGGATTCGCTGTGTCTTTAAAGAACGTATACGTGCCGGACAATGCGATACACGGTTTTCGGGAGGCCGAAGAGGCGCTGAAGACGTGGGTGGATGAGCGCCGGCTTGCTCGTTGTGCGGTGTGGGGCGCAGGCAAGAACGGGCGGCTCGCCTGTGCCGCATTGGGAAACCTGGGAGTTGAGGTGACCGCAGTCTATGACGATCAGGCGGAGGGTAGCATCGGCTCCGCGCAGATCAGCCGGCCGCCGACGCGGCTTCCGGCATTGCCGGTGGTGGTGGCGATTGATGTGCGCAACCCGGCTGCGGCGCGCGTGGCAGAGCGGCTCCGACAGCAGAACGTCGAGGTGGCCGTGTTCTCCGGCATGGGTGGCTATTCAGCGTCGCCCGGCGGCTTCCACCGCGATCCGCGCATCGCCGCGTTCCGCAACCGCCACGAGGGCGAAACCGCTGTCATTCTGTGCAACGGACCGAGCTTGAACAAAGTCGATCTCAATCTGCTCCGTGGTGTGCCGACCTTCGGGCTCAACAAGGTCTATCTGCTGTTCAAACGAACAGACTTCCGGCCCGACTATCTTGTGTCCTATATCGGCGATGTGGTCCGCCAGTCGGTGCAGCATTATCTGGGGTTGGACATGCCGCTGTTCCTGTCGCAGGAGGCGATCCGGCACATACCGCCCGGCACCAGAGAGAACGTCTACTACATGGGCGAGCACAAACGCTTCACCTTCAGCCTGAATCCGGAAATGGAAATCTGCTGCGGCTTCACCGTCACCTATGTCGCGCTGCAAATGGCGTTCTTCATGGGTTTCAGGCGCGTCGTCATTGTCGGAGCGGATCACGACTTCGGGTATGAGGGTGAACCGGACAAATGGACGGTGATCGACAAGCCGCGCGCGATGCACTTCGATCCCACCTACTTCGATAGCGGTGAAAGCTGGCAGACCCCCAATTTGCGCATGATCGAGGCCCACTATGCTCTGGCCCGCGATGCCTATCTCCACATGGGCCGTGAAATCGTCAATGCGACCGAGGGCGGCAAGTTGGAGGTATTCCCTCGGGCGCGACTGGAGGAGTTGGTTTGAGACGCGAGCAATCCCAACCGTTCTTTTCGGTCATAGTTGCCAACTACAACTATGGCCGTCTTGTCGGTGAGAGCATCGAGTCGGTGCTGGCGCAGTCGGATCCCGATTTTGAGCTGATCGTGGTGGATGACGGCTCAACGGACGACTCGCGTGACGTTATCGACTCGTTTGACGATCCGCGCTTGATCCGGGTCTACACGGAGAACGGCGGCCAGGCTGCGGCTTTCAATCATGGGTTCGAGCGTGCCCGGGGCGAAGTGATCTGCTTCTTGGACAGTGACGATTGGTGGAGTCCGGAGAAGTTGGCCACGGTCCGACGTTGGCATGAGTTCCGCCGGGGCGAGTACGGGCTGTTGCAGCACCAGGTGGAGGTCTGGGCCGGCAGGCCCGCCGGTCCGTTTCGGACGGGGCTCTATTGCGGAGATGTGCTCGCCGAAATGGACCGCACGGGGAGGCAGGATTACTTCGTCCCTACTTCCGGGCTTTGCGCCAAGAGGGAGCTCTTGCAGAAGATCTTCCCGTTGCCGACCGTATTGCGGATTGGCGCGGATGGATTCATCACCCGAACAATGGTCCTCTTTGGTCCGCTGATTTCCATTCCAGAAGCTCTTGGCTACTACCGTCGTCACCAGAACTGGGTTTTCGGCAACGAGGGATTCGATGTGGACGGCTATTTTCAGGATTCGCTCTTTCCCGTGTTGAGGCGGTTTTACAAAGAACACAATGTGGAATTTCGCTTTCGATTCGCGGACCGCGTAGACACGGTGTTGCTGCGCGAGCTGGTTCGTGAGCGTTGGGAACGCCTGGCGGAGAAGTACGCTGCGGTTGCGGTCTACGGAGCCGGCAAACACAGCGAGTGGCTGGAGTTGCTCGTGAAGGACCGCAGGGGGCCCAGGGTCGTAAGTCTGTTGGACGACAGCGGGGCAACGGCGCCATCTCGGTGGGGTTTGCAGGCGGAGACACTGGAGAGTTCGCGGTCGAGGGGCATCCCCGTGGTGATTTCTTCGGATGCACACCGCAACACTATGCTGGCGCGTTGCCGGGAGGTGCTCGGTGACGCGGCGCCTCTGATTGATCTATATGAGAACCTCCCTGCCGATTCGTTGGCAAGGGTGCCGAAGTGATGGGGTCGGCAGCAATACGGAGCAACACAATGAACGCTGCGATTATCGGACTGGGCAAGATGGGACGCATTCGTCTTGCGAATGTCGAGAACATCGCCGGATGCCGTGTCATCTGCGGATGTGACACCACGGCCCGCGAGGATGTCTCGTTCCCCGTGCATGCAAACCCCGAAGGCGTGCTCAACGACACGGACGTCGATGCCGTCTTCATCTGTACTCCGAACTACCTGATCAAGCCGCTTGTGATCGAGGCGCTGCGGGCAGGCAAACATGTATTTGCGGAGAAGCCTCCGGGCATGTCGCTGGCAGAGGTGCACGAGATGAAGGCCTGCATGGCGCACTACGCGGGACAGATCGTCAAGTTCGGTTTCAACCATCGCTATCACGATGCGATTGTCGAGGCCAAACGACGCATCGAAACCGGCGACTACGGCGACATCATCTGGATGCGCGGCCGCTACGGCAAGAGCGTGAGTGAAGACTACAAGGAGCAGTGGCGCGCCAAGCGGGAATTCGCCGGTGGCGGGATCTTTCTCGATCAGGGCATTCACATGCTTGATCTCTTTCTCCATTTCTGCGGTGACTTCGATGAGGTGAAGTCGTTCTGTTCGGGCAGCTACTGGGACCTCGGGATAGAGGACAACGTCTTTGCCATGTTCCGCAACAACAAGGGGCAGACTGCTTCGCTGCACAGCACCATGACGCAGTGGCGCCATCTGTTCGCGCTGGAGATCTTCATGGAGAGAGGGTACATGGTCGTGAACGGCATCCTCAGTTCGAGCGGGGCCTATACCAACGGGAACGGCTACGAAGAGCTTTGCGTGGCCCTGAACCGAACGCCTGCGCCCCAGGCCGGCCACTCAGGCGTTGACCGTTTCAGGTACCGTACGGACCACTCTTTTCAGCGTGAAGTGGATGAGTTTGTCCGGTGTGTTCGGGAAAGCCAACCGCCGCGACATGGCTCGATTCGGGATGCCGAGAAACTGATGCGCCTGGTGGAAATGGTCTACGAAGATGATGAGCGATGGAACGGTGAAAAAGACCGGGAAACAGCGCAGCCACAGGAACCGGAGAGCTGGGCGCTTACGGAATGGAATGACTATGAGCGGAGAGGATTGGAGCGTACTGATCGGCCCGTCGTCCTTCAGCCAGTTGGATGACGCACCGTTGCGGCGGCTGGAAGGAGCCGGCTTCACGGTTGTGCCGAACCCGTTCAAGCGCCGCTACACGGCGGCCGAAACGGTTCAGCTTCTGAACGAGCATCGGGTCGGCGGGCTGGTGGCCGGCCTGGAGCCGCTGGACCGGGCGGTGCTCACGCAGGCGCCGGGGCTCAAAGTGATCTCGCGGTGCGGCTCGGGCATGTCAAACGTAGATCGGGATGCGGCGCGCGAGCTGGGCATCGCCGTGCGCAATACGCCGGACGGCCCGACTGCGTCGGTGGCGGAGCTCACGGTGGCCAACATGCTTAACAGCCTGCGGCTGATCGGGCCGATGAACGCGTCGCTGCACGCCGGCAAGTGGGACAAGCGCATCGGTGGGCTGTTGGGCGCCAGGACGGTGGTCCTGGTGGGGTGCGGACGCATTGGCCGCAGAGTGGCTGAACTGCTCAAACCATTCGGGTCGCGCATAGTGTTTGTCGACCCGTTCGTCGACAGCGTGCCGGAGGGAACGGAGCAGATGGGCCTGGACGATGCCCTGCCTGAAGCCGACATCGTTTCGCTGCATCTGGCGGGGGAAGCCTGCGTGTTGGACGGGGCCGCGTTCGAACGACTGAAACCGGGGGCACTTGTCATGAATGCGGCTCGCGGCGCCAGCGTGAGTGAGCAGGCGCTGATCGAGGCCCTGGAGTCCGGTCGGGTGGCCGGCGCCTGGTTGGACGCACTGCCGAAAGAGCCCTACGATGGACCGCTACGCAGATACGCCCAGGTGACGCTCACACCGCATGTCGCTTCCTATACGCGGGAAGGGCGACTCGGGATGGAAATGGAGTGCGTCGAGAATCTGATCGAAGCGTGGGCAGGGGGCGGGAGGCAGGAGGGTGTGATCGGTAGTCGGTGATCGGTAGTCAGTGATCGTTAGTCGTTAGGTGACGTGACAAACACGGGCTCGCCGAAGGCGAGCGACATCACAGCCCGGCGAGGATCGCCGGGGACAACATTCGCACTACCCGAAGGCCCGCTCCCTGAAGGGGAGCGGCATCTGGACGCGGCGGCAGGGGCGTTGCTCCCCTTCAGGGAGCCTGGATGGTTTGGGGGCTGACCGGTCCCCAGGGTTTCACCCTGGGCTGTGACGTGCGTCCCCGTTGGGGACGCTGGCTGGGATGTGCGTCCGCGTTGGGGACGGGCGGTTCATCGCAACGGCAAGAAGGTGTCAAACGGGAATCAGGACGTGACAGCAGTACAGAGTGTCAAAGAACTGACAGTTCGCAGGAAGGCATACCGACATGAATGCAGTCAAATGGTTTGAAGAGTTGGCCGGGATCATAGGCCGATTGGCGGTGACGGATCTTGCCGGCGCGCAGCACGAGGTGAATGACGGATTCGGGCGGCTGCTGAAGAAGACCGATATCCTGCGGGACCAGCGCAAGCATTTCTTCTTTATCGGCAACGGGGCCAGCGCGTCCATGGCCAGCCACATCGCGGCGGACCTCAACAAGAACGCCAGGCTGAAGACCCGCGTCTTCACGGATCTGGCTCTCCTGACGGCCCTGGCAAACGATCTCGGCGTGGAACGCATGTTCGCGGAACCGCTGCGGCAACAGGCGTCGGCCGGCGACATGTTGGTTGTGATCAGCAGCTCGGGCAACTCTGCCAATCTCGTGCGTGCCGTCGAAGAGGCCCGTGAAATGGGACTCTACATCGTGACGTTTACCGGTATGAAAGAGGACAACAGGCTGCGCCGGCTCGGCGATCTCAACTTCTACATCCCCGCGCCGGACTACGGGTTTGCGGAATCGGGCCATGCCGCCCTGCTGCACTTCTGGGTGGATACCTTCATAGGAATGGACCGGGAGAAGTGAAACTGGACTTCTCAAAACAGACGGTACTCGTTACCGGGGCGACCCGCGGGATTGGGGCCGCGCTCGCCGACGCGTTTGAAGAGGCCGGCGCGGATCTACTCGTGACCGGGACCAACGCGGAAAAGGTCGATGAACTGAATCGTCAGTACCGTGACGGGCCGCGTCGCTACCTTGCGGTTGACTTTCTGGTGCCGGCGTCCCTGGAGCGGTTCCTGGGTGAGTTGAAAGAGGTGGACATCGATGTCTGCGTGAACAACGCGGGGATCAACCGGATCGAATCGATCGATGCGCAGTCGCGTGAGGACTACGACGCCGTCATGGCGGTGAACCTCCATGCGCCGACGGCTATCATGCGGACGTTGGTCCCGGGAATGAAGAAGCGCCGCTACGGGCGCATCGTCAACATTGCGTCGATCTGGAGCCGGATTTCCAGGCCGGGCCGCTCGGCGTATTCTGCGGCCAAGGCGGGCCTGGCGGGGCTCACGCGTACGCTGGGCGTAGAACTGGCGCCTCACAACGTGCTTGTTAACTGCGTGTCCCCCGGTTTCACATTGACGGAACTGACGGAGCAGTCCCTGAGTGTCCAGGAACGCAGGGAGCTGGAGAGCCGGATCCCGGCCGGACGATTGGCCGAGCCGAAGGAAATGGCCGCACCGGTTCTCTTTGCCGCCAGCCGCGAGAACAGCTACATGACCGGCCAGAACCTGGTTGTCGACGGGGGATTCGTGAATGTTTGATTTCTCGGTCAAGTCCTTCCGCGGTGAATACGCAGTCGTCTTCAAAGACGACTTGCCGGCGTCGTTGGCCGAAGAGCTCAGGAGTGGTGATCTCGTCATCCTTGATCGCAGCGTGAAGCAGCACCATTTCGGCACTCGCAATAGTGGCCACGCCCCCTGCGACCTCGTGTCGCAGGGGGCGTGGTCACTTTCCGGATGGACTCGACGTGATCGAACTCGATGCCTCGGAGGCGTTGAAGAGTTACCGGGGGCTGGAGCCGGTCATCAGCCGAGTCATTGAGACCGGTTTCCGGCGTGGCAACCGGCTGGTGGCGATCGGCGGCGGCGTCGTGCAGGACACGACAGCCTTCATCGCGTCGGTTCTTTACCGGGGTGTCGAGTGGATCTTCTATCCCACCACACTGCTAGCGCAGGCCGACAGCTGCATCGGGAGCAAGACCTCCATCAACTTCGGCGCATACAAGAACCAGCTCGGCGGTTTCTACCCCCCGTCGAAGATCGTCATTCACGCTCCGTTCCTCCAATCGCTCACGGAAGGCGACTTCATGTCGGGCATCGGCGAGATGTACCATTACTTCCTGATTGCCGGGAAGTCGGATTTCGAGTGGTTCAGCCAGGCGGTGTCGGAATCGGTGTCGCGGGATGTTGATGTCCTGAAACCGATGATTCGCAAGAGCCTTGAAATCAAGCGGCAGATGGTGGAACGAGATGAATTCGACCGCCGTGAGCGGCAGGTCTTCAACTACGGTCACACATTCGGACACGCGATCGAAACGCTGACGGAGTATCGCGTCCCGCACGGCATTGCGGTGGCGTTCGGAATGGACATGGCCAACGTGGTTTCCGAGAGCCTGGGGCTGCTGCCAGCAGGGATTCGGGACGAGATTCGGCCGTTCCTCGCCCATGTCTGGAAGAACCACTCCCTGGACGGGATCAGCGCGGCGGATATGGTTGAGGCCATGGGCAAAGACAAGAAGAACGCCGGCAACCGTTTGGGGTTGATCCTGACGCGCGGCTACGGCGACATGTTCAAACAGCAGACCGATCGCGAAATCGTGGTCGAGGTGCTTGAACGCTATCTTGAGGACATGGAGCAGTGAAGATCATTGGCGAGATTCCCGCGCGCTACGGCAGCCAGCGCGTGAAGAACAAGAACCTGCGCATGATGAACGGCAAGCCGATGATTGCGTATGCGATAGAGGCGGCAAAGGGAGCATCTCTGCTGAGCGACGTGTATGTCAATACGGAGTCGGATCTGATCGGCGCCGTGGCTGAAGAGCTGGGCGTGAAGTACTTCCGCAGGTCGCCGGAACTGGCATCCGATACCGCCCTGCAGGAGGAGTTCAACTACGACTTCATTCGCAAGACCGGTGCGGAGGTACTGGTCATGATCAACCCGGTTTCTCCGCTGGTGACCGCGGGAGACATCGATGCAGTCGTACGGCATTTCCTGGACCATGATTTCGATACGTTGATTACGGTGGAGGAACTGCGGCAGCAGGCCTTCTGTGACGGCAAGCCGGTCAATATCGATCCGGCTGGGTTCCTGCAACCCACGCAGAGCATCGCTCCGATCCATCTCTGTGCCTGGAGCGTGACCGTCTGGAGAGCATCCACGTTCGTCCGGTTGTTCGAGACCGAGCAGTGCGGAGCGTTCGGAGGCAAGCTTGGTTTCTATCCGTTGCCCCGCGAGACGTGCCTGAAGGTCAGCTACGAAAGTGACTTCCGGTTGGCCGAGATGATGCTCAGAGTTCGCGCTGGGGAAGTGGAATCTCCCCGGCACTATCAACCTGCAAGTCGCGGTTCCGACGAGATCGCACATGAAATCACCGAGCGAACAGAAGATCATTCAGATTGACCTGACGAACGTCTGTACGCACTCGTGTTCCAACTGCACGCGCTTCTGCGGGCACCACGAGAAGCCGTTCATGATGGATTTCGAGACGTTCAAGCGAGCGGTCGACTCACTGGTCGATTCTCCGGGCATTGTGGGCATCATGGGTGGGGAGCCGACACTGCATCCCGAGTTCGGGCGCTTCGTGGAGTACTACGCATCGAAGATAGGCGCGCAGGAACCCCGTCGCCGGGCGTTGGAGCCGATCGTTGACTTTTCGGAGTACCGCACGCGGGAACTGGCGGACGTGTGCGGCCGCCGGGGTCTGTTCACGTCGCTGGGGAAGGGGTACTACAGGCACTTCGAGCTGATCCAGGAGGTGTTCGACTATCAGTGCATCAACGACCACACAAGTCCGGGTTTGCACCAGGCGCTGCTCATTTCGCGCAGGGAACTGGGCGTGACCGACGAGGAGTGGATCCCGCTGCGCGACAACTGCTGGATACAAAACCTGTGGAGTTCGACCGTCACGCCTAAGGGCGCCTTCTTCTGCGAGGTCGCCGGGGCCCTGGACATGCTCTTTGACGGACCCGGGGGCTGGGAAGTGGATTCGGAGTGGTGGCAGAGAACGCCGGAGCAGTTCGGAGATCAGCTCCACTGGTGCGAGCTGTGCGGCGCGGCCCTGCAGGTTCCGCGGCGACGCGCGAACGAGGAAGTCGACGACATCTCGCCCGCTATCCGTGAGAAGCTGGAGGCCGTGAACAGCCCCAAGTTGAGAAAGCAGCGGGTCGAGGTCCTCGACGTGGGTCGGTATTCGGCGGAGGAATACGCCTGCGATCCCTCGATGGAGTGGTATCTGCCTGACGGCGACAACCAGCAACGGATCGACGGCACGAACCGCACCCTCTACCCGCAGGAAATCGTGGGTGTGTTTGTCTCGTCCGAACCGGTGCCGGATGTCCCGCCGGAATTGTCGCGGCATTTTGACCGTGCCGTGGTTGTAGAGCCCGGCGTCGGGGTGGGGGAACTGGAAGCGTTGGGCATTTCGGATTGGGTTGTCCTCGTCGGGTCAGGCACGAAACTGGACGAGGAGTTCGGCCGGACGGTGCGGAGCTGGATCCTGAATCCGGGATGTTTCTACTTTCAGCCGCGTTTCGTGGGAGCCGGATTGGCGGCCGGTGTAGAGCGCGAGGGCGACTGCTTTGGCGATAACCTGCTTTTTGCCATGTTCAATATGCGGGCCCGGGCGTTGCGTGACCGGTCGGACGACGCCGTTCGGATGGACCGCTGGGAACAGCACAAACGGATCGACCTTAATGCGTGGTTCCTGAGCCTGTCCAAGCCTGGCCAATTTGAAGTCGAAGGGGAGATGATGGCCCGGCACCTGGCATCGTTGTGGTCCGCCGCAAACCGGGGCAGACGGAACGTATGGCTCTACGGATGCGGGCAGCATACGCTCTGGCTGTTGAGCCTGGTCCGCCGGTTTGATTTGCCTCGCCCCGCAGGCATTTTCGACGACTCGGCAACTCCGGGGCAGGAGATTGACGGTATTCCCGTATTGAAGCCCGGCGAGGTCGCGCCGCCTGACGCGGTCGTGCTGTCGCCCAACACCCGGCACGTTGCGGACGTTCTCAAGAGGCGTTGCGCCGAGGTCTGGCACGGTGCCGTTGCCGTGATTGACCCGTACGCGTGTTTCCCGGACAAGAAGTACCGCAAGACGGTTCCCGAATGAAAGTGCCTGAACATCCCCTGTTGAAGCGCGTAGCAAGCGCGGCGGAATCCCTGAGTGCCGCTTTTCACGAACGGTTCGCGCTCTGCCCGCTGATCGGCACGTCGCAGGATTGCTGTGTCTATGACGCGCTGGCCGACGGCAGGATTCCGGTTGTGATCAGCGATGCGCTGGGGCTGCCCCTTGCCGATCGGATCGACTATCCGTCATTCCTGTTCCAGATCGGGACCTGTGCGTCCGAGCTGGATTTGCTGCGTGGAATCGACCGTTTGCCCGAGCGGGACACATGCAAGATGCTTGAGGCCGGTCGTGCGGCCTGGGAGCGGCATTTCCGCGACGAGCATTCACGGGTTCTTCCCCAACTGAGCGACGTCGCATTTCCGGCGCGTTCTGCGGACGGTCGCCTGCTGCGCGAGCCGGAACGCATGCGCTACGCCTGGCGGTCTCTGCGGGGACGCGTTCTGATCTTCGGGGCAGGGAAGTACCTGCGGCGCCTGATGCAGGCTACCGGCGGGCGGAACGGTCCGGAGGTCGTTGGCATCGCCGACGATGCGGCTGAAGAGCCCTCCGAGCTGTACGGGCTCACCCTCGCTTCAGGCACCTACTTTCAACGTTCGGAGTTCGACTCTGTATTCCTGGCCACGGACCGGCACGAAGACCTGTTCGCAACCAGGGTGGGGGAGCTCTACGGCGAAGGCGTGCCGCTCCTGCGACCGTCCGCGCTGATGGACGGTCTCTCCGAAGCCGGTGACGACGAGGAGTCGTGCTGCGTTCAGCGCGTGCCGCCGCCGGCCCGGTATCCGGCAAAACTAGAGGGCGTAGTTGTCTGCGTTCACTACGGGGATTTTCTCTCCTGGTCATTGCCCCGAAATGTCCGGCATTTCGACCGTTTTGCCGTCGTAACCAGCCCGGAAGACGAGCAGACGCAGTCCATCGCGAAGGCCTGCGGCGCGGAGCTCGTGATCTCGGAACGTTTCCGTGAAGGCGGGGCCGTGTTCAACAAGGGCAAAATGCTCAACGACGGCTTTGAGCAGCTCGCCATGGATGGCTGGGTGCTTGTCACCGACGCGGACGTCATGTTTCGGCCCGGATTCCGGCGCCGTCTGTTCTCGCGCCTGCTGAACGAGCGCAGCCTTTACTACGCAACGCGGTTCAACACGCCGGCCGAGAGGCGGGAGGGTTGGATGACACGGTGGTTTGCCCGACCGCAGTGCTTTGCGGAGCTTGCGTTCGACGATCCGGGAATGGACCAGATGCCGTCGGGGTATTTCCAGCTCATGCACGGCTCCTGCGGACAGCGGTATTCGGAGGACTTCCCATCGGCCGGCGAAGTTGACTACGAGTTTCAGGAGCGCTGGCCGGTGTCGCACCGCGTATTGCTGCCCGAAGGCGTAGTGCACATCGCCCACGGCACGCCGGCTTCGAACTGGAAGGGACGTACCAGCGAAGCGTTGATGCCGAATCCGGGGCTCGCGAGGACGCTCGCCCTCCATTCTTACAACCACCTACGGCACAAGGGGATGGAGGGCGAGAGTCCTCGCGGGCCGGCCCGGGAGCTTCGTGAACGCATTCGCGGGGCAATGCACTAGCCCGGGAGTATCCCGTGGCAACCGGGCTGCTTGCAGACAGGATACGGTCAAGAATTCTATGGCAAGCGCGGTTTTGTCAACCGAGATCGCTGTGTGATGCATTGAGGGCGCCGGGAGAAGATTAAGGCAAAAGATTAAGGTTTTGCTCTTCGACCCTTATCTTTCGCCCTAATCTCTGGTGGGCCGTGCAGAGGAGACAGTCATGACATCGGAGAATCGAATACAGCATCGAGCTGCGGAGCGATCTCCTTCGATCCGCACAGAAGCGACCGCCAGGCATCGGGTAAGCGTTGTGATCCCGACCCGCGCGCGTGCCGAAGCCGTGCGTTGCCTGCTCGGGGCGCTTTCGCGCCAGGAATTGGCCCCCAACATCGAAATCGAAGCCGTCGTCGCTTTTGACGGCGATGAACCCTCCCTCGGCGTGCAAGAGGCGGCGACCGGGGCCGGCTTCCCGGTTCATCTGCTGGGTCTGCCGCGAGTGGGCATTTCCGAAGCCAAGAACCTGGCCGTGAATCAGGCCACGGGCGACATTCTCCTGTTTATCAACGACGATATGGAGCCGGCGGAAACGTTTGTGAAAGAACACGTTCGGGCCGGCCGTGGTTGCAGCTTCGAACACACGGTCCTGGGACGAACCGACTGGAAGGTCTATCCGAACGACACCGTTATGGACCGTCTGGTTCGGTCGACTTCCATGATTTACTTTTACGACAAGATGACTCCCGGGAAGTTGTATGGATTCCGGCACGCGTGGAATCTCAACTTGTCCATGTCGCGCGATGCGTTCGAGGAGGTTGGCGGTTTCCGGTGTGAGCTGCGGCCCTGCATGTTCGAGGATCTCGAGCTGGCCTGGCGGATGGAGCGCAAGGGACGCCGGGTGCTGTATCACGACCGCGCGCAGGCGGTCCATCACCATCGCTACTCATGGGACGGCTATCTCCGCCGCGAGGTTGTGCTGGGGTTGATGGCGCCCGTCCTGGGACGGGTCAACCAGGAGTGTTTTCGTGCGATCTGGGACAGGTCGCCGGAGGACCTTCGCGAGGAATGCCGACGCTGGTTGGACATGGACCGGGGCGATCAGCGCCGAATTCAGGACGCCCTGGTTCCCATGCTGCGTTTGCCGGGCGATGTGGTTCCTGCCAACCCTACCTGTACGGCGGCCCTCTACGGGATGCATCTGCCGCTCAAACGCCGCGCGTTTCGGGCCGGTTTCGTTGCCGGGATGGAGGAAATCGATCGTGTGCCGTGGACGAAACGCCCCGAGCATGCGGGTGAGATCTACTACTCGCAGTTCCGGGATCCCGCCGGCGCAGCCGAAGCGTCCTGCACGTATCCCGCCGTTACTCCGCCCGCCTCCCACTCGTCGCCGGCCGTTCGCCATGTGCCGCTCGTCCCCTCGCGCACGCCCAAGGAGCGACCCGACGACCCACTGGCGTGACCGGGCCGTGACGTGTGTCTCCCTCGGAGACTTACCCCGAGATCAACTAGTGTCAGCGGCAGTTTCCGGTAGTCGGTGATCGGTGATCGGTGATCGGTGATCGGTGTGGGATGTGGGATGTGGGAAGGAAGGGACCCTGCCCCTCACCCGCCTCCGCTGCGCCGCGGCGACCTCTCCCCCGAGGGGAGAG
>CAZKRK010000025.1:8336-35968 GCA_964555035.1 uncultured Victivallales bacterium | reverse complement strand
GGCTCGCAGTGAGCGGAGCGAACGGAGTGCCGTGGACCGGTCGGAGCGCAACGGAGGCGGGTGAGGGGCAGGCCGTGGTGGCCCTCGGGATGACAGGCAGGAGTTGAGGTTTCCGGTCAGAAGGGTGACGACGGTGCGCCTCACGACTCGGGTTCGCTCTCTTCGTAGCACACGACCCTGCCGTCCGCCGTCGAAACGAGCAGTCGGCCGTGTGCCGCGGCCATGCCGTCGGAGACGGGGGCGGCGTTCAGGGTGTAGCTCGCGAGCTGCGTCCCGTCTGCACTGGAGAGCGCGAGCAGCTTGCCGCCGCGTTTGCCGTCGTAGGCGGCCCATGGGTCGACGGGGTCGATGACGTCGGGCGTCCCTGCCGCGAACAGGGTGTCGCCGGCAAGGACCATGGCTTTCACCCGCACGGGTACGCGTGCCGACCAACGGTCTTTGCGAACGTTCAGATCGGCCCCGAAGAGTTCGTAGCCTTTGCCGCCCGGCGAGAAGAAACCGCCGTTCGCGCTCTGTTTGGAGCGGGCGCGGACGCCGTACACGCTCTTGGGATCAAAGACGAGATAATCGCCATAGGGCCGTTCGCCCAGGTACCAGCCGACGCGGCTGAACCATTCGCTGTCGCGCAAGCCCGCGGTGGAGTGCAATGGGCCGGCAGGTATTCTCGGTTTGGTTGCTTTCCCGTCGAACAGCTTGGCGGACCGCATGTGGACCGCGCCACCGTGCGCCACCAACACGTCGTTGAGCCTGCCGGAGTTGTCGTTCCAGGCGGTGCTGATGCCGACGGGGCGATCGTGCGGCGTCTGAAGTCGTTTGTGACCGAGGACGTTTCCCGTCGCAACGTCCGCGGCATAGGCGTAGATGCCCCCGTCGAGGAGCGACGAGCGGCCGGCGGTGAAGTAGACGGTGTCGTCCACGACGAGCACGCTGCCATGTACCGGCCAGGCCGATTCGATGTCGCCGAAGGCCGTGATCCAACGCTCGCGGGGCGCTGCCAGCAGCCGCCAGATCAGGGCGCCGTCTTTCGCCCGCAGCGCGTACACGTAGCCGTCGCCCGATCCGAAGAGCACCCGCCCGCCGTGGATGGTCGGCGGCGTGTCCACGCGCCCGCCGGCCACGAAGCGCCAGCGCGGTTTGCCGTCCGCGAGCGCGATGGCATGGACGCAGTGCTCGTCCGGTGCACTGGCGTAGACGGTATCGGCGGCAATGACGCATGCACTGACCGACTCGCCCAGCCGCGTTTCCCAGGTTTTCTTCAGGTTCGCGCCGATGGGGTGGGGGGTGGAGCCGCTGCGCTCGGGATCGTGCCGGAATGTAGGCCAGTCCTGAAATGCTGAAATGCTGAAACGCTGAGAAGCTGAAATGCTGAAACGCTGAGAAGCTGAAATGCTGGAGCCTGATGGCTTGGAGTCCGCAACCCGGGATTTGCCGACCAGGGACTTGCTCGCCCCCGCTGTCATCCCGAGCGAAGCGGAGCGGAGTCGAGGGATCTCGAGAGTTGCGATTACCTCCGGCGTGGTTTCCAAGCCCCGAGATCCCTCGACTCCGCTCCGCTTCGCTCGGGACGACGGGCGGGGGCGAAGCTCCAGGTACGGGGTCTGCGCGTATGCTGGTCCTTTCTCCAGTCGGGCAGATTCGGGAACGATGCTTCTGGCTCCCGGGTTTTCCGGCGCGAGGGCCATGAAACCGTTCAACTTGGAGCCGATGTAGCACTGGCAGGGGTGGGGGTTGGCGTAGATCAGACCGTTGCACGGGAAAGCGCCCAACCGGCACGTGCCGCGTACCCAGTGGTTCAGGTCGGGCGCCGTCTTCCCGTCCCAGGCAATGAACTCCAATCCGCGGTAGCTGGTCATCAACCAGCGTTCGGTTGCCTTGTTACGATAGCAGCGGTGGTGGTGCCCGTTGTTGAAGGCGTCGTAGACGGAGGTCTTCTTCTTCAACGCGCCTGTTGCCGGATCAAGTCCCACGTAGAACGCGCTTCGGAACTTCTTTCCCCACTGCTTCTTCGCGGCAAGTTGAGCCCCCGACTTGACGCGCGCGTCCGTTCTGTTTGCCCCTTCGTAGTCGGCCACCCACACCAGGCCGTCCAGCACGAATATGTCGGCCGGATGTCCCCAACCCCAGGAGGCGCAGGGGTGGTCCCAGAGCTCTTTGCCGGTACGTGCGTCAAAGGCGTGCAGCCGGCCGCGCAGCTCGCGCCAGTCGACGCGGCGGTCGGGGCTTATCTGGGCGAAGAAGAGCCGACCGTCACCGTAGACGAGTGAGCACATGTCCGAGATGCGAATGCTGTAGCGCATCTTCGCCTCCGGGATCTCGGGCCGCGGCGCTCGCCAGACTTCTTTGCCGTCCTCCAGCGACAGCGCGATCAACTCCTGCCCGTCAACGAAGTAGACGTTGCCACTGCCTGCAACCATGGAGAGATGGGAGATTCGTTCCATCGATCCGGTCTTGGAGCGAAGGCCGATGAACGGTCCTGTCTTCCATTGGACGCGACCGCCGGCGACGTCGATCGTCGCCACCGACTTTGCTGCCGGCGGCGGTCCGTCCTTTTCGCCCGGCTTCTGTGTTTCATGGTTGATCGCCACAACCAGGCGGCCATCCTGATGCAGTATCTCGTCCGTGTGCTCGGTGCCGGCGAACGTTCGCAGGGTTTCGCCCGTAGCAGCGTCCAATTCCGTCAACGGTGCATTGAAGCCGAGGGTTACGTATACGCGGTTTCCCGTCGCTACCAGTCGTTTGGGGATGTGGGTGGGAACGGTGAAACGGCTCGTCCAGTTGGCACTCCAGCTCTTCCAGCCCCATTCCTTAATGGGGCGCCGCCACAACGGCAGTCCGTTGAAGGCGTCGCGGGCCACAAGCGCCCAACGGTCGGGTGCGTGGTCGTTCATGGATGCGGGAGCGTCGTCTACGATGTAGAATACCCGTCCGTTTGCGGACACCTGTCCGGTCACGCTGGGAACGGTGTTGTGGTGACGGGACCAGAGGGGGGCGGCGATCCACTGCATCTGTCGTGGCGGTCCCGCGACGCGGTCACGTGCCACGGCGTTGCCGTCTGGACCGTGCAGCCAGTGGGTCCATTGGTCGAGCTCGGCAGGCCAAGACTTGCGGAGTGTGTCGCGTGTCCCGTCTCCGCCGTGAGGCTCCGCCGTGGCATGCGCGTGTTGCGTGTCGAGAAAGACGGCCGAGCCCCCGGGCACAAGCACCCGCAGGATCTCTTCCCTGTCTGCCGACGATTGACCGTCGGTCACAACCATCAGGTTGACCATGTTCTCAGCGTAGGGCAGGCGCTTCGAAGAGAGGTGATAGAAAAAGACACCTCGGGAGGTCTGTTGACGGGCTTCTTCCACCAGCGCGGCATCCGGGCTGAAGCCGTGCACCAGAAAGCGCTCGTTCATGCGCAGGCCTGCGGTCCGTTCGGGATTCTGAAAACCCAGGTGCACGATCAGCCCGCCGCCTACGCCGGACTTCTCCACGATGCTACGGGCGTCTTTTCCCGGGCCGGCCGCAAGTGCCGTTGCTGAGACAAACAGTAGAAGTAGTGTTGGTTTCATGCGTCCGCAGGTAATACACGCTTTTGCCGACGGGCGCAACCCAATGGTCGGACAGGCGGGTTGGCGTGGGGTGTCGGTGAGTGCTTGTTCTGCCATGCCGCGCTGCGTGTTTCACTTGCCGTAAACTGCAAACCTGCCCTGTCATCCCGAGCGGAGCGTAGCGGAGTCGAGGGATCTCGGGGAATGGAAACCACTCCGGACGTGATCGCCGCTCCCGAGATCCCTCGATTCCGGTACGCTCCGCTCCTAATGACACACCCGTGTCATGTCCACGAGCCAAGGGCCTGCCCCTCACCCGCCTCCGCTCCGCTGCGGCGACCTCTCCCCCGGGGGGAGAGGTCGCCGCAGCGGAGCGGAGGCGGGTGAGGGGCAGGCCCTTGGCGCCCTCGGGATGACAGGGCGGAGTTCAAGTTTCTGGTCAGTTCCGCCCCCGGCGGCGTTGCGCCGCCTGACAATTCAAAGTGGAAACGTGATGGCCAGCGCTGCTCTGCGTGCGGGAAGACGATTACGTAAGGAGATTAGGTAAAGCGATTGAGTATTGGGATCAGCATCCTTACTTCGTCTCATTACCTAATCGCATTAGTGGCTCAATCTGGCGGGACTGCGTTGAAAAGCAAGAAGTTGAACCGCGAATGGACGCGAATAGAACGGACGTGTGAGCTGGTCTCATTCGCGTGAATTCGCGTCCATTCGCGGTTCATCAGTTGGGTTGCGGGCCATGCCCGCGTTGATCTCTCACCGCCGAGGGCTGAAAATGCAAAGAAGAAGCGGGAGCTTCAGACTAGATCTCCACCCCATACAATCTGGCCACTTCCTTCACAAAGGGTTTGTGGCGGTCGGGGACGGCGGTGCACCACTTGGCTAGGTACTGCTGGAAGGTGTCGCTGTCGGGAGTCTGGGATGTGTTCAGCCAGCGGATGGCTTCCCAGTGTTCGGGTTTTTCTTCGAAGAGGTGCAGGAATGCGATGGCCATCGTGCCGTTGAGTTCGCGGTCGCATGGTTCGGCCTCGAGCCTCTCACGGTGCTCGCGGTAGAATTGTGCCAGCCCCTTTGCGTAGAGATCGTGGGCCTTGCCGCGCTTGGTGATGACGTCGTCGGCATAGCTGCGCAACGCGTCACGGAAGTCCTTCCAGTTGTGGTAGGGCGGGTTCTTCTTCCACTGTCGCGCCATGGCGCGAATGGCGAAGAGTGAGGCGGTCTCGGCGAGCGTCTCTTCGAACCACTTGTTGCGTCTCCCTTTCTCCCTGTAGCCGCACAGAATGTGGCAGAATTCGTGCGCGAACTGGTACGCGTACTGGCACCAGTAGGTTTTGCCGGTGTCCAGGCGCACCACGATTTCGCCACGCCCATTGCGGGAGTAGAGAACGATCGGTCCGTTCTTGCCGCGTTGCACGACAAACGGTTCGATTTCGTAGTCCTTGAAATGTCGCCACAGCGTGCCGCCGGCGGAGTCGCAGACGGCCTTGATATCGGCTTTGCCGGCGTTGAAGCCCGACGGATCGACGCGATAGGCGGGCACAGGGCCCGCCGCAAGCGCGGCAGAGGTGACGAGGCAGAGGGCCAGGGCGGCAACACTGTGACGTAGCGTCATGATTTCTGGTTCTCCCGCGATAGGGTTCCGCGGGTCCGGTTCTTCAGAGCCGCGCTCCGGTTCTGGCTATGCAATCACCTGGCGTAGCGTGTCGGCCACGTACTGGATTTGCTCGTCGGTCAACTCGGGGAACATCGGGAGCGAGAGGAACTCGCTTGCGGACTGTTCCGCCACGGGGAAGTCGCCCTTGTTGTGCCCGAGTTCCGCGTAGGCCTTTTGCAGGTGCAGCGGCACGGGGTAGTGGATGCCGCAGCCAACTCCCTTTTCCTTGAGCGCGTCCATGACTGCGTCGCGGTTGGCGACGCGCACGGCATAGACGTGGTAGACGTGTTTGGCGTACTCCGCTTCGTGTGGGAGCGAGATGCCGTCGGCATCGCCGAGGAGCGAACGGTAGGTGTCGGCATGCCGCCGGCGCGCGTCGGTGATTGCGTCGAGCTGCTTGAGTTTGACGCTCAGCACGGCGCCCTGGATGCCGTCCATGCGTCCGTTCCAGCCCACGGCCTCGTGGTAGTACTTCCGGCCCTGACCGTGGTCGCGCAGCATGCGGGCCCCGGCGGCCAGCTCGTCGTCGTCGGTCACGATGCCACCGGCTTCGCCGTAGGCGCCGAGGTTCTTCCCGGGGTAGAAACTGAAGCATGCCGCCGCGCCGATCGTTCCCGGCCCCTGGCCGCGGTACTCGGCTCCGTGGGCCTGCGAGGCGTCTTCGATCAGCGGAACTCCGCGCTCACGCGTGATGGCGGCGATCGCGTCCAAATCGGCCATCTGGCCGAAGAGGTGGACCGGAATCACGGCGGCGGTCTTGTCGGTGAAGGCCTGCGCGAGTTTCGCGGGATCCATGTTGCAGGTCTTCGGATCGACGTCCACGAAGACCGGTTTGGCCCCGCAGAAGCTGATCGCTTCGGCCGTGGCGATGAAGGTGTTGACGGCCGTAATGACCTCGTCGCCGGGGCCGACTCCCAGTGCCAGCAACGCGAACCAGAGCGCGTCGGTGCCGCTGCCCACACCCACGCAGTGCTTGCGTCCGCAGTAGGCGGCATACTCCTCTTCGAACTGGGCCACGAAGGGACCGCCGGCAAAGGCGGTCTTTTCGAGGACGGCCCGAATGGCCGCATCGAGCTCATCTTTCAGGGACAGGTATTGAGCTTTCAGGTCAAGAAACGGGACATTCACGTCTGTCTTCCTCGTTCAGGGATCGCAGTACGCGGGCCGGGTTGCCGGCTACGATCGTGTTGGCCGGTACGTCGCGCGTGACTACGCTTCCCGCGCCTACAACGGCGTTCTCACCGACAGTCACTCCACACAGCAGGGTCGCGCCGGAACCGATCGAGGCGCCTCGCTTGACGACCGTCGGTTCGCACAGCCAGTCTTCTTCGGTCTGAAGGGCGCCGTTCTCGGCGACGGCACGCGGGTAGCGGTCGTTGGTAAACGTCACGCCGTGGCCGACGAACACGTCGTCTTCGATGGTTACGCCTTCGCAGATGAACGTGTGGCTTGAGATCTTACAGGACCGGCCGACCTTCGCGCCTTTCTGGATCTCGACGAAAGTGCCGATTTTCGTGTCGTCGCCGACCTCGCATCCGTAGAGGTTCGTGAAGTCGTAGATCTTCACGTTTTGCCCCAGCTTCACGTCGGGGGAAATCCTGCGCAGCGGGGTCGGCTCCGGCGAGCTCATGACTTCTTCCTGCCCGCTTTGCGTCTTGTCTTGCGTGGGGGGGGCGCCGGCTCAATTGACACGTGCGCGCCGTTGTTTCGCAGGGACTCGTCGGCGGCTTCCAGGACGCGGACGAGGTCGAGGCCCTTCCGGCCGGAGGTCAGAGACTCGTTGCCTGTCCTGATGCAGTCCATAAAGTGCAAGCACTCGACTCGCAGGGGCTCTTCGATTTTGATGTATGGGGCGTACATGCCGCCGTAGTGGTAGGCGCATTGAAACTCGGCGAATGTGTCGTAGTAGGGCGGTGCGTCGACATGCTGGTCATGGACCTTGATCTTCTGCTGCGGCTCCAGGTCGTCGTAGACGATCATCTTTTTCGTGCCCACGATGGCCATGTCCCGTACCTTTTTCGGATCCAGCCAGCTATTGTGGATTGTGGCAAAGGCGCCGTTGGGAAAGGTGAGGGTGAGATTGGCTACGTCCTCGATGTGTGGCGTAACGTTGGCGGCGCCCTGACAGTTCACGCCGATCGGCTCGGCCTCCATGATGTGCGTGACGATGGATATGTCATGCGGCGCCAGGTCCCACACGACGTTGATGTCCGTCTGGAACAGCCCCAGGTTCAGCCGGCGTGAGCTCATGTAACGAATGCTGCCGATATCGCCCGAGTCGACGATCTTCTTGATGGCGCGCACGGGAGACGAATACAGGAAGGTATGTCCGACCATGAGTGTCAGGCCGCGTTTTTCGGCAATGGCGACAAGTTCTTCGCACTCCGCAACGGAAGAGGCCATGGGTTTTTCGATGAACGTGTGCAGTCCGGCTTCCAGGCAGGCTTTCGCCAGCTTGTAATGGAACCTAACGGGCGTGGCAATCACGGCGGCATTGAGGCCATCCACTTTGAGGGCGTTGCTGAAGCGAGTCCTCGTTAGAATCGATGGATAGAGCGATTTCTGGTGGGCCAGTCGTTTCTTGTCGACATCACAGACGACTTTGACAGTGCAATCCGGGAGAGCCATGAGGTTGCGAATCAGGTTTGGCCCCCAGTATCCGCACCCGACAACCAGAACGTTCACCTTCTTCACTGCCGTACCCTCCCCAGAAGCTCCGTTTGGACAATTCCCGGGAAGGATACTCCGTGGCTGAGGGACAAAGCAAGGTCGGAAGACACAGAATCGTTTTTCGGGGTGTTTCAGGCTTGAGACGTGTTCGTTGGCATAGCTGAGACAGTCGTGTCCGGGACTCGAACCGTGCGAACGGAACGGCGGTAACCGAGGGCGGCAGAAAAGTCCGCCATAGTGTGCATTTTGTGCCGCCTGCTACACACCCGTGCACATTCCTCGTCTTGGACTTTTCTGCGTTTAGTGTTGGATATCAGCTACTTGCAAAAAAAGCGTGTTATGGCACGGGTTATGCATGTTCACTAGGCAAGACGCTGGAGAGAGACGATGACATACCAGGACATGCAGTACGGCGGATACGGTGTTACGAACGGTGCCAACGTTGGCACGCAGACGGCATTGATTGTCGACGACTGCATTGTGACGCGTCAGCTTCTCGAGAGCATGCTGCGCAACACGCCGGTGCAGGTTCTCGGTGCCGCGGAAACCATCGAAGACGCGAAACGGCTTGTCGCGAGCTTGCGTCCCGACATGCTGTTCGTGGACATGCTTGTTCTCGGAAAGAACGCGAGTGAAGCGCTTGACAACCTGCGGCGGACCGCGCCCGGCATCAAGACGGTCCTTTCGACGACGCGCGTTCACTGCCAGTCGTCATCGTCCCGGTACCTGCCGGAAGCGGACGCTTACCTCATGCGACCCTATCACCGCGACAGAGTGGCAGAGCGTGTGCAGGGGCTGTGCGAGCGCGAGGCTACGCCAGTGTCTTGCGGATAAAGACCATCACGAACAGTGCGACGGTTTCGATAACGCCAAGGGCCATCAGGTAGTTGCCGAATCCCTGGCCGGTCTCCGCCAGGGCGTCGGACGCGCCGGCGCCGGCCTTGCCCTGCATCCAGGCTGACGTGCCCATTGCCAGGCCGCCGAAAACGCCCGCGCCGACGAGTGCGGGGTACATGGCAGCCGTGGCCGCGGCCTTCACAATCCATCCCTGCAGAATCATCCCGTAGATGGTTTGCGACAGCGGCGCGCCGACGAACGCCACCAGCAGGAACGGCGCGGTCTTGCTCTGCGCATAGCACTTTTTCCATGCGCCAACTGCCGCTGCGCCTGCCGCGCCTGTTCCCAGTGCGGAGCCGACCGCCGCCAGCGCCAGGGCTGCCGCCGCGCCCAGCTTGCCCAGTGCCGGTCCGAGCTGCTCTACCATTGCCATGTCCATAACCGTACTCCTTTCAGGATTTGTCTGTTTGCGTTGTTCGCCGGGCGAAAGGCCGGTATGCGATGCCACTCCATTGCATGCCGACGTGTCCCGAAAACTCCAGCGTGTTCAGGCGGACGCCGTGGACGAGAATGCCCATGAGCGCCAGAAGGATGTTGAGCAGGTGACCGAAGACGAGGATCAAGGCGGCAACCAGTCCGCTGACGACTCCGTTGATCCCCTTGGCCAATGCCATCTCGTTGAAGCTCATGGCTACCGCGAGCGAAGCGGCGCCGACCGCGAAGAGACGCACGTACGAGACCACGTCGACGAAGTTGCGGATGACGCTGAGGGGCAGCATGACGTGTTCGTGCCATTCGCGCTTGAATGCCCGCGGCGAAGTCATGAAGAGCGCGACCAATGCCAGTCCCGGCCACAGGAGGTAGAAACCGAGTTTCGGGAAGGGGCGGTCGAGAATCACGCTGCAGGCCGCGAAGTACATTGTCCAGGCCAGGCAGGTCCAACCAACCTGGGCCAGGGCGCGCGTGCTGTTGATCGTACGGAGCGCGTTCCAGATGTGCGCGATGCTGAGGTGAAGCGCACCGACGAAGAAGCACAGGATCATCAAGTTCGATTCACGCGTCAGCCATTCGACCGTGCAGCCTTTCAGCGGGGCCGGCAGCCCGGCGATTCCGAAGTAGTTGCCGGTGAGCACGCCCCACACGATCGTGCATACGCTCAGGATCCCCATCAGGTGAAAAGGATGGGCCGGCGCACGTTTCAACTTGCTGCGTGCAAACAGCGTCGTGCCAAGGAACAGGAGGCCATAGCCCGCATCGCCCACGAGAATCGCAAAGAACACGCTGAAGAACAGCAGGAACACGGCGCTGATGTCGATCTCGCGATAGCCCGGGATGATCCCGATAACGTCGAACACGGCCTTGATCGGACGGATCCAGGCCGGATTGCGTATCAAGGTTGGCGTTGGGTCGTCTTCGCAGGGCTCCTCGGCCGCGACGCCCCAACCGGCCCCTGATGCCTCGGCGTGCAGTTCCTCCAGCCGGTCTGCCGGGCAGAAGCCCGTCAAGTAGACGATGCGTCCCTCACCGGCCATTGTCGCCCGCGTCTCCAGGAACTCCACCCGTTCTTGAAGCGCTCTAACATGGTCGGACACGGTGGGTGCGTCTTTGGCCTTCGCCGTGATGGCGGCTGCGATACCGTCTATCTGAACCGATATCGTCTTGATGCGTCGCCGCAGTTCGGAGAGGGCCTCGTCCGGTAGCGGAATCCGAGTGGCGTCGACCTTGACCGGGGAGACCGACACAACCGCGAACAACCGCATGCCCGACGTCTCGCGCAGGACTTCGAGCACGGCATCTTCCGGCAGCTCGATGCGGTGTTTTCGCGGAGCTTCGTAGACCGCAACCGTCACGCCGCACTCGGCCAATTCCTTCACGACAGACGGGTCGAAGTCGCCCAGGGGAGCTATGCGGTTTTCTTCGGCCCGCAGGGATTGCCGTGTCTCGATCAGTGCGTTGCGTCTCTTCCGCAGTGTTTCGACCTCGTCCATGAGCTTGTCGACCGGCCGCCCGCTTGGCGGTTCCTTGACTCTGTCCGGTGCGGCATTCTGGAGCTCATGAAGAATCGTCTCGGCGCGGGCAACGTCCCGGCGGAGCGTCAGGACGTCTTCCGTCCGTTGGCGTGCGCCGCCGCGTGTCACGTGCAGAACTCCAATCCGTCGCAATCGTTCGAGAGTGTCCTCGCGATCGACGTCGAGACACAGCAGGGTGACTTTGCTCATCCTGGCAATCATCTTCGAACTAGCCTTCGGTCATTGCGCTACGCTTTTTGGCGATCTTTCCGCGCGCCACGGAGGCGGTCTGCTCGTCTCCGAGGAATATCTTGATGACGCGGATGTTTTCTTTGCACTCGGGGATCTTGACTTTCTCGAAAAGGTTGACGCGCTGGGAGGTCACGCGCAGTTCCTCCGCCAGTCGCCTGTGCTGCTCGGTCAGGATCTCGCGCTGGGCCTGAACGCGTGCAATCTCCGCCAGCGTTTCGAGGGCGTCGTCCACCCACGTCGGAGTCGCAAAGAGATCCGGTTTGCCGCGCTTGAGGCGGACGTCCTCGAAGATCGGGATGGGAACGCCGGCGATGTTGCCTTTCCTGGTCAGTATCTCCTCGACGGCGAACATCTCACTCAGATCGACGGCGTCGCCGAACAGTTTGACCCAGTGTTGCAGCCCGTCGCGGATGCGCTTCTCTTCGGCTGTGCGCTCCCCGAGACGCGCGGCAATCGCCTGTAGCTCGGCCTGGAGCTGCTGTTTTTTGAGCTGCAGCATCGGCAAGAAACGCTCGTAGCGCCGCAGGGCGTCCCGCTGCGCCTTGAGCTCGTTCTTCGTATGTTTGATCTTGGCCATTTGGCGTGTCGCGTGTCGGGTGTCGGGTGGCGAGGGGTCAGGTCTCCGTGGTTGCGGGTTCGGGGGTGTCATCGGACGGATCTGTCTGAGCTGACTGATCGGTCGGATCGGTTTTGTCGGTGGCGCCATGCTTCGGCCAGAACGTGTCAATCAGTTCCGAGTGGATGCCGGTCTCCATCGGTTGGAAGCAGTCGGCCAGGATTTCCCATCCCAGGTCGAGGGCGCGCTCAAGCGGGATGTTGACGGAGAGGTCCATCATTTCCTTCTCGAAGCGTTCTCCGTACTTCAGGAGCTTGTTGTCCCAGCCGGTCATGCGGAAACCCATCGACTGCTTCTCGATCGTTTCACGATAGCCGGCGTAGAGCTGGATCAGCGTGTTCATGATTGTGCGGTGGTCTTCGCGCGTGTCGCCGTTGACCAGTTGCTTGAGACGGCTCAGCGAGCCGAACGGTTCGATGTGTCCGCCGCGCAGGTAGAACTGACCCTCGGTGATGTACCCGGTGTTGTCCGGTACGGGGTGGGTGACGTCGTCGCCGGGCATCGTGGTTGCGGCCAGGATCGTGATTGACCCGGCGGTGTCGAAATCCACCGCCTTCTCATAGCGCGCGGCCAACTGGCTGTAGAGGTCGCCCGGGTAGCCGCGGTTGGAGGGGATCTGCTCCATCGTGATCGCGATCTCTTTCATTGCGTCGGCGAAGTTGGTCATGTCCGTGAGGAGCACCAGCACGCGTTTTCCCTTGAGCGCAAACTGTTCGGCCACGGCCAGGCTTATGTCCGGGACGAGGAGGCATTCAACCACGGGATCGGCGGCGGTGTGCACAAACATGACGCTGCGCGAAAGTGCTCCGCTCTCGTCCAGTGTGTCGCGAAAGAAGAGGTAGTCGTCATGTTTGAGCCCCATGCCGCCCAGGATGATGATGTCCACCTCAGCCTGCAGCGCTATGCGGGCCAGGAGCTGGTTGTAGGGTTCTCCCGCACGGGCGAACACGGGCAGCTTCTGTGATTCCACCAGTGTGTTGAACACGTCAATCATGGGAATGCCCGTGCGCACCATGTTGCGCGGGATGATGCGTTTGGCCGGGTTGACTGACGGGCCGCCGATCTCGATCATGTTCTCGCTCAACGCCGGGCCGCGGTCGCGCGGTTTGGCGCCTCCCGTGAAGATGCGCCCCAGCAGGGCATCGGCAAACGGCACCCGCATCGTGTGCCCCAGGAAGCGAACGCGCGCGTCCGTGGCGACGCCGCGCGCGCCCGCAAACACCTGCAGCGACACGTTGTCGCCGGACAGGCGAATAACCTGCGCCAGGGAGAGCCCCTGTCGCGAGGTCACTTCCGCCAGCTCGCGGTACTTCACTCCCTCGGCGCGCACCTTGATGACGTTGCCGGCGATATTGTCAACGCGGTGGTAGACTTTATGCATCGTTGCTCACCTCCGCCACACGTTCTTCGAGCTTCTGTTGCAGCACTCGGAACTCCTCGGTATCGGTGTCGACGCGGTTCCAGTCCTTGGTTATCTGTGTCAATTCGTGAAAGAAGGACCGCGCTTCTTCCTTGGCCTCGAATGCCATGTGTGCATCCAGGACTCGCGAGAGGATTTCAAAGGTGTCTTTCTGGCGCTCGGCAGGTGTCGCCCCGTCTATGGCGTGAAAGGCGTCCTGCTGGAGGTAGACGGCGTCCAGGTACTCCGACTTGAGGTAGAGGAGGAAGTCGTCGATAGACGTGCCTTCTTCGCCGACGACTTTCATCATCTGTCCGACTTCCGAGCCCTCACGCAGAATGCGGCGCGCGCTTTCGACGGCTTCTTCGGGTACGACGCTCGGGTACTTGCTCCAACTGTCGAGCGGATCGATCGCCGGGTAGCGGCGCGCGTCGGAACGCGCCCGCGACAGGCCGTGAAACGCGCCGACGACCTTGAGCGTGGCCTGGGTTACCGGTTCGTCGAAGTTGCCGCCGGCCGGGCTGACCGTGCCGCCGATCGTGATCGAACCGGTGGTGCCGTCCTTGAGGCGCACGAGTCCGCCGCGCTCGTAGAAGGCAGCGATGACCGATTCGAGGTAGGCGGGAAAGGCCTCCTCGCCCGGAATCTCCTCGAGGCGCCCGGACGTTTCGCGCAGCGCCTGCGCCCAGCGGGAGGTCGAGTCCGCCAGGAGGAGCACGTTCAGTCCCATCATGCGATAATAACCGGCGATGGTGATGCCGGTATAGACCGACGCTTCGCGCGCGGCAACCGGCATCGAGCTCGTGTTGCAGATGATGACCGTGCGGTCCATCAGGCTCTTGCCCGTGCGCGGGTCGGTCAGCTCCGGGAATTCTCGCAGCGTCTCGACTACCTCGCCCGCGCGTTCGCCGCAGGCGGTAATGACTACGATGTCGACGTCGGCGTGGCGGCTGGTGATCTGCTGCAGGACCGTTTTGCCCGCACCGAACGGCCCCGGGATGCAGTAGGTGCCGCCCCGCGCAACGGGGAAGAAGGTGTCCACAAGCCGGACCTTGGTCACCAGCGGTTCGGTCGGACGCAGGCGTTCGCCGTAGGCGGTAATCGGAATCTTGACCGGCCAGCGCTGCAGCATCGTGACCTCGTGAACGGTCCCTTCCTCGTCCTCGAGCTTGGCGATGGTCCGGTCAACCGTGTAGGATCCGGCCGACGCCATCTCTTTGACCGTGTATTTGCCGCGTAGCGCGAACGGCACCATGACGCGGTGCTCGAATATGCCTTCGGGCACCAGGCCCAGGGTCTCGGCCGCCGTTATCGTGTCGCCGACGTTCGCCTTGGGCGTGAATTCCCACCTGGTCTCCCGTGGGATCGCGTCAAGGTAGGTGCCGCGCTGCAGGAAGAAACCGCACTGCTCGGCCAGCTCGGGCAGAGGATTCTGCAGACCGTCGAACACCTGCGTCAACAGTCCGGGACCAAGCTCAACCGCGAGCAGGTCGCCGGTGAATTCCACCCGGTCGCCAACCGTCAATCCGGTCGTATCCTCGAACACCTGCAGGTCCGCATGGCGCCCGCGGATGCGCACGACCTCGCACATCAGGCGCAGGTCGCCGAGCAGTGCATAGGCCACTTCGTTCTGACTGACGGCGTCTTCAAACTCAACGGTAATCATATTGCCGTTGACGCCGACAATCGTTCCCGCGTTTCCGGTCATGGTGTTTCTCCCCGCGGCACTATTCGGTTTCCTTCCGCGTTTGTACCTATCGTCGAAAGCTCCTCGGCGATCCGGCGTCCCGTGGCCTCGTCCATGGCAGCCCAGCGCGTCACGGTTTGCAGTTTGAGCGCGTACGCCAGGATTGCCGTGCCGCCGAACGCGTCCTGTCCCGCCAAGTCTTCGATCATGCTCCACCGCACCTGGTCCAGCGCCATCTCTCTGTCGAGCGGCGTTGCCTGTGAAAACACGTCCGCGGCTGCCCGTTCGAGGGCCACGTCGAAGCCTTCGTATTCGCGCAGGCAGGGGGCGGCGTCTCGCTTGAGCCTCGCCGCGCGTTGCTCCGCCAGCGCGCAACGGAGCTGTGTGTCGCGATTGTACCACGCGCGGACGAACGGATGGGCTGCTGTCGGCGATCCCCCCGCCAGCAGCTCGTCCAGGGCGGCCAGGTCCGCGGCGGACAGGTGACGCGCACACGTTTCGCGAAACTCGTCGATGCCGATCGGGACGGGCGCGTCCAGCGTTACGGTTGGAAGACTGGCGGCGAGGTAGTAGTACATGTCAGTCCCGTGCGGAAGGCTCGGAAGAGGCGTCCTTCACTATCTCTGCCAGGTGTGGGCGAAGGAGCTCGCAGAGCGCATCCGCGATGGCCTCCGCCGTGAAATCGTGTTCCACGTGCCGGCCCTTGACGGCTACCCTGAAACCGCGTGCGACGGAATCGTCAGCCTGGATTTCCACTCCCTGAGAAACGGTATCGCCCAGCTTGGAGAATATGACGGCACGCAGCTCTTCCTGCTGGTCGGGTGACACCAGCAGCGTCGCGTTCTGTTTGCCGTCCGGGTCGGAACAGTAGGCCTTCACGACGGCGATCACGATCTCGCTCAGTGCATTCTCCGACAGGGCGCTCTCGGTTTCCCTATGCACGATGGATTCCATGAGACGCGTAACGGTATCACCGACGCTGAGCACAACATCGCGCGCCGCGTGGCGAAGCGATTGAGTGCCGCGCTGCGCAAAGGCATCGGCCTCGCTCTCGGCTTTGCCGGTGAGCGCTTTGGCCTTCGCTTCCGCTTCGGCAACCAGCTGCCGCGCTTTCTCGCGGGCCTCGGCGACAATCTGTTCGGCTTGGCTCTCCGCTTTTTCGACACCTTCCCGCTTGATGCGATCGAGCAGGTGTTTCAGGTCTTCGGCCATGATGATCCTCTTGAATGTGGAATCTGTCTTCCCAGGTCACGCGCTGAACCTAGGCAGGGATAGCCTAGCGTTTTCGGCATGCGCTTGTACAGTGCCTATGCGCATAAGACTTGCGATACGCGTCTCCGACAGGCATGGTTTGCGCATTCCGGACAGGGAGAGGAACAGGAGGAGACTGCTAGACATGGGTATGAAGGTTTGTGCTGACAGTGCTAAACGGTATGCCGCGCGGCGGCGTGGAGTGGTCAAGGCAGCGATGAAAGCGCACGAGGTCGAGGTGCTGTTCGTCACAGACGTGACGGATGTGCGCTATCTCTCAGGATGCCGTGAGGGGGCGCAGGGGCTTCTTTTCGGAGCCGATTGGGCAATCGTCTTTGCCGGCAAGATGTTTGGGGACGTGATCCGCGAACATGCGCCGGGCGTGGACGTGCGCATTGTCGAAAAGTCGGCCTACCCCGCTGCAGCGGATGCGTTGCGCGAGAAAAAACACCGCAGGGCCATCGGGTTCCAGGGCAACAAGATGAGCTATGGGCAGTACCAGGCGCTGAGCAAGGCCATGGGGCGACGCAAGCTGGTGTCGGTCCAGGATACAGTTGTCGAATATCGTGCCGTGAAGGACGAGAATGAGATCAAGCTGATCCGCAAGTGCGTACGCATCGCCGAAAAGGCCTTTATCGAATTGACCGGGCGCGGGTTGGGCTACCTGCTCGGCCAGACCGAGAAAGCACTCGCGGCCGAGCTGGAGTACCTGATGCGCCGGATGGGCGCCGACCGGCAAGGGTTCCTCTTTAACGGCATCATCGTGGCGTCGGGACCCAACAGCGCAAGCTGTCATCATCAGCCCACGACGCGCAAGGTGCGCCGCGACGAGCCCCTGTTGTTCGATTGGGGCGCGGAGCTTGACGGGTACCGCAGCGACATAACGCGCACCGTCTTTACCGGCAGCGTGCCCGGACGCTTTGAGGAGATATACAACCTTGTGCTCAAGGCGCACGACACCGGCGTGGCGGCGATGAAACCAGGCGTGCGTTGCCATACCGTGGCCAAGACCGCCTGGGGTGTCATCCGTGATGCCGGCTACGGCGAGACTATCCGCCATGGGCTCGGTCACGGCCTGGGTATGGACGTGCATGAGTACCCCGGCTTCGGCAACGGCGTGACCTTGCGGAACGGCAAGAACCCCGTCCTGCGCAAGGGGATGGTAATGACGGTCGAGCCGGGGATCTATTACAGGGATGAAGGCGGCGTACGCATCGAGGACGATGTCCTCGTCACGGCCAAAGGACGCACTCGCCTGACCCGTCTCACGCGCAGGCTCGAGGATATGGTTATTGGTTGATTGGTCAATTGGCGCAATTCCCTGCTTGACTCTCACTCAGAAATTCTCATGGTGTCGCGCTGTGTGAGTTTTCCGGTGTAAACCAAACACATGGGGATCCTAGCGATGAACGGACATACTGTAGAGAAAATTGGCGGTACCTCCATGAGTCGTTTCGGCGACGTGATGGAGAGTGTGATTATCGGCGGCAAGCCGCTCGACGAGGTGTATGGACGGGTCTTTGTCGTTTCGGCCTATGGCGGGATCACCGATCTTCTGCTCGAGAACAAGAAGACCGGAGCGCCCGGCGTTTATGGCGCCTTCGCGGATGGGGATGGTGACTGGCGAGAGCGGTTGGAAGGCGTGCGCACGAGCATGATCGAGTGCAATCGCGGTTTCGAGTCGCACGGACTCGATCGGGAGAAGGCCGATGCGTTTGTCAACGAACGCATCGACGGGCTGCGCGACTGCCTGGCCGACTTGATTCGCGTGCGCTCCTACGGACACCTGCGCGCGGAGGACTACCTTCCCGCGAGCCGGGAGTTCCTGGCGGCGCAGGGCGAAGCCCACAGCGCGTACAACTCGACCCTGATGCTGCAGTCCAGGGGCATCAATGCCCTGTTTGTGGACCTTACGGAGTGGAAAGACACGGATGTGCTGCCCCTGGACGGCGCAATTGGGCGCGCAGTCGAGGGGATCGATCCCCACACCAGCATGCCCATCGTCACCGGATACGTGAAGTGCAAAGAGGGCATCATGACCCGCTTCAACCGGGGCTATAGCGAGATCGCTTTCAGCAAGCTGGCCGTAATCAGCGGCGCCCGTGAAGGCATCATCCATAAGGAATTCCACCTCAGCACGGGAGACCCCGTGCTGATTGGCGACGACAAGGTGCAGATTATCGGCAACACCAACTTCGACATCGCCGACCAGATGTCCGACATGGAGATGGAAGCCATCCATGCCAAGGCGGCCAAGGAGATGGAGATCACGAATATCCCCATTCGGGTCAAGAACGCCTTCGACCCCGAACACGAAGGAACGCTGATCAGTCGCAACTACGTGTCTCCGGAGCCACGGGTGGAAATGATCACGTCCAGGGACGATCTTGTCGCCGTAGAGGTATTCGACTCAGAGATGGTGGGGCAGTGCGGCTACGACTGCAACCTGCTTCAGGTGTTCCGCGAGTTCGGCATCAGCTATATCGCAAAGAACACCAATGCCAACACGATAACGCATTACATCTCCGAGAAGACGCCGCATCTCGAGCGGTTCATGGGCAAGTTGCGTGAGGAGTTTCCCGAAGCGAAGACTCGTGTCGAGCCCGTAGCGATCGTCTCGGTAATGGGCAGCAACATGAAGGCGCCCGGTTTTCTGTCGGCTGCCGCCGGCGCGCTGGCGGCCAACAACATCAACGTGCTTGCGCTTGACCAGTGCATGCGCCAGGTGAACATGCAGTTCGTGGTGTCCCGCGAGCAGGCTCCCGACGCCCAGCTTGCCCTGCACGCCCAGTTCATCGAAGGCTCGGGGATGGAGCCGGCGTAGCTGGCCCATGTCCGAGAAGGTCGGTGGACGCGCGAAGCTCTGCGGGACGGTGCCTCTGCGCCGTCCTGAGACAGTCGAGGCGGCAGTGGACGAGGGGAGAGGGGACAGGCGGACTATCGGAATTGGGGCTCCCCCGGCGAAAGGCGACCCTTGACGGACAGAGCGGACGACCTGTCATCCCGAGCGCAGCGTAGCGGAGTCGAGGGATCTCGAGACTTGCGACAACGTCCGGAGTGGTTTCCAATTCTCGAGATCCCTCGACTCCGCTCCGCTCCGCTCGGGATGACAGGTCGTCCGCGGATATGACTGTCCCCTCATCTGACCTCCGGGGAATCACTCGAACGGAAATGAGTACTGCGTGAGACCGAGCTCGTCGCGCATGGTGACGATCTGCTCCTGCAGCGCGGGGTTGACCGGAACGCCTCTGTCTTTGCGTTCGAGCCAGGCCAGGTGTTCCTTTTCGCCGCAGGTGTAGATGCGGTCTTGCCCCGGGGCTTTCTGCGAGGCGCGCAAAGCGCGCAGGATGTCGCCGGTGGTCTTCTTGAACGCGTCGACGTCGGTGAATGCCGCGATGTCGATGGCAATGAAGAAGTGCCCCAGGCAATAGGGTTGGCGGTTCCCTTCGGCGTCAAAGCCTGACAGCGCCTTCATGAAGGCGCCCTGCTGGAGAGCGGCTGACAGGATTTCAACGACGGTTGCGTAGCCGTATCCCTTGTAGCCGCCACCTTCCTCTCCAATACCACCGACAGGTGTGAGCGCGGCTTCGCCGGCGACGAGCGCCTTGAGCACTTCGGTCGGGTTCGTCATCGTGCCGCCGTCGTGGTTGATGACCCAGCCGGCCGGTAGGGCGGCGCCGTCACGCTCATACTTCTCGATCTTGCCGCGCTGCGACACTGACGTGGCATAGTCGTTGGTAAAGGGGAACTCCTCATCGGTGGGGAAACCGAATACGAGGGGGTTCGTGCCGAGCATGTTCTCGACGCCGAACGTGGGAGCGATCGACGGGCGCGCGTTTGTGCCGTTGAGTCCAATCATGTTCTCGCGGCAGGCCATCAGCGGGTAGTAACCGGCAATGCCGTAGTGGGTCGAGTTGCGCGCCACGACCATGCCTATGCCGTACGTACGCGCCTTGTCCATGGCCATGCGCATGCAGCGCGTGGATACGACCATACCCATGCCGTGGTGGCCGTCGACGACAGCGGTGGCCATGTGGTCGCGCACGAGTTCGAATTCCGTGACCGGTTTCTGAATGCCGTAGTGAACGATACGGTCGTAGTAAATCGTCTTCAGGCGGCCGACGCCGTGCGAGTCGATGCCGCGTTTGTCGGCCGCTATCAGCACGTCGGCGCATGTCCGAGCATCGTCTTTGGGGACGCCGATGCCCACGAATACGTCAACCATGAAACGTTCCATCGTATCGAAACCAACCCAACAAACGTCTGCGGCCATAATCAGTTCTCCTGAGGGCGCAATTGCCAGTTTTCCGAGTGCCTATCCGGTGTGTCGTGTTTCGAGAGCCACGAGCCGTGAGTAACCGCACCATCCGACGGCCCACAGGCAGAGGACTCCAGTGTTCCTGAACGGCACCCCGAACAGGCTGCCCAGCAGCGTCCAGGCCAGTCCGATGAGCCCGAACAGGAAGAACGGGTCGCGCCAGAGACCGCCGGCGACGATACGCCGGCCGGCCATGCCGACCGTCCCGACCAGAAAGGCCAGGCCGACAAGGCCGAGCTCCAGCAGGTACTCGAGCAGTTCACAATGAACATGAGACTTGCCGTCGACCAGCGGTCCAAGCACCTGGGGCGGGGTCCGCGACGATAGAACGGCATCGTAGCCGCTCCCGCCCGTTCCAAAGACGGCGTGCCGTTTCCATATCCGCATGGCTTCGCGGCAGAGATCGGCGTGGGCGTCGATCGTCAGAACCGCATTGGGCCCAGTGGTTTGGTCCTTGATGCGCCACAACCCCACGCGGTACGGCGTAGTGTCGATGGTCGTGAAGTAAGCGATCACAACAACGGCTCCCAGGAGCATCCCGGCATTCAGGCGATGCCCGGGGGTCATGGCTTCCCAGCACCCGAGTGTGCCCTGTCCCGCTGCAAACAGAAGGATGAGCCAGGCGGCAATGATACTGATGCGGTGACCGGTGAGGCAGACGGCGGTCATGGCCAGGGCGCCGCTTGCCAGGGCTGTCCAGAAACGACCGTCCAGCGGGCGGTCCATGACATGGCGCAGCTGCCAGTCGCTGGCGCAGAAGGAGAGACTGAAGCAGAGCGCCATGATGAAAAAGGTCGCGGCTTGTCCCGTGTCGAGAAAACTGCCGAAGAACTTGCCGTTGACCGGTATCAGCCAGAACAGGCCTTGCGCATCGAGGGCGCGCTGCAGGATCGCGAGGACCGCCATGACGGCGCCGACGAGGCTCGCAAGCGTGAGCAGGGCCCACATGCTCCGATGCGTGGACAGGCGGTGCCGCACGATGACAAGGATAGCGGTGAGCGGCAGCAGTTTCGCAAGGAGCTCCCGGGCTCCACGCGGACTCAGGGATGAGGGCAGCAACGGGACCAAGGCCCCGTGAGTGCCGTGCTTCGCATTGACCCACTGCACCGACAGGAAGACGAGCAGGCAGAACGCGAACCAGAACAACGGTTCGCGCAGCATGATGCGCCAACGGGGAACGCTGCGGAGCAGTCCCTCGTGACGGTCGATGGCGTCGCCCGCGAAAAGCAATGCGAGCGCGAGCAGTGAAAGCAGAACGGTTGGTGCGGTAGCTATACCCGAACCCGAGCCGGACCAGGCCGTGTAGGCTACGATGCCGCCCGTTACGCCTACAGTCAACTTCTCCGATAACGGAACTTCAAGCGACCGCCAGTATGACGGCATTTTGACTTTGTGCTTTTCTGCCAAACCAATCTGCCTCCAAATGACACTACAGATTGGATAGACTACTATCCCGACGGCCCTCCTAGCAAGAAAACACGTCGCGTTGCTTCAGGGCATTTACAACTCGTGCCACGGCTCTGTCGACAGTCATTTCGTTCGAAGGTAGCAGTAGATCAGCTTCGTCGGGGGGTTCGTAAGGTGCCGTGACACCGGAGAAGTCCGCGATCTCTCCCTTGCGGGCACGGGCGTACAATCCTTCCGTATCGCGTGCTTCACAAACATCAAGCGGCGCACAGACGTGTACCTCGACGAAACGCCCGGCACCGATCTGCTCTTTCGCGCGTTCGCGGTCGGCCTTGAGGGGCGACACGAAAGCCGCAATCGTTATCAACCCCGCATCGTTGCAGATTCGCGCAATGCCTGCCGCCCGCCGCACGTTTTCGGCGCGATCGGTTGCCCCGAACCCGAGATCGCGACTGACGCCCAGACGCATGTTGTCGCCGTCCAGTACGTGTACGGCGCATCCCATATCGAAAAGGGTCTGCTCCAGGGCGTAGGCAATCGTGCTTTTGCCCGACTTGGGCAGTCCCGTCAGCCAGACAGTGCAGGCTTGGTGGCCCAGGCGTTTGGTTCGGGCGGCGGCGGTCACCGTGCCTCCGTGCCTGTGGACGTTCGTGCTGCGAATCCGCTCGACACGCTCTTCGTCAACCGACTGCGAGGCCGGGTGGCGGTCGAGAATCATACCGGCGCCCACCGTGGCATTGGTGACGCGGTCGACCAGTACGAACCCTCCGGTTCCCCGATTGCGCGCATAGCTGTCGTAGGGGAGGGGACGGTGCACGGTTACCGCGACGCGGCCGATCTCGTTCAGTTCGAGCCCGCCGGCGTTCTGGCGGTGTAACGTGTTGATATCGAAGCGATAGCGCACTGAGTCGATGACGGCCGGCACGGTGTTGGTCGTCGACTTGAGGAGGTAGGATTTGCCCGCCGCCAGCGGCGTTTCGTGCATCCACACCACGTGGGCGTCAAACTCGCGGCCAACGGTCGGCGCGTTGTTGACGTGGCACAGCATGTTGCCCCGGCTGATGTCGATTTCGTCGGCAACGGTCAAAGTGACCGAAAGCGGAGGAAAGGCCTCCGCGAGCTCGCCGTCGAAAGACTCGATGGTCTTGACGCGAGTCCGCCGGCCTGAGGGGAGGACCATGATGTCGTCGCCCGGTCGGACCACGCCGGAGGCGACCGTGCCGCAGTATCCGCGAAAGTCGAGATTCGGCCGCAAGACGTTTTGAACCGGAAAGCGGAAATCGATCAGGTTGCGGTCGGCTGCGATCGGTACCGTCTCCAGGTACTCCAGGATCGGCGCGCCGTTGTACCAGGGCATTTCGTCCGCGTGATCGACGACGTTGCGTCCGAGCAGGGCCGACATGGGGATGAAATGGATGTCGCCCACGTCAAGCTTGGCCACGAAACCTTCGTACTCGCGGCGGATTTCGTCGAATCGCGATTGCGAGTAGTCCACCAGGTCCATCTTGTTGACCGCCACGACGAAGTGGCGTATGCCGAGCAGCGACGAGATGAAACTGTGGCGGCGGGTTTGCGGGAGTACGCCGTGGCGCGCGTCGATCAAAATGACCGCCAGGTTGCAGGTCGAGGCTCCCGTCGCCATGTTGCGCGTGTATTGCTCGTGCCCCGGGGTGTCGGCGATGATGAATTTGCGTCGATCGGTCGAGAAGTAACGATACGCCACGTCGATCGTAATGCCCTGCTCGCGTTCCGCCCTCAACCCGTCCGTCAACAGGGCCGGATCGAACGCCGTGTCCGTCGTGCCGTGCGTGGCGGAGTCCTTGATCACCGCGGCGAGCTGGTCCTCGTAGATCATCTTTGTGTCGTAGAGCAGACGTCCAATCAGGGTAGACTTGCCGTCGTCCACGCTGCCGCAGGTAAGAAGACGAAGCAGGTCTTTCTCTTCGTGCTGGCGCAGATAGGCCTTGATGTCGGCCGCTGCCAGCGCCGATCCGCGATATTCGTACTGTGCTTCTGCGTCGCTCATCTTACCTAGAAGTACCCCTCTTTCTTCTTCTCCTCCATTGATGCCGTCTGGTCGAAGTCGATCACGCGGCCCTGTCTCTCCGAAGTGGTGGCGACGAGCATCTCCTGGACGATCTTCTCGACGGTGTCGGCTTCGGATTCAACGGCGCCTGTGAGCGGGTAGCAGCCCAGGGTGCGGAAGCGTACCTTCTTCATCGACGGTTGCTCGTCAGGTCCGAGCGGCAGGCGGTCGTCGTCGACCATGATGAGCGTGCCGTCGCGTTCGACCACCGGACGCTCGGCGGCGTAGTAGAGAGGTACGATTTCGATGTTCTCGCGCAGGATGTAGAGCCAGATGTCCAGTTCCGTCCAGTTCGACATCGGGAAGACCCGGATCGACTCGCCCTTGTTGATCTTGGCATTGTACAGGTTCCAGAGCTCGGGGCGCTGGTTTTTGGGGTCCCACTGGTGGAAGCGGTCGCGGAAGCTGTAGATGCGCTCCTTGGCGCGCGACTTCTCCTCGTCGCGGCGCGCGCCGCCGAAGGCCGCGTCGAATTCATAGTGATCCAGGGCCTGCTTCAACGCATCGGTCTTCATGATGCGCGTGTACTTCTCCGAACCGTAGTCGAAAGGGTTGACGTTGTTCTCGCGCCCCTCGGGGTTCGTCCACACCAGCAGCTCGAAACCGATCTCCCTTGCTATGCGCTCCCGGAATTCGATCATCTCCCGGAATTTGAACGTGGTATCCACGTGCATGAGAGGAAAAGGGATCTTGGCGGGATAGAAGGCCTTCTGCGCCAAACGCAGCATCACGGACGAGTCTTTGCCGATGGAGTACAGCATCACCGGCTTCTCGAATTCCGCCGCCACTTCACGGATGATGTGGATCGATTCCGCTTCAAGCTGCTTCAGATGCGATACGCGATAGTCCATGGTTCAAGTCGTCCGTTGGTACATTTCCGTCAACACGTGAAACAGGCAAGGCTAACTGACAAACTGGGCGCACATTGACCAATCGTTTGTGTCGTGTCAGTTCTCTGTTCAGAGTACTTCCGCCGGAAGAGCCACCACGCGAATTCAAAGGCGCTTACCCCGTGTTTAGCGAGAACATCGTTCTGTGCGCGCCAAATTGAGTATCATGCCAGGACCCGCCTGGGTTTGCAATACCCACTGGACAAGAAGGAAAACACGTCTTGCGTTGAAAACGGATCGTGAGTAGTGTGCCATCCATAGCATGCATGCGTTGGGTAACCCCTTGGTATCTATTCAACTTGGCAAACGTCAACACCGCCGTGTCGGCTCTGAAGAGATCGTACACGAAAACGGTAGAGACGTACCAACTAAGTATATGTTGTTGCACCACCCAAGACTGGAGAGACAGGCAATGAATTGTATCACAAGACTACTCGTCGTTGGTTCGCTCATCATCGTGTGCGCGGGCTGTGCGACGAACATGACCAGCACTTACTCGCCCACTTCGCCGGCAGTCTATGCCGAAGCCTTGCAGGCAAACGTGACCGTGTCCGACGTCACTGACAAGCGAGCCATGGAGCCCGCAGCCTACTACAAGAGCTTCCAGTCGTGGGACAAGGCAAACTATGACAGAAGTGTCGCCCTCATAGTGAGCGAGGCCTTGGAGACGGAGTTGGTTAGAGCCGGGGCGCAGGTCAACCAGACCACCAGCACCAACAGCGTCGCGAAGAGCATGACTCTCAAAGCCGAAGTGCTCGAGTATCTGGCAGACGTCCAGAGACCCACAGGGTTCATGGTATCCGACGTCCTCAATCTGAAGGTGGCTCTGCGATTCAGCTGGGTGGACTCGGCGGGGAAACTCCTCGAAGAGAATGAACGTAGCGAGCTCGTTACGAGAAAACTCGGCGTTGGCAAAGGCCCCGTGCTGCCCTACGGCTCTGCAGAGGTCAAAGACTACGGGGCGGAGCTGATGAACACTCTCTTGCCCCGCGTGATCGAGAAAGAAATCCGTTTGAACAAGGTGATGAAGTAGACTGAATGCGGAGGCTGTCACTGCGCAGCGATCAGCAGTCCCTGATCGAGCAGATAGGTTCTGATCTTCTCTACGCACGCGTCGACGGGCATTTCAGACGTTGCAAGCGTGAGCTCGGGCGACTCCGGCGGCTCGTACGGCGCCGATATGCCGGTGAAGTCAGCGATTTCGCCTGCCCGGGCGCGCGCATAGAGCTGCTTGGGGTCGCGCGACTCGCACACGTCGAGCGGTACATCAAGGAACACTTCGACGAAGCGGGTTTGCGTCACTTTGTCGCGGGCGGCCCGGCGATCGGCGCGATAGGGAGAGATGAACGCTGTCAGCGTGATGAGTCCCGCGTCCGCAAACAACGCCGCAACTTCGCTGATGCGGCGGATGTTCTCTACGCGTGCTTCCGGCGTGAAGCCGAGGTCGCCGTTCAACCCGTGCCGTATGTTGTCGCCGTCGAGAAGATACGCGGCGTGGCCGGATGCGATCAACTCGGCTTCCAGTGCCGTGGCGATCGTCGACTTGCCGGAACCGCTGAGCCCCGTGAACCAGACTACGCAGCCGCGTTGGCCGAGCAGCTCTTCGCGGTTGGCCGCGGAAACGTGACCCTCGTGCCAGACGATGTTGGAGGCGGTTTCGGGCATGGGGTGTCTTGCACTCTCTGCCGATCGTTCCAATCGTCGCCCCGGTTCTTTGACCGGGGGGAACGATTGGGAGTTGCGGTTCCCGTTCAGTTTGTCGCCTTCTTGACCTGTTCCTCGACCCAGGGGTAGGTCTTCTCGATGCCTTCCTTGAGAAAGACCTTGGCTTTCCAGCCGATCGATTCGATCCGGCCGTTGCTGAAGTTGCGGGACTGCACGCCGACCGGGCCTTCAACGTGCTCGATGTCGATCGTCTTGCCGGAGACCTCGGCGACCACCTGGGCGAGCTCGTCGACGGTTACGTACTGGGGACAGCCGATGTTGACGGCGCCCTCGAGGTCTGACTGCGTCAGGCGATAGATGCCGTCGACCATGTCGGACACGTACGTGTACGAACGTACCGCCGTGCCGTCGCCCCACACCTCGACCGTGCCGCCGTCCCCGATCTCCGCGACTTTGCGCGACAGCGCGGCGGGGGCCTTTTCGCGTCCGCCCGTCCAAGTGCCGTAGGGACCGTAGCAGTTCTGGAAACGTGCGATTCTCACGGCCATGCCGCAGTGGCGTCCGTAGGCCTGGGCCATGCGTTCGGAGTAGAGCTTCTCCCAGCCGTACTCGTTGTCGGGATTGGCCGGGACTGCTTCGGCTTCGGTCATCTCCGGCTCGCCCGGCTGCATGTCGCGATAGACGCAGACGGAGGATGAGAAGAAATAGCGTTTCACCCCCATTTCCGCAGCCTTGTGGGTCATGTGGACGTTGATAAGCACGCTGTTGTGCATGATCTCGCACTCGGCCGAATGGATGAAGCCCATGCCGCCCATGTCCGCGGCGAGCTGGTAGACTTCGTCAACGGCGCCGTTTTCGAGTGCGATCGCCTTGGCACAGTCCTCCGGTTCGCGCAGGTCCAGGACCAGGAATTCGTCCGCGTCGCTCTCGCGGAACTCGTGCTCCTTCTGGTCGACGCCTCGTACCCAGTACCCCTCGGATTTCAGTTTCGTGACAAGATGTCCGCCGATGAACCCGCCTGCACCACACACTACCGCTGTCTTCATACGTCTATTCCTTCCAGTCTGCATCCGCACTCATCGTACGGATGAACGGTGAAACGTAGCGACTATGCCGTCCCCTATGCAAGCTCAAGTTTGGTTGCCCGGGGGCCGTGGAGATGTGGCTCCCCTTCAGGGAGCGGTTTTTTGGGCACATCTGGCGCGACCCCGGGGTTTCACCCCGGTCTGTGATGTGTGTCCCCGTTGGGGACGGATGACGATGGGGTTGGTTGCGGTGTGGCGCGACCCCGGGGTTTCACCCCGGGCTGTGATGTGTGTCCCCGTTGGGGACGGATGACGATGGGGTTGGTTGCGGTGTGG
>CAZKRK010000025.1:0-8236 GCA_964555035.1 uncultured Victivallales bacterium | reverse complement strand
TTCACCCCGGGCTGTGATGTGTGTCCCCGTTGGGGACGGATGACGATGGGGTTGGGCTCGCCGAAGGCGAGCGATATCACAGCCCGGCGAGAATCGCCGGGGTTGGCACGAGATACGGGCGAAAAGGCTCCTCCCCGGAGTTTCTTCTTTTTTTTGCCGGAAAACGCCGCCCCCGGGATCTTCTATGTATTGAAGCGGAGGTGTCGCCGTCGTGGTAGCGGCATTCCGTAATTTCGGAAAGGAAGGTCTGACCATGCCCCAGTCTCTCGCACACATTGCCATACACACCATTTTCAGCACCAAGAAGCGTCAGCGTGTGTTTTTGACGGAGAACATGCGTGACAACACGGCTCGCTACATGACGGGCACGTTGGCCAACATCGACTGCCCCGTAATTCGGATCGCTGTGGTCGTGGATCACGTCCACATCCTCCATTTCCTCAGCCGAACGCGCGCGGTTGCCGATGTCGTCGGAGTCGTTAAAAGATCGAGTTCCGTGTGGATCAAGGCGCAGGACTGGGCTCGAGGGAACCTCGATTTCAAGGAGTTTGGCTGGCAGAAGGGGTACGGTGTGTTTTCGGTGAGCAGGTCGCGGAAGGTGGGAGTGGTGGAGTACATCGACAATCAAATGGAGCACCATCGGAGACAGACGTTTAAGGAGGAGTATCGGGCTTTCTTGAAAAAGCACGGTCTGGAGTATGACGAACGGTACGTGTGGGATTGACGGGGTGAGATGTGGCTCCCCTTCAGGGAGCGCGTTCTTTGGTGACACGTAGCGTGGTCCCAGGGTTTCACCCTGGGCTCTGACGTGTGTCCCCGTTGGGGACCGTTCGTTGCGGGGCTCGCCAACGGCGAGCGATGTCACAGCCCGGCGAGGATCGCCTGGGTTGTGGTTGCGTGGGATTCGCGGGGCTCGCCAACGGCGAGCGATGTCACAGCCCGGCGAGGATCGCCGGGGGTGGGGGCTGGATGGGCCCCAAAGGCTCCCTGAAGGGGAGCCACAACTCCCGGGGCTAGACCGTCACCCCCAGTTCTTTCGCGTCGGCCTTGACCATTACGCGGACGAGTTCCTTGAAGGTGACCTCGGGCACCCAGCCGAGTTTCTCGCGCGCCTTGGTGGGGTCACCGAGCAGGAATTCCACTTCCGCCGGGCGGTAGTAGCGGGGGTCGATGCGGACGCGGACGTCGCCGGTGTTGGCGTCGAGGCCGATTTCCTGTTCGGCTTCGCCTTCCCAGCGGATGGGCATGTCCAGCATGCCGAACGCCTCCTCGATGAAATCGCGCACGGAGTGCGCCTCACCCGTGGCAAGGACGTAGTCGTCCGGTTCGTCCTGCTGCAGCATCATCCACATGCCGCGGACGTAGTCGGGCGCGAAGCCCCAGTCGCGCTTGGCATCGAGATTGCCCATGTACAGGCATTTCTGCCTGCCGGCCTTGATCTTGGCGGCGGCTCGTGTGATCTTGCGTGTGACAAAGGTGGCGCCGCGTCGCGGCGATTCGTGGTTGAAGAGGATTCCGTTGCTGGCGTGCAGACCGTACGATTCGCGGTAGTTGACCGTGATCCAGTGCGCGTACAGCTTGGCAACGCCGTACGGCGAACGCGGGTAGAATGGTGTCCTTTCGGTCTGTGGAATCTCCTGGACCTTGCCGTACAGCTCCGACGTGGAAGCCTGGTAGAAACGGCACTTCACGCCGGTTTCGCGAATTGCATCCAGGATGCGCAACGTTCCCACTGCGTCGGTCTCGGCCGTATACTCCGGCACTTCGAACGAGACCTTCACGTGCGACTGGGCCGCCAGGTTGTATATCTCGTGCGGCTGGACACGTTCGATCAAGCGGTTGAGATTGCTGGAGTCCGTCAGGTCGCCATAGTGCAGGAAGAACGAGATGCCGGTCTCGTGTCGATCGCGGTACATGTGGTCGACGCGTTCCGTGTTGAAGGAAGACGCCCGGCGGATGATGCCGTGTACTTCGTAGCCCTTGGCCAGGAGGAGCTCGGCCAGGTAGGAGCCGTCCTGCCCCGTAACGCCCGTGATAAGTGCCCTCTTGCTTTCAGTCATGTGCGTCCTTCTGTATCGGTTCGCTCAATTCCGTGATACTCCTTGAACCACTGCACGAACTTCGGAATGCCGACCGATATGGGGGTTGTCGGCCGGTAGCCGAGTTTCCGTCCGGCCAGTTCGACGTCCGCGTAGGTCGCGGGGACGTCGCCGGGCTGCATCGGCAGCATTTCCATCCGCGGCTCGACACCCAGCTCGTCGGCGATCGTGCCGATCATGTCCATCAGCTTCTCGGAACGGTTATTGCCCAGGTTAATGACTTCGTAAGGCGCCAGTTCTTCGGCCGTGAGCGATGCACGCACCCCCGCTATGATGTCCGCGATAAAGGTGAAGTCGCGGCGCATGTCGCCGTGGTTGAAAACCTTGATCGGTCTGCCTTGAAGCATGGCGTCCGTAAAGAGCCACATGGCCATGTCCGGACGTCCCCACGGGCCATATACGGTGAAGAAGCGCAGTCCCACCGTCTGCAGCCCGTAGAGGTGGCTGTACGTGTGTGCCATCAACTCGTCCGCTTTCTTCGTTGCCGCGTAGAGGCTGATGGGGTGATCCACCGGGTCACTCTCGCTAAAGGGCAGCTTGGTGTTGCCGCCGTAGACGCTGGAGCTCGACGCATAGACGAGCCGCGGAGTTCCGGCGTGGCGGCAGGCTTCGAGCACATTCAGAAATCCCTCGAGGTTGCTTTTCTGGTATACGTGTGGATGGGTCAGGGAGTACCTGACTCCGGCCTGTGCCGCCAGGTGGCACACGACGTCGAACGAGTGGGACTGGAACGCGGAGTCGAGGGCCGCACGATCCGCCAGGTCCATCTCGACGCCCGTAAAGGCGTCGTACCCGCGAAGCAGTGCGTCGCGGTCCCGCTTCAGCGTGACCTGGTAGTAGTCGTTGAAGTTGTCGATCCCAACGACCTCGTGACCGTCGTCGAGGAGCGAGCGCGACAGATGGCATCCAATGAAGCCGGCTGTACCTGTAACTAGAACTTTCACTGGAAACCCCCGTTCGTTTCGTCTCTCTCGTCACGCGCGGACGACATTGTCGGCGTCCGCGCAAACGCCCCTGGCGTCGACTACGATGTTCACCGCTTTGGCCAGGGCGTCGTGATCGACGTTGTCGTGCGCGGTGGCAATCACTGCGACATCATAGTTCTCGTCTGCGATTTCGGCCCAGGTCTTGCCGACGGTTCCCGCGAATTGCGGATGTTCGCGCGTGGGCCGGACTACGGGGCAATAGGGATCGAAGTAGTCGACCTCGGCGCCGAGGTCCAGGAACTCCTCCCAGAGCTCGTACGTCGGGCTCTCGCGATCGTCGTCGACGTTCTTCTTGTAGGCTAGCCCGACCAGGAGAAGCCTGGCGCCCTTGAGGGAACGTCCGTGCTCGTTCAGTGCCAGCAGCGTGCGCTGCACAACGTAGCTGGGCATGGAAGTGTTGATCTCGCCGGCGAGCTCGATGAATTTCGTCGGCAGACCGTATTCCTTGGCTTTCCAGGTGAGGTAGAACGGGTCGATCGGGATGCAGTGGCCGCCCAGCCCCGGACCGGGGTAGAAAGGCATGAAGCCGAACGGCTTGGTGCTCGCCGCGCGGATGACCTCCCAGACGTCGATGTCCATCTCGGCAAAGACCATCTTCAACTCGTTGACCAGGGCGATGTTGATGCAGCGGAAGATGTTCTCCATCAGTTTCGTAGCCTCGGCCGTACGGCAGTTGGACACGGGGACGGTTTCGCAGATGACCGCGTCGTAGAGCGCCCGCGCAACGGCCAGCGAGTCCGCGCCAAGGCCGCCGACGACCTTTGGGATCGTGGCCGTGGAGTGCTGCGCATTGTTAGGGTCTTCGCGTTCGGGCGAGTATGCCACATAGAAGTCCGTGCCGGGCTGCAGTCCGCTGGCTGCTTCGAGGTCGGGTGCCAGCACATCCTCTGTGGTGCCGGGGTAGGTCGTGGATTCCAGCGCGATGAGCTGTCCCTTGCGAATGTGCGGGCCGATACGCTCTGCCGTGGACTCGATGTAGCTCAGGTCGGGATCACGGTGCTTGGTCAGCGGCGTGGGCACGCAGATCAGAAGCGCGTCGCATTCCGCAACACGGGCGAAGTCGCTCGTGGCGTCCGCCCGCTTGTCTGCCGTGTACACCTCTGCCACGGATGCCGCCGGAATGTGGCGGATGTACGATTCGCCGGCTTTGAGGGCCGCGACTTTCGCGTCGTCGATGTCGAAGCCGATGACGGGGAAGCCTCTGCGGGAAAACTCGATCAGCAGGGGTAGCCCGACGTAGCCAAGGCCGATAACACCAACGACCGCCTCGCGGTCCGCGATTCGCTGCAACAGTTCGTCTCTCATCCTGTTCCCTTTTCTACCAGTGCCCGTACAACACGCTGCGCCGTATGTCCGTCCCATAGCGGCGGGCGATGCTCCCGCTTTTCCATCACGCGCATTTTGTGAAACGCCGTGCGCACGGCGTCGATATTGTTGCCAACCAGTTGCGAGAAGCCGCCGTGCTTGAGCAGCGTCACGGGGCGTTCCGTGTTGAACCGCATCGTGACGCAGGGCGTGCCGATCACGCAGCACTCCTCCTGGAGACCGCCGCTGTCGGTCAAGGCAACACGCGCCCCCATGTTGAGCCGCATCATCTCGTGGTACGTCAAGGGTTCGACCGCATGGATGTCGGCAGCGTTCACCACCGCATCCCACAGTCCGAATGTTTGCAGGTTCTTGCGCGTGCGGGGATGGAGCGTCCAGACCAACGGCAGGACCGTGCTGACTTCCTCGACCAGGAACGCCACGATCGGCGCGAGGGTTTCGGCCTTGTCCACGTTGGAAGGCCGGTGCATCGTGAGAATGGCGAAACCGGAATCCTTCAGTGCCGCGTCTCCGCCGGAGATGCGTTTCCCCGCGACGATCGCGTTGATGTCCAGCGTTTCGGCCCTGGCGCGGTTCGCATCCAGGGTGTCGATCATGATATTGCCGACGCAGACAATCCGTTCTTCGGCTACGCCTTCGGCACGGAGGTTCTCATCCGAGATCGCGTCGGGCGTCAGGAGAAGATCGGACAGGCGGTCGGTGACCATGCGGTTGATCTCTTCCGGCATTTCAAGATCGAAACTGCGCAGGCCGGCTTCGATATGTGCCAGTTTGCGATGTTCCTTCTTGGCGACGATCGAGCAGGCGCAGGTGGCGTTGACGTCGCCGACCACGACGACCCAGTCCGGTTCCCATTCATGTACGGTCTTTTCGAATGCGATCATGGTGCGGCCGACCTGTTCGGCATGAGTGCCCGAACCGATGCCGAGATCGACGTCCGGCTCGGGAATCCCCAGCGCATGGAAGAACGACTCCGACATGGCCTTGTCGTAGTGCTGCCCCGTGTGAACCAGGCACGTCTCGATTTGCGGCGTGTTTCCCGACGCATTGTGCGCGTCGATGGCCCGCATGAGCGGCGCGATCTTCATGAAATTGGGCCGCGCCCCGACCACGGGCATGATTCGTAGTGTGCTTGCGGTCATTGCCTCTTTCCCTGGTAGGCCAGAAGCGTTTCGGTGTACGCGACCGGATTGCCGATGTCGAAGCTGCGCCCGTCGGTGACGACTCCGCTCAGCCCCTCTTCGCGGCGCAGGCGGTCCAGGCACGATGTGAGCTGGAATTCGCCCCGTTCGCGCATGTTGAGGCGGATGTTCTCCTCAAGGTAGTCAAAGATCCGCGGCGAGAGGACGTACTGGCCGAACGCGGCCAGGAAAGTGTCTGCCTCCATCCCCTCCACGGCCAGGTGTTTCGAGGCGAACTCCTGATTGGGTTTCTCCACAAGCTCGGTGATTGTCAGCAGCCGGCCCTCTTCTTCCCATGTCCCGGTAGCGCAGCCGAAGTGGTGGATGCGGTCGCCCGGCGTCGGGCGCAGGCCGATAACGCTTGTTCCGAGGCGGTTGTAGGCGTCGGCCAGTTGGCACGCGCAGGATTTTTCCTGGTTGGACTCGTACAGGTGGTCGCCGAGCAGCAGCAGGAACGGCTCTTGCCCGACCCACTCTTTGGCACAGTGGACGGCGTGGCCGAATCCCTCCTGCGAATCCTGGGACAGGAACGTGATGCGCTGGCCGAGGGACATGAGGTAGTCGCAGTACTTCTGGTTCTCACGCGAGAGCTTGTTGAAGTTCTCGATAGGGGGAGGCGTGCAGAATACTTCCTCGAACAGTTCCAGGTCCCGTTTCTGCACGAGGATTGCGATTTCCTCGATGCCGGCGCTGACTGCTTCCTCGACGATGGTCAGGATTACCGGTTTTGCGCGGCCCTCGCGGTCGATGATCGGGAACAGCTCCTTCTTCACCGCTTTGGTCGCGGGGAAGAGGCGCGTGCCGAAACCGGCCGCGGGGATTACGGCCTTGCGAACCCGGCGCCCGGAACGGAGGTCCAGCTTCAGGCAAGGCATGCCGAGCTCGCTTTCGATCGTCTCGGCCAGTTTCTGCTGCGCTTCCGCGTCGCGCGCGACAAGCTGCACGGTACCGTCGCCCTGCGAGCCGACGCCCTTGCCGCCGTAGATGAACGGTTGGATGCGTTCGTCTGTAAGTACGCTGTGCAGCACCGGTGCGGTCAGCTGCGAAGGACAGGCCGGCTGAAGGTGTGCGTCGAACTCCGCCTGTGCCTCGCGCATCAGGGCCCCGACCCGTTCGGCATCGCCCTGCTCGAGGGCCTCGACCGCTTCGTGTGCTATGCGTGCGTTGATCTCGCCCAGGTACTTCTGCACGCCGCGCTGGATGTCGTCTTCCGCAAAGGGATAGCAGTGGTTCAAGTGGTTGAGGATTTCGCGGGTATCCTTGCTGGCCTTGAGGTCGACGATTACGAAATGCATGTCCCTGGCAACGGTCATCTCACTCACGTCGATGCGATCGCCGTCGAAGGTCATCACGACAGGGCGGTCGCCGTAAGCGCAGCCCTGGTCGAGGCGGCCGCACCGGGAAGGGGTCGTGATTTCCCCCAGGTAGGCCAGCTCCATTTCGCCGCGCACGGTCAGCTTGAGATCGTAGAGACGGTTGAATGCGCGCGCCACGAGCACGCAGACGGCGGCGCTGGAGGAGAGTCCTTTCTTGACCGGCAGATCGGTCATGTGGTTGTCGATCTCGAGCCCGCGCACGCGATAGTGCGTCATGACCTGGTAAGCGACACCCGCGGCGTAGCTGTAGAATCCGCCTTCTTCGGCCGCTTTCAGCAGCGCTTCCCGTTCCATGGGGATCTCGAAAGGCTCCGTGCGCGTGCCGTCTTCCAGCGTGGCCCTGATGATCAGCTTCGAGGGGTGGGTGTTGACCTCGGCGTAGAGCCCCTGGTTGGTGCCCGAGATGATTGCGTAGCCCTTCTCGATGTCGGCGTTCGTGCGCCGGTAGCCGCCGGCCCAATCGCTGTGCTCGCCGAACAGGCAGATACGTCCCGGAACGAATAGCTTCATGACTCCGTCTCCAAATGCTCGCCCACACCGTCTACAAACAGGTCCGGTTTCGATACGGCCACGGCGGCGGCGCAGACGGCCCCCGCCGCGTTGGCCGCCGCGTCGGCTACCGATCCGGTTCTTGCGCCACCCGATATGGTGGCCTGCAGAATTTCCATTACGATCCCATACATGCCGCAGAATGCAACTGTTATCGAAAACCACCGCCACTTCGTGTCTGGTCGGAAGGGCGCTGTCCACAGGAGCAACGCCGCATAGAGCCCATACGCCGCGAAGTGCGCTACCTTGTCAAAGTGGTCAAACGGCGACCGCGGCAGCAGAGGCGCCGTCGGCCGCACGGACATGATCGTTACAAACACCGTGTACACGCCGCACACCGTCCACCGGAATGGCGGTGACGTCGACAGAAGGAACCGATTTAGCGCCAACAACTTAGTGCTTCTCACCCGAAACTCGCTGTCCGTCCGTGCCTGGCGGCTCCCCAGTCCACCCGCAAAAAGGCCAGGATGATTCCGCATTTGCCGTCGCCGTGTCAAGCGCAACGCGAGCGGTTTTCCCGCGCGGTTCCGCCCCTCACCCGGCTCGCTCCGCTCGCCGACCTCTCCCCCGAGGGGAGAGGTGAATCGCGGCGCCTCCCACGGGGCTGTATCAAAAGGTCATGGGCCGCTTGCGAGTGTCGGCGCGTAGCGTGCTCCAACCGGTTCACGCCACTCCGCGTCGATCCGCGTTGCGTCTCGGGCTGCGTGGCTCACTACGAG
>CAZKRK010000024.1:0-36018 GCA_964555035.1 uncultured Victivallales bacterium | reverse complement strand
CTCGCGCGGGGGCTCGCCTGTTGGCGAGTGGTGAGACTGGAAGAAGTTCTTTAGTTGGGTAAGGAGCCCCCACCAGTAGAATTCCGAACAGTACATCTATAAATCGTTGAAATTACGCTTTTGTTATGTCGCATGCTGCCAAGCTCTCGCGCGACTACTTGTCCTCTCTCGTTCCCTTATGCATGACTGCGTCCCACTTCTCACGCTCTTCAGGCTCGCAAAGCCTGACCGTCACTCGGGCGAGGGCTTCTGCATCCGCGTACCCCCGCCATGCTTCTTGCGCTTTCATGCGAGTGATGGAAACACAACATGCGTTTCACGTTCAGAAGAAAAATTCAACCCCATGTGGGTCAGCGCTTTACCAATGTGGCTGGCACTGTCCCACGCCCACTACCGCAGCATCTTGAGCCAGGAACGACCTCCCTCCGTCAGGCCCAGTTCACGACCTTGAGACCGGGGATCTTCTCGTAGTGCTTCGTATTACTGGTGACGACCGTGTAGTTGAGGGCCAGAGCGGTGCATCCGATCAGGAGGTCGAAATCGTCAACTGTAGTTCCAGCAGTGGAGAGCTGCGCTTTGATTTCCCCGAAGCTATCCATCACGGAGCGGGTAATGTCGATAATGGGATAGAGCTCCGCGAGACGATGGACCTTGGCCAGATTTTCGGCGACCCGTTCCGATTTCCGGCAGCCGTAGATCAGTTCCCCGTAGGTTACGACAGAGATTGCCTTCGGTTCGTCCATACACGCCTTGAAGTTATCGACAACGGATTCGTTGCCCTTGAGGAAGTATATAAACGTGTCCGTATCGAGTAGATACATCAGAATCCCTTCTCGAAGCGCTGAGTTGAACGCTCCTTGCGAATCGTGGCCACGATTTCCTCGGCGGGCTTTGAATCACCCCAAGACCCCGCCATGCGGAGTGCTTCCTCATCAGCAGCGGGGACGTTTCGTGGCGTGGCCAGGTACTTCTTGATGATCTCTATCACCTCCTGACTGATTGACCGGTTGTCCAGAGCCGCCCTTCTGCCGAGCGCTCCATAAAGGTCGTCAGCCATGTTGCGAACTTGCAGTACCGCCATAGTGCACCTCTCCATCTCTGTGTTCATGAATAATGCATCATATTTCATGAGCTTGCGCAAGTGTTTCCTGGTACCTCCGAAACGGGAACAGCAGAGGCGAAGTGACCCAGTACCAGCGAATTCAAGGAGCATCAACCCGATCGTGGAGGTCTCAACGCGTTGGTTTCGCGGCCTGGCAATGGGTGGGCATGCGGTCGTTCTCGGCAACTGCTACTGTGTGGACTCGGGAAACGTCGGAGTGGCGTTCGTGCACCGCATCTCTTCACCCGTGCCCGGCAGATTGGCGCCACCAAAGCTCGTGGTGAAAGGGGATCGTGTTCCCGGCTCACCGCGTCATGGCGAAGACAACATCGAAGGAGATGAAATCATAGTCCGGCAGTCCCGGGACGGGCGGGTCGTCCGCCATGGACGCGAGGCGCTTGAACTCCGGTCCGTCCAATTCCAGGGGAGAATCAAGCGCGTAGTTGAGGGCCACGACCTTCCGTGCGAGCGGCAACGCGAGCGTGCGGTCCTTGAAGAAGGACAGATACTGACGAGCTGCTTCGTCGTCCTTCCGTTCGAGCAGGCAGACACTTGCGAGAAACAGTCTGAACCGGTCCAGTCCCGGATTCAATCTCAGGGCTGCCCGCAGGTGCCCCATGCCCCTTTCCACTTCCCCCGTCTTCACTAGACAGAAGCCGGCAAGCGCGTGCGCGCAAGCATCGTCGTAGTGCCTCAAGAGAAACGGCTTCAAGACCTTCAAGCCTTCTGAAAAATCCCCTGACCGAATCCATGCGTCCGCGGACGGGAGCTCCGGGTACTCTACTTCCGTCTCCGAGAGCAAACGGAGGATTCCCTCCCGGTCTTCGTCCCTCCTGGTCTTCAGATAACGCGCAAAGGGGGCCTTCTTGCTCATGCGGTTCTCGATTGCCCGGAACGCCCGCAAGTAGTCCGCCCGTTCGACAAGCTCGGCATCCATGGAGACCCCTTCAGCGGTATCCGGCGCCAGGCTGGGGAGATACACGCTCTGGTAGAGGTACTTCATCCTCTGCTCTTCCCGGGAGTGGCGCTCCCCCGTAAGGGGATCCTCTTCCGCGGACATGACCGAGCGGATCCATTGCTTGGTCTCCTCGAATTTCGGCACGGGAGGCAGACGGGCCATCGCGTACTCCAGGGTGGGATAGTCAAGAGTGTGTATGGGGGCGCCTGCGACGAAGCGCTCCGTACTATCGGTACGGATGTCCCGTGTCAACACGCAGAAGTCGAGAGAGTACGGACTCTCGGCGATCTCCCGCAGGTTGGCCAGAAGTGCGCGGTCCTTCCGTACCCGAACAGGCAACGGTTCGTTGGAAGCAAAGACAAGGAAGTAGGAATCCCTCAGCGAGACGAGTCCCACGTGCCGGAAGACGGACAGGATTGTCTTGATCAAGATACGCGATCCCGTGTCTCCGCATCTGCCGTCAAACCAGGTGTAGTACACACCGTTCCTGTTCAGCCGTTTCTCCACGATTTTGAGGAAGTCCCTGGTGTAGAGCTTTGACGAACTGAAGTACAAAGGCGAGGTAACCGTGTTGACGACGACATCGTACGACTTGCCCGTCTGCTTCATGAAGATGACGCCGTCCTCGGTGAGGATCCGCACGTGTTCCCGCACATGCACATCGTTGTTGAACTCGGCAAACCGCGGCTGGTTTTCGACAACGGCGGGGTTGATTTCGACCACGTCAAGGTCGGCGAACGCGCGGCTGGATGCACCGGCGGTGTTGCCGGAGCCCAACCCCAGCACAAGCGCGGAACTGGCCTTCGGTTGCAGAACGCGGGGTACTGTTCCTACGACCTTCTCGACATGATTCCTGAGTACGATGCTGGTGTATCCGTCGATGAAGAAGTACTCCGCACCGCTCTTCAGACGCACAACAGCAAGCGTCTGATTCCGTGCACTGAACGGCTCGACCTCTTCCATACTCCCGTAGGCGCCGGCAAAACCCGGGACATTCCTGAAGTGTGTGTGCGAAAGATAGAAGAGCTTCTCGTCCCATGCCAGCAAGGCCAGGGGGACCAACAGGAGGCAGACTGACCATCTCTTCAGGTCCATGATGCGGCCGGCGAAGGAGGCCAGTAGCGCGAGCACTCCCAGGAAGACGAACATCGTTCCGTACGGAAAGAGCGGGTGTATCAGGAAGAACATGAGGATGTATCCGGAGACGTTTCCCGCCGATGCCAGAAAGAGAACAAGCCCGGAAGCGTTCTCAACGTGACGATAAGAAATCTCGTGCAGAATTACCGGCACACTCATGCCGAAAAACAGGAGAGGAACTCCCCAGGCGACGACCCAGACAACCTTGATCGCCAGCGCAAGAGCAACCGAATCCGCGGTAGCCCCCATCGCATACGCGAGGAATAACACACTTGCCTTGAAAAGTGCCATTTCGAGGAAGATGGTCACGGCCGCCGCATGGATAATGGTCCGAAAAGAGACGGGACGTCTGCTCTGAAGACAGGTGCCCAAGGCGATGGCCAGGATCGCCGTGAACACCGTCAGACTGAAGTTCTCCCTGAAAGGCCCGAAAACAAACGTCGCCATCTTCAGAAGCAAGAGCTGGTAGGAAGCGCTCGCGGCGGAAAAGATGAAGAGAGCAGTCATCTTGCCGGCGGGGAGAACGGAGAAGTCAATGCGGTGGACGGTCTCCTCCCGGTAGATGCGCCTCAAACCAAACAGGCAGATGCCGACAACGATATTGACCGTCCCGAAAAGCGCAACCGCTCGGGAAACCGGCCAGTATTGAAGGATAAGAAATTCGATGAGGAGTACGGTCGCTCCCGCACCGAAATTGTACAGGATATAGGTGATGTCGAAGGGCTTGTCCCGACGGCTTGCCGACATGTAGCGCGAGAGAATCGGTATGCTCGTACCGATCAGTATCGCAGGCGGGAGCAGGAAGATCGTCGAATACAACAGACTCGTTCCGGGGAGAATAGGAAAGAGCCCGAGAAACATGTCGGAGGCGAAGCTCTCCGTCTTCAGGATCAGCCACATCGTGCCCATGCTGTAGAGGCCGATGCCGATCTCGATGGCGAACAGCCACCGCTTCAGGAAGCGTGCAAGGAGATAGCCGACGGCAATGCCAAGGAGAAAGGTCGCGAGAATCGCAAAACTCACGGAAAAGGCATCGCCAAAGACGTTGGACAGGATACGGTTGTAGAGCACCTCGTAAGCCAGACCGCAACAGCCTGAGAGGAATGCCAGGAATGCGAGAATGTGGTGACCTTTCTTCATCTCCGACCTGCTATCCCCATCTGCTCATCCGCGTCCATCGTCGGCCGGCGATTGCCAGTCCGGGTCGTTGCCCAGAATGGTCCTCAAATCATCGGCGGTCTGAATGCCAAGCTGTTCGCAAAGGCTCGCACGAGGCGCAGAGTCCATAACGTTCCGCTCGAACGCCGTGTCAAGGACTTCAATCGGCTCCCTGCCGGCAATCAGGTGCGCGTACTCTCCGGACACGGCAAAACACAAAACATAGGGGAACACTTTCCTCGCCGTTCGACAGGCGGATTCGAGGGCGGAGCTCGGTGCGCGCTGATGGAGAAGTCCCTTTTCCTGCAAGCGCGAACTTGCAAGACGGTAGAATGCTTCAGAGAGATAGACCTTGTCATAAGGCGACAGAGGAAAGGTGAAGTGCAGGTCAATGAGGCCGAGACTGGATCCCGTTTCGGAAGAGAGCGGGAAAGAGCGGTCTGCACTCAGCGCAACCCCGTCGGCAACGGACGGCAAGGGGATTGCCGCGGATATCGCTCCCGTCTGGGGGTAAAACCTCACCGGAGTCCCCAAGTCCTTGCGGGAAGCGTGCGCCACCAGGGAACCTACGGCCCCTTCCATGCTGGAGAACAACCCCTCCTCAACAGAGAAAGCCTCGCCGCTCCGGCAAAGGAGGTCACCTCCCGAGGACGTCTTTCCGAGCGTGAAGAAGTGAGACATCGTTTCGGCGAGGCGCGTCTCCCGATCCCCCAGGGAGATGCTCGGCACATGCACACCGGAAACCAATGCCACAAAAAACGAAACCAGAATCATCGACATGCAACGACGGAGAGACCGGCCCCCTTCGCGCGGAACAAAAAGCAGACCGAGTGCAGCCAGGAGCAGAGCAGCGACAGCCAGGGTCAGGATTCTCGCGGGCACGAAGAAGCAGGACAGCATACTCAGACCCACCGCGGACCCGCCAAGGAAGCATATCGAGTGAGATGGTACGCGACGAGAATCCCGCGAGGAGTCCAGAAGACGAAACAGCAACATCCCCAGGAGAAAGCTGCACGGCCCCAGAGCGATGACCCCCTCTACCACCTTCAAAACGAAGAGGGAGCCGGTGCCCAGTTTGCTCATCCACGGATCCAGGTACGACGACAGCTTGGCGAAACCGCGAACCCAACAGACACTCTGGCAGACGGCAAGCACCAGCAAAAACACGAGCCACTGAGACGAGACGACGGGCAGCGTCTTCTCGCGCGAAACGGAACTGCACCGTGTCACGCCCAGCGTCATGAAGAACAGCGCGCAAAGCAGCGAGATCTCCCGGACATAGACATGCTGCAACAGGTAGGAAGGCGCCGTCCTGTCCCAATACGTCTTCAGAAGTGGGAGAGAGAGCCCCAGAAGGAACCATACTCCTGCTCCAGCCCCGATTGAGCAAGATCGCGCCACGGCCGGCGGGGGGGAGGTCTTTCCCCACAGCGCAATGGCGAGATGCCCGCCGAGGACGACCGCGGGGATGGCCGCGCCCTCAAGCAAATGCGACAGGACCAACGCATAGAAGATCCCGGTGAAAGCCCCGCACAGCGAAGAAAGCATGGCCTTGAGCGGATGTGATTGGAATCGTTCGCACATCGTGCCGGCATGCTTCAGAGAGACACTCGATTGACACAGAAGGACGAAGGCGCAACAGACGCAGAGCCGCGGGGTGACACCCTCGCGGAAGAAGCACACCCAAAAGGCGGAAGAGGGTCCGGTTGCCGCCAACACAATCGCGGCCGAACCAGTCAAGAGAGCGCACCCCGCCACCAGGCGGAAAACAATACGTCGGCGGGAAGCCCTCACGGGCAGAAACCCGGCGAACGTGCCCAGAAGAGCCGAAAGGAAGATCAGGGATTCGGGCAAAGGATCGCTGACATAGGCGAGGAGATGCAACCGCGCCAGAATGGCAATCGATCCCCACAGCCAAAGATGGTAGAAGTAGAGAAACACAGTCGTCGCAAGTTTACGTGGCAAAGATTGTTCTGGTCCGGGGCACCTTGGAGAAGCACTATAGAGGCAACAGAGAAGAATGCAATGCCGGAGTGCGGATGTATGACAAAAGCGGAGAACGGTCCCGGCGATGACGTCGCGCAGCGGACGCGCGGACGCTATCCTGCCGTCGATTCGGCAAGGGGAGTAGTCATGGTCGTCATGGCGCTCGACCATGCATCCTATTTCTGGAACGGGGGCCGCTCGGCAAACGAGGGCCTGGGGGGATACGTGCCGCGGTACAATGGACTTCTCCAGATGCTGACGCGCCTGTCCGCGCATTTCACCCCGACGACGTTCATGTGGCTGGCCGGTTTTGCGCTCGCCCTGTCCGTATCGAGGCGGGAACGCCGGGGAGAGACCGCCCGTCGGATTGACGGACACCTGCTGGCGCGGGTTCTTGTTCTGCTTCTGCTGCAGTTCACCGTGGTGAACTTCGCCTTTATGCCCGCTCCCGTTCTGCATCTTCGGTGGAAAGCGATCTTCTTTCTGGATGTGCTTTTCGCCATCGGCGCCGGCATTGCTCTTGTGGCCCTTCTGAGACGACTCGGCAGCGTCGTCCTCATAGCGGTCGTGTTGCTGAGTTTTCTCCTGCCGCCCTTCTTCTATCGTTTCTTGTCGAGCTCAGGACATGGAAGCGGCTTGCTGCGCGCTTTCGCCATCGCGATCTGGGATCCCGGCACGGCCTCGGACGCTCCCATTGCCTGTATCTATCCGGTCATTCCGTGGTTTGGCGTGGTGCTCTTCGGGTACCTGGCGGGACGCTGGTTCCTTGGCGGGGCGCGCAAGAAGCCTTCCGCCCTTGCCAAGCCCTGTTTCCATGCGGGAGTCGGCTTCTCTCTAATCTTTCTACTGGTTCGTGCCTGCAACGGTTACGGCAATCGCATCATATGGGAGAGCTTCACCCTCCAGGGGTTCCTGACCCTCTCCAAGTACCCGCCGAGCCTGGCATTCCTCGTCTTCACCTTTTCCCTGATGTTCCTTCTTCTATCCCTTTGCCTGTGGGCCGGGCGGGGACAAGGGCGTCTTCGGACACTCACGAGCCCTCTGCAGGTCTTCGGACGGGCACCCCTCTTCTTCTACTGCCTGCACCTGCCGGTATACGGACTCATCCCGTGTTTCTTCACGGGAACGGGGAGGTTCGGACTCGGCACAACGTATGCGGTATGGCTTCTCGGACTCCTGCTTCTCTACCACCCCTGCCGCTGGTACTTCCGGCACAGGTCAACGCTTCGCTTTGATTCTGTAAAAGGAAACCCCGTGTGAGGCGGTTGTATCCAACACGCCCGTCGTGGCGTGCGTGGGCGGGAAATTGGTGTGAACAGTAATCCATGCCTTTCCCGTCGGCGTCGTGTCCGCGAGCCGTTCGATGAACTGGGTAGCCCAGACGCCGCCACGCCACGAAATCCACAGGCCGTTGCTTTCGCTTGAAATGCCCGTGACGGCGAGACGCGAGGTCGGGTTGATGGGATCGGTGTCCGCGGCGTACTCAGCCCCGTCAGACATGCCGTCGTCGTCGGAATCAGGGTCTGTCGTGCTGCTGCCAAGGAGTAGCTCGGCGACATCGACCAAACCGTCGCCATCACTGTCGGGCTCGTCCTGGGGTAGTTCCAGAACGGTGAGCCTGACCTCTTGCTCATACGTCGTGGAGAGCCGGGGCAGTGCACGCATCGGCGAGGCCGGCACCCCCTGCATACGGAACGTAAGCGAATACACTCCGCCCTGGCCAATGGCGGGTGTCCACCGGAGAACCGGCTCGAGCGCGCCCGACTGACCTACGTGAACGTCGAATGTAGCCCCGGGAGGCAATCCATACAGTTCGTACAGTGTGGCAATTACACCAGGAGGAGGTTCAGGCAGGATCTCGATAGGCTGCAGCACGAAGCCGATGCGATCCAGGATCTCGCCAATGGGCTCTTTCTTCGCCTCGCGCCTCCACTCATCTCCGTCCTTCACGTTGAAGACCAGTGACAACATGTTGACCGGAGACGGAGCCAATCCGTTCTCTTTCACGCTGACTGTTTTTGTCTCAGTCCAGCCAACGGGTGTGTCGTCGTCCACGTCAACCATGAAGAGACGGCCAACGCGTCCGGGTTCGAACGCAGAGTCCCTATCGTACATGGTCACGCTGATCTTGCCCCCCGTCGGTGCGAAGAGCGACCACTTGAGATCTTCGTAGTCCCCCGCCAGCAGGTCCTTATCGGCTACCGCCACCGCGGAGTATGATTTCATCCCGGGATAGACGGACTGAACGTGAGTGGGGCGGACACCCGCCACCGGGCCGACAAAGACAGGCGGGTAATTGGCGACACCGGAGAACTCGAGCAGCGGCGGGGCGAGAATCGTGCCGTCAGCCGACTCAACTCTGACCCGGTAAGTTCCGTAGTGCTCGCCCACCGCGTTTGTGCGCGCCCCCGCGGCCCCGAGGTCGGGCCACAGTCTTGCGGTTGCCGTGCCGTCTGAAGTCGTCAGCACCTCTACGGCACGCGCCACGCCATCCGTGGCAAACGTGTATTCCCATGCATCGGCAGGCGCTTGAGTCACCATAAACAGCAACGGCACGCCTTCGACCGGACGACCCGTGAAATCCGTTACCTCGGCTCTGAAATCCCATACCGTTTCCGGTGTCTTGACTTGATCGTTCTCGGTGAGCGCCCCGAGAAGCAGGGCGTACGGCGAGTCCCTGAGGATCTCGTAGTTGCCGTACTCGGCATCCTGCCATACCACCCAGGGCAACCCGTCGGCGCCTGCATCGACGCGGGGATTGAATGAGGCGGCGCTGTTAGTAGTCAGTTGGAATTCATCCTGCCACTCGCCGCAACTCAGGGCACGGTAATAGACATCTCTGTTCCCGTTTCTCACGTCCGGCCACACGACGTGAATACCCTTGCCCCCGCAGATGTCCGGCGCACCAGACACGGCCGCGCCCGGCGAAGAGACGAGCGTGTCATTCACTTCGGTCAACCCCGCACTTGCGAGACGCGTGTAGTAGATGCCGGCTGTCCCCGTCCAGGCGACGTGCACTCTGCCGTCCGTGCTGCACATGGACACCCTGCTGTTTGCGTCCACAGGAACATCCGAAATAGTCCGCTCACCTCCTTCATCCCAGTAGCGGCAGCGAATGCGATACTTGCCGTCACTCTCCCGGCACGTCCATGCGGCATGGACACGACCGTTGTCGTCCACCGTCACGTCCGGGAAATCCGCCTGGTACTCGGGAGTCCCCGCTGTGTGCCGGCTATACATGTGCTCGCTGCCGAGTGAACCCCCGTTGCCGTCCAACCGGACCGCCGTAACCTGTTCGAAGTAGTAGTCCGGAACGCCAAGCAGAGTGAAGTGGTGGTCAGCAATGACGACGGGAAGGTCCGTTGTCGGATCCATGGCGACACTTGGCCAGTTGTACTGGTGGTCGGTGGTTCCAACTGTGTGCGTAAAAGCGACCGTCACCGCTTTGTGGTACAGCTTGTTCCCGTTTGCGTCGACCTCGACGTAGATGAAGGCCGGCCAGCCGACCGCCATGCACACCACGTGGGCATGGCCGGCGCTGTCAACCGCGATCCGTGGCGCGGCGACCGGGACCGTCCCATACAGCTCTCGCTTGTCCTGGATGAGCGTGCCGTCACCACCGACCCGCATGTAGTAGACCCTACTGTCCGCCTTCCAGACGACGTGCGAGCTCCCGTCCGAACCGACGGCCACGTCGGGGGTGAATGAATCCTCGGGGTCGTTTGTCAAGCGAAGCTGACTCGCGACACAGAACGGACCGCGGCAGAGACCGCCCGCAAGAACAACAGTACAAGCAAACACAGCGCCGACACTTCGGCGTCCCATCCGTTGGCTCCCTGTTCGGTCATTCATCCGTTTTTCCTGTCTCGCACCTGCGATTTTTGCCGTTGTTTGATTTGGATCGCACCACCTCACAACAACTCGATGATCTTCAGTGCCATCTTTGCGAACCAGGTTCTGTCGGCGAGCTTGTTTCCTCCGATTCCTTCCTTGACGAGCTGCTTTGAGAGATCAATGGCGTCTTTCAGTTTCTGTACGTCCTTCAGATTCACTTTGGCCAACAGATTGAGGGCGGAGTCGTAGTGCTTGATCGTGAGTTCGATGGGATTGGCAATACCTCCCAGGAATCCACTCATGCTATTGGCAATAGATCCCGCCAGCATGCTGTAGCCAATCGCAATCTGCTGGCGTGCCCCCTCGAAAGCTTCCCATGCCCCCTGATCACCGTATCCCGCCATGATGAGATCTAGGCATTTCCATTTCAGTTCATACCCCGGCTCCAGAACGAATTCAGCCACCACAATCGTGGCCAGGACGGACTTGAACAGCATCAAATGATAGCTCTGAATGATGCTCTCGATCGTCAGGCTCATGCTGATCTCTATCAGCGTGAAGAACTCGCCGCTCGGGTCGATGCAGCTCACCGGATCCGCCCCGGCATAGAGATACCGATGGAGAGTGGCGGGCTCGAAAATGCTCCCTTCCGCGGGGTCGTGGGTCAAGAAACGCCCCGTGTCCTGATTGTAGTACCTGGCCCGCAGATAGTAAAAACCCACGTTGGGATCGTACTGCTCACCGGTGTACAAGTAGTCGTTCTGCGTTACGCCCGTGCGCTCCAGAAGCAAACCGAAAGCATCAAACGTGTAGGCATCTACCACGGCCGCCGAGGCATCGCTGAGTGCGCGCGTCGACATCTGCCCGTCATAGTGATAGTACCGCGTGGCGCCGCCGCGTTTCTGACTGATCAAGTCGTCCCCGTAGACGTACTGTGCAAGCAGCCCCCCTGTGCCGTCCCGTTCCTCCAGCACCTGGGCAAAGCGCCTGTTACGGTCCACGACATAGGTCGTTACGTTAGTGCCGTCCACAGTTCTCCGTACACGGTTGCCGTCCACGTCGTAGACGTATGCAACCATGGGAGATCCTGCGGCACCGCGGACCTCCGCCTGCGTCATGCGGTTCAGCCCATCATACGTGTAGTCGATCTGTTCAGTGGCATTGGACTTTGTGATGGTGTTGCCGTTCGCATCATAGGAATACGTGACCCCTTTCTCGCTCAACAAACGATCGTTCGCGTCGTAGGTGTAGGAGTTGGTGACACCGTCGACGGATTTCGTCAGCCGGTTCCCGACGGCATCGTACGTGTATGTCACCCTCGACAAACCGCCGGTAGCCGCGGTGATTCCCTCCTCGATCAGTTTGTGCGTGGCGTCGTACGCGTAGCGGACGGTTCTTCCCGCGTATTCCGTGACGGCGATGCGATTCCCCACCGGGCCGAGAGTATACGCATACGACGAAATGACACTCCCACCACCCGTCCGATTGACGAGGTTGGTCAACCGGTTCAACGCGTCGTAGGAATACTCGGCCACGGTTCCGTTAGGATAGGTTACACGACGGCGGTTTCCTACGTTGTCATAGGCATACGTCGTGACCGTCCCCTCCGGACCGGTTACGCTCTGCAACCGACAGAGCGCGTCGTACGCGTTGGTGGTCGCCCCGCCGGGAGCCGTCACGCTCGCCACATTGCCGACCGCGTTCCAAGTGTACGCGATGCTACTCCCGCCGGGGTCCGTTCGCGTCAGCAGACGGTCACGGGAATCATACGTGAACGTGGTTGTGCCGCGGGAATCCACGACGGTCGCCCGTTTGCCGACATCCGTATGGGTATACGTTTCCGCCCCCCCCGGGAACTGCCGCTCAACCAGTCGCCCCATCGCACCATATCGACAAGTGGTCGTGTCCCCATTGAAATCCGTATGTGCGACTACGCGTCCGGCAGCATCATAGGTCCAACTCTCCGACATCCCGAGGGGAAGCGTTCGTTTCGTTCGGCGTCCCAGGTTGTCGTATTCGAATGTCGTCGTGTTCCCGTTCGCGTCGGTCTGAGAAACTCGATTGCCCGCTTCGTCGTACGCATTGCTTGTCACGTTGCCGAGGGCGTCGGTTACGCAGATCAACCGACCCAGGGCATCATACTCGAAGTGCGTGGCATGTCCCGCCTGGTCGATTGCTGAGATGCGATTCCCTGCCGCATCATAGACGTTGGAGACCCACGTGCCGTCGGCAAACATCGTCGCCGTCTGCCGCCCGAGGGCATCATAGACATAGTCGACTGCATTGCTGTTCGCGTCTGCCATTCGAACACGGTTGCCGTATGCGTCATATTCGTGAAGCGTCACGTCGCCGAGCGCGTCCGTCACGCGGGTATTCCGTCCGGCCGGGTCATAGGCATAGGTCGTGGCGTTCCCCCGTTCGTCGATGAAACGGACAAGCCTCCCGTCTGCGTCATACTCGAGTTCCGTGAAAGTACCGTCCGCGTGCACCCTCTTGACCGGCCTCCCTACGATATCGTACTCGAACCGGGTCACACGACCGGCACGGTTGCTGACCGCCACCCGTCGGTCTTCGCGGTCATGAACGTGGCTCTCTGCCGTGCCGTCGGGATAGGCGACACGCAACAGGTTGCCTTTGCCGTCGTATTCATACTCCGTCCTGTGCCCCAGCTCGTCCACGACGGCGCTCTTCTTGCCCCTGAAATCATACTCGGTCCGTCGCGTATGCCCGCAGGGATCGACAGTCTCCGTACGGCGATTGTCGCCGTCATATCTGTAGCGCCAGACAACGGACACCACACCGGTCGACGTCGTTCGGGAGGACGTGGTTGTGAGACGGTTCCCGTTGGCATCATAGGCGTGCGTTGTGACGTCGTCCAAGGGATCTGTCTCCCTCACCAGATTGCCGCTGGCGTCGTACGCAAAAGTCGTTGTATTCCGAAGCGGATCGGTTGTGCTGAGCCGATTCCCCGCACTGTCATAGCGGTTGCTCGTCACGTGGCCGAGCGGATCGACCTCGCGGATCTCGTTGCCATTGGAGTCGTAAGTGAAGGTCGTTTCATTGCCGAGGGGATCGGTCTCCTTCGTGAGCTTTCCACGGGAATCGTAAGCGAAGGTCCTTGTATTCCCCAACGGATCGGTTGTGCTGAGCCGGTTGCCCGCACCGTCATACGTGTTGCTGCTCGCATTGCCAAGATGGGACACGGTGGAAAGCCTATTGCCCCGGTCGTCGTACGTGTAGGCCGTTCGATGTCCCAGTGCATCGGTCTCGGCAAGAACGTTGCCCCCGTCATCGTATTCATACACGGTCAAGTGACCCGATCGGTCCTTCACCACCTCCTGCCGCGTGCCTTCGTTGTGGGTTAATTCCGTGCGGTTGCCTTCGGCATCGATCATGGCGACCAACCGGCCGTCGTCGTCATATTCGTTCCTCGCCGGCACACGGCCGAGCGGGTCGACGATGTCGAGTAGACCGTGCGTGGCATTGTATGTGAAACGGGTTGTATGACCTTCCTGATCGGTCACGGCCACCAGGTCGCCATAGCCGTCGTACTCGTAGCGGATGACGTGGCCCATCGGGTCGGTGATCGTGGTGATACGCCCCTCGGCGTCGCGCTCGAAAGCCACGCTCTTGCCCGCCGAGTGCGTCATCCCGTCGTGCGTGAACGTAATCCTGTTGCCGTTCGGCTCCGTGATGGTCTCAAGACCGGAGGCTTCGCTGATGACATAGACCGTGCCGTCGGAAGCCGTCAGGCTGAAGCGTTCCGGATCATATGTCGTTAACCAGACGTGATCCACCAGCTCGGCCGGACCGGCGGCGCCCATCACCTTCAGGTAGTCCTCGGCCAACGCCGTGAGAGTGGACAGGGTGCCCGGACCGGCGGTGAAAGAAACGCTGACATGCGTAATCGGCACGAGTTGTTGCTGCTGGGGGTCCACGCTCATGTTGAAACGCTCTACACGTCCATCCGCGAAGCGAACCGTCACGACGTGGGGCTGGGTTGGAGACAAGAAATACGAGCCGAAAATCCCCCCGCTCTTGGTCTGCTGCCAGTGCTCTCCCATCGTGCAGCTCTGACTCAACTCAATATCCTTCACGGCCAGCGTCCAGCCCACGCCGAAATCCCCTTTCGTCTTTACGCGGCTGTCATACGTGCGGATAATCGTGATGGGAATCCCCGCCATGGGGATGGCAAGGTCGGTGAAGCTCATGGTGAAGTTGCCGACCTTGCGCTGCCCCGTCAGCTCGGCCGTCACCGTCGTGGAGGCGCTGTTGCCCGCTACATCTTCCGCCGTGAGGCGCAGCTCGTAGACTCCGTTGCGAAGCACCGTCGGATCCAGTCGTCCGAGCACGTTGTCCGTGACGGACGTCGCGCCCTCGGCGAACCTGACGAATGCATCCTCTCCTTTCGGCGAGTACTCCAAAACGTAGCGAACAAAGTTGGCGTCGGACGCGGTGCCGATGACGTTGGTCGGGACGGTGATTTCAGCGTAGGTCTCCGGCAACAAGATGTCGACAAGAGGATCGGAGGAGTCCCCCGGCACAATGAACCGGACCTCTACGCTGTCACGTCCTTCGTTCCCCGCGGCGTCAAGCGCGGTCGCAACGGCCGTAAACACACCGGCGGTTGGTGACGAATAGGCCGCCGTCCCGTCTCCGTCAAGCGTGAGCGGCATCCCGTCAACCGTCAGGCACGTCGAAGCAACGCCCACGTTGTCCGTAGCCGTTACCGCAAACAGAAGCGTCTCCCCGGCATTCGTCTTCACGGTATCCGCACCGAGGGTGACAAGCGGCCTGACGTAGTCGCCGGTGACCGCGGTGGCGCCCGAGACAACAACCACGAAAGACTGGGTGTCCGCGGCGCCGTACCCGTCTTCGACGATCACAACAACCGGATGCGCGCCCGTCTGGCCGTCGGCGGGCGTCCACTCGATCAGCCCCGTCCCGGTGTTGACGGTCATGTCCGCGGGATGAATCCCAAGCCGGTACGCCAGAGATTCCTCGCCGTCGGGATCGTCAGCCTCAACGTCATAGGTGTAGACGGCGTTTACTGCGCCCGACGTCGGGGCAAACGACGAGATGCAGGGCCGGTCATTGACGGACACGACGTACAAGTCGACAACGGCCTCGGCACTGCGCTCCTCGCCGTCGTTGACCCAAAAAGCCAGGCAGTCGTCGCCGTGGTAGTCCTCGGCCGGCGCATAGGTCAAAGCCGGGGCCGTTCCGGTGAGGCTGCCGTGAGAGGGGTTGGTCGTCACCAAGTATGTCAGCCGCGCGCCTTCCGGGTCGCGTCCAGCCAGTCGGATGGCCACCGGCACGTCCTCGTCCGTAGACACCGCATCCGCCAACGCAACAGGCGCGTGGTTCTTCGCCCCACGAACACGATAGAATTTCCTTGGCGAATACGACACGTAGTCCTCCCACTCCACGACTGGATAGTGGGAGGTCGAGACGGTCTCGCGCCACCAACACCCCGTGACGATGTCCTCGCACGACCAGATGCTGTACGACATCGTCTCCCATTCGTTGGTCCAGAACAGGCGAATGTCGCCGTACCTGCCCTGTTCGATGCGAACCAGAACGTTCGAGGGGGAACCGGCGGTCCGTACTCCGACTGGCTCAGGGCGCGTTGCGTCGGCCCCGCCGCTCCAATCCAGAGCAGCGGCAATACACAAGACGCCACAGAGGGCTATCCAAGTCAACCGCTTCATTCCGGTTGTTCCCAATCACGCGCCATTCTGACTCTCTCCAGTACCGAGGGGTGGCCTTGGAAGAGGCAGCGGTACCAGGCGGGGGCGTGTATCGGTTCGAGGTTGACCCTTGCGCCCTTGGCCAGCAGGCTGGTGAAGCTGTCCGGATCGCGCGTGAGCTCAAGGGCGTAGCGGTCGGCCATACGCTCGTCGTGACGCGACATGAAGCTCCCGAGAGGACCAAGCACCGTGCCTACGAGCATCGTACAGAGCATGACAACGGGCAACACCTGCAGATCCGCGGGCGACTTGCGCTTGCCGGGTCTCGCCACGGCGTGCGCGAAGCGCAGAGTTACTACCAAGCCGAACAGGCCCAGCAGCTTGCAGGGCATGAGGAAGCGCACGTACCGGCGTTCGTGCCCCAGCTCGTGCGCCAGCGCCACCGCCGCCTCCGCGGGGGAAAACTGCTCCAGAAAGGTGTCGGTCAGGACGACGTACTTGCGCGCAGCGTGGCCACAGAACATCATGTTGGCCGTCTTCTCGCGCTTGCTGCGGCCTTCCAGCATGTATTCGAGCTCCACTCCCGCCTTTCCGGCGACGACGGCCATCGCCTCGCGATGGTCGCCCGCCGGCAACGTCGACAGCTCCCATTCGGGGTGAATCGGGCGATTCTTGAAGAACTCGGGGATGATGCCGAACGTCAGGAAAATGACGACAGCGGCCGCCACCCACCACCGTTCCCTGAAGATGCGCACCATGCAGAATACCAAGGTGTACTTCAGCAGGAACATGCACAGGCCGGCCGGATAGGTGATGGCCAGCAACCGCAACCATCCCGCAAAGGAAAGGTCGCTGAGCCCGAACGCCAGGAAGTGACGGTAGTTACAGAACCGAAACGGGAACATGAGCAGGTAGAACGTCACGCTCAACCCCGCGAGGAACAGCAGGCGTGCCGGCCATCGCTTCCTGGTGGCGCCGGCGCTTTGCTCGACCCGCACGGCAAGTCCGCTCATCACGAGCGCCAGCAAGGCCAACAACCGCGTAGCGCTCTTTGTCAGCATGCTCCACAGAAACGGCGCATTGAACGCCTGCGCCTTCGCGTAGTCAGTGGGAGCGTAGTGGGGAGCGAGCAACTCAATCCCGTCAGGCAACCCAGCCTCCTCGACATGCGACACAGGATTCAACGCAAACGGGAGGACCTGCAGCAGAGAGGCTACCAGAGCAAGTCCCGCAAACAGCCGCCACCTGTTCACGCCAGGCTCAGGGGATGACATTTCTCCGGTTCTCCTCCGTATCTCTGTGACTCCGTGAAGGGGAGCCCGTTGGTTCGGACAAGACTGACCGATGATCCTGGAAACGGCAGTTACCGGTAACCGCTCATCTCAGGATGATTACCTGTCGATCCTACGTCCGGCAGCCGGCCAACTGCTCTTCTTCGGTCGATAACCTGCTGTCTTGCGAAGGGGCACTTCACAAATCGGCAATCGTCAATCGGGCATCATCAATCAAGAAAATGGGAAAGTCTGAGGTCAGGAGAACAAGGCCGTACCGATTACTGCGCCTGTGTGCGCTCGTGTTGATCCAACTCCTTCTTGGCCGCCGCCACGAACCCCTCTTCCGGCAGCCCGATCTCAACGATCTTCTTCATTCTGCGCAGTCGCGGCTCCGACCCGAAACGCAGCATGTAGCCTTCGTTGTAGAGTTGGGTGACTTCTTCCCTGATCCGGGCCTCGAACATCTCCAGCGTGTCTTTGTTGCTCTTCGACGTAGGCTCGAACGTGATCGCGCCCATGTGGGCCCTCGCCTGCAGCGCCAGTTTCATGGCCAGCACGCAATCACGCCTCTGACCGCCCTGATGCAGCTTCACGGCCTCCGCCAGCATGCCGCCCGCCAGATCGTCCAGCCTCTGCTCGAGAATCTCCAGGTTCCCTTTCAGTTCCCGTTCCAGCTTGCCGCCGGACATCCACCGCATGTCGGCGCTGTTCAACTGCTGAACAAGCATCTGGATCGACTGCACCAGGCTGCATCCGTTGTTCGCAAACGTGAGAGCCAGGCTCCATTTTTCGCACAGATCATCGATCCGGGGCGTCTGCGTGCCCCGCCACACGGCAAAACGCTGCTTCACGTCATCGTAAACTCCGGCGAATCCCAGCGCCCTGTTCTGCTTGTCGTTGAACTCCGAGTGAATTGACCGCAACGCGCCCTGGGCGACGTCTGCGAGCTCACCGCTCTTGTCGACAAAGTTGGCATCGCGCACGAAGTCAAACTGACCGTCACGCGCAGCCTGTTCCACCTTGACGATGACCTCTGCACTCTTCTCGAGCGCGTCGGCCGTCGCCCGCAGCAGGTGCGCCGTATTCTTGGTCAGTTCAATCCCGCTCGGCAGCTTGGCCAGCTCATACAGCGCACCCTTGGGATCCCCGTCCTTGAGCTTGCGACGAACCGTTTCGTAAATGACCAGCGCTTCGCTCTCCAGCTTCACCTTGACCTTCAGTTCCCGGAACCGCTCCGGCCATTCCGACTCTGGAATGCTGATTCGCTGAAACGCCACCATGGCTTCCGCGATTTCCTCACGCCCCACTTTGCGCTCGGCATCCAGGTAGGCCTCGGTAACCGAAAACCACTTCTTGACCTGCGTGCTTCGAATGCGCGCTTCGTCATCGTTGACGCTGAGCGCGGATTGCTGCTTCATCAGCCTGGACGATATCGTGTTGACCGTATGCCACTTCTTGTTGGTTATCGCCTGCTGCAGCTCGAAATAGAACTTGTCTGCGTCCAAGAGAGACGTGGCCCGTCGCAACAGGAGGTCCAACTCGACTTTCTCGTCGGCCGAGCCGATCGGATTGCGCGCTTCCCTGACAGCCCGTACGGCGGCTTCGTACCGCCCGTCCGACAGAAACCCCTCCGCGGTCAGGATTACGTCCGCCATCTTTGGACGGTTCATATGCGTCAGCATGAAACCCGCAACTCCAAACAGCACCAGCAGAATGAGCACGCATATCTGCCCCTTCGACAGCTTCAGGGTGCCCTTGGACAGGTCGGTCGTAAAACGGCATTCGACGTGCGCGAAACGGACGGTGTCGCCATCGTGCAGAACCTTGCCCTCGAAACAGGGCTTGCCGTTCACCTTCGTGCCGTTCTCGCTGCCGAGGTCCTTGACGTAAACGATACCCTTCTCGTCCCGGCGAATCGAAGCGTGCTTGGAGGATATGGTCGCCTCGTCCAGCGCCAGCCCGGCTTCACTGCCGCGACCCACGATCGTCTCGCCTTCTTCGAGCGGAATGATTTCCCCCTGTCTGGCGCCGTTGAGGATGCGCAGCCCGGGTTGCTGCACGGCCGTCTTGTCCTCCTCAATCTCCACCAGTGTGAGGACGACCTCGCCGATGCGCACGTAGTCGCCAAAGGTGATCTTGAGCGCTCTGCCCGCCTTGACGCGCCGCCCGTTGACCCACGTGCCGTTCTTGCTCCCCAGGTCCCGCACCGTGAACCCCGAGCGCTTTCTCGTTACGCGGAGGTGTTCGCGGCTGGCCGTCGGATCGTCGATCGTCAAATCGGCCTTGTCGCTGGAGCCAACCGTCAACGTATCGAACGTAGCTGTCTCCACTTTCTCGACGACACGATTCGCTTTTCTCACTTCAAGAATAATCACAGCCTGACTCCCACGTGCTGAACTACAAACACTAGTTTGCCTTGCGTCCGAGACGCTGAGCTTCTTCGTTCAGATTGTACCGATACCACCTGCAACAGTCATCCTTCTGGAACAGCGTCATGCCGTACTCGGCAACTTCCTTGGCATAACGATAGCGCTTCAGCCTCTCGGCCTGGTCGATGCGGAACTTGCAGTCGCGGTAGGCCTGAACGCGCTTCTCCCGAACGTCGGACAGCACCTGCCGCCACTCGTCCACGTCGCCGCCGTCCATGGTCTTGCCCGCGGCGATCAGCTCCTGCAGGGCCGCCACCATGGTCCGGTCGGCGTCGGCCAGTTTGGCCGGGTACTGCTGTCCCGACACAAAAAGCCGCCTGCCCCTCTGAGCCAGGCTCTTGGCGCTGTCCCATACGTCCTTGTCAGACTTCTTCTCGACCGCCTTCAACACGCTGGGCGGCGGCGGAGGCACGAACTGCAGTTGCAGCAGCTTGTCCTCGATCTGGTAGCTCCCAAGGCTGTGCTCGATCGAGCGATCGAGCATGCGCATGTCGTCGCTCGACGCACTGAACTCCACCGCGTGCAGGTTCGGTCCCGACCGCCAGATGAAGCCCTTTCCTTTCATGGCACCATAGCCCCGCCCGGAAGACGTGAAGCTGTATCGCAGCGCGGGTACGAGGCGAGCATCGGCAAGCATTACTTCGTCACTCTGTCCCGCGGTTGAGTACTCGACCGCAATTCCCCGCAACGAAGGCAATACTTCCCGCAAGAGGGTACTCAGGTCCTTGCGCTGATAGGCGGGGTCGACTCCCCTCAGAAGGACCAATCGCACCCGCGTGCTGCGCGTCCCGCCAACGGCCGCATCGGCAACGTACGTCGAGCCGGAATCGCCGACAGGCGTCAACGCCTGTATCAATGCTTCATCCGTATACAGCAAAAAAGTCTTGTCCACGGCCATGTATTTTCTGACAGGGTCAAACGAGACCGACTCCGTCTTGGGCTTCCTGAGAACGACAAACGCGACCAACGCGGCCACAACCAACCCGATTAGCAGGAACACTTTGCGCGAACGACGGCGCTGCCGGTCGCCTTCGAGCATGCTCTCGAGCTCATGCTCGTCCATGTGGATCGTGTTACTCCCACCCAGGGCTACGGTCCCCCCCGACTCGGGCCCCTCCGCGCCATCGCCGATCTCGCCGTCCCCACTGATCCCGGCAAACGTCCCCGAATCGTCTCCGTCCCATCCTCCGTCCTGGACGTCGCTCATGTGCATGGTCTGCTCGGTAAAGTCTATCGCATCTCCTGCCTCGCCTTCGTCGGTCGCCCCGTCCGTTGCCAGACCTGAAAGCTCCTCCGTCATCTCCTCGGGCTGAGGACCCTCGCCGTCGAAAGGCATGACTTCGGTTCCGTCCTCCGGAGGCGGTTCGGCCGCGTCACTCCCGCCCTCGCCATCGTCCCCCAGAAAAGACGTCGTGCCGGGAACGATGTCGTCTTCGTCATGACCCCCGGCGTCCTGCGCGCCGGCATCGGCATCTTCGGCAGCCAGGTCTCCCTCACCACCCTCGCCCGAGAGCGCCGGCGGTGCGGCCGGACTCGGCCCTTCCGCCTCGTCCAGGTCCGGTGCCTCGTCCATCACAAGCGCTTCCGTCATGTCTTCTTCGTAGTCATCGTCATCGCCCAGGCCCCCCTGGAATACGGCGGCGGGGGTTATTTCCTCGAACAGAACCCGGAAACCCTCGATCTGGACCTCGTCGCCCGACGACAGTTGTACGCGCCTGGTCACGTCACTCCCGTTTACGCGCGTGCCCCCCTTGCTCTTGAGATCTTCGACGAATACGCCGGTGTCGTCCGCGATCACCTTGGCATGCCGCCGCGAAACCGTATCGCCATCCAATACGAGTCCGTTGGAACGCAATCGCCCGATCAGTACCTCGCCTCCGTCCAGAGTGACCGCATTGCCTTTTGAGCCGGAACCTTCAGTGACGATAAGTCTATACTGCGGCATATTGCCTTTACCTCCGAATATACTTGAGGACTATGGGAGTTATGATGACGATGAACGTCGCCGGCACAATCAGGAGTGCCATCGGAAAAATCATCTTGGCCGGCGCGTGCGAGGCCAGCTTCTCCGCCAGGATAAACCGTTTCCGCCGGAGATCCTCGGCCTGCACCATGATAATGTCGGCCACGCCGGAACCCATTTCGCTGCCCTCGATGACGGCCGTCGTCATCGTCCGCACCTCGGGGAGACCCACACGCTCGGCCAGGCCTTCCAGCGCTTCGCGCCGCGTACGGCCCAGGCGTATGTGGCGCACCATCATGGCAAGCTCTTCGCGCAGGGGCCCGGGGCGCCCCCGCTCCACGTAGACGCCGACCGCGGCGTTGAAATCATAGCCGGCCTGCATGGAGGTTGCCATCAGGTCCAGGCAGAACGGTAATTCCCGCATCACGACTCGGCGGCGCTGCTTGGCCGTCGACATCAGACGCGAATAGGGCATGTACCATCCAGACAGAAACACCAGCAAAGCCAGTCCGACGGCGCCGCCCACCGACAGCTCCGTCAGCAGAAACATCAGGAGCGCGGCGAAACCCGCCCACACACCAACGAGAATCTGGATCCCGAAGAACTGGCGCGGCAGCAGACCCTGCATTCCTCCCGCGGCATCGATCAGGATCTTGACGCGTCGCTCCATGCGGGGCAGAAACGTGGACACGAGCTGATAACCGTACGCCTCGAACGGTTCAGCCAACCTGCGAATCGTACTGACGTCCTCGGCGCCGGAGGCGCGCGTGCGCCTCCCTCTCGACGAGAACAACCCCATGATGGCCCACGTCAGTCCGCCCGCGGCGGCAAACACAAACAGAAGGACTCTTTCCTTGTCCACGTCACATGCCTCCGTTCCCCTAGGGATTCACGTTTGTTATGAACTTGATCATGATACCGGCCAGAATCTCCATTACAATGACTACTCCCCAGGCCAGCCAACCTATCGGGTCCGTGAACAGGGGGAGCATGAGCTCGCGATCGATCATCAACAGCAACCCGGCCAGGGCAAAGGGCGCCGCCGACATCACTATCCCCTCGAACTTGCCCTGGGACGTCATGGCGTCGACCTTCTCCTTGAACTCGATCCGCGCGCGAATCGTCTTCTCGATCCGCTCGAGCACCTGCGAGAGGTTGCCGCCGACCCGTTGATTGATCTGGATCACGGTCATGACCAGCCCGAGATCGTCGCTCGGCATACGCTGGCGCAGGAGCTCGGCACACTCCGAAATATCTTTGCCCATACGATTCTGTCTCAGGAATATGCCGAATTCGTCCCCGGCCGGACTGTCATACTCGCGCGCGATCGACTCGATGCACTGCAGCGTGCCCCTGCCGCTGCGCAGACCGTTGCGAAGGGAGCCGAGGATGTCGATCAACTGCCCCTCGAACTTCTTGCGGCGCCTTTCGGCCATACCCTTGACAATCTGCTTCGGTATGGCCCAGGCCACACCGTACAGCACCGGCCCGATCAGGATCATTGCCCACAGAAGCGCGGGGTTGACCAACAGAAGCAGAAGGCCCACCACGCCGATCAGGATGAACGCCAGGGTGTGCCGCCACTCCGCAAGCTGCTCAGGCGTCGCAAAGTAGCCGAGCTCATCCAGCACCTCGTCCGCCCGTGCCGCGTACTTGCTCGCCGAAGCCGTCGAGGCCAGCCCGCGGATAATGCGCATTATGCCCCACCCGCCACACGCCGTGGCGACGAAGGCAAGAACCAAAACAACTAGCTCCAAGATTTTCACGGTTCAACCTTGTTGAAGAAGTCCGTTGGGAGCTGGCTCCGATTGCGGCGACGGCTCTCTTCATAGAACCGGGGAACGTTGCCCGTCAAAACGTACTTGCCCAACACGCGCCCGTCGTCGTCATGCCCGCTCGAGTCGAAGACAAAAACATCCTGCATCATAATGACATCTCCTTCGCGCCCCGTCACTTCGGAAATGTGCGTCACTTTGCGCGAACCGTCATCGAAGCGCGACTGCTGCACGATGACGTCGATCGCCGAGGAAATCTGCTCGCGTATCGCGCGAGAAGGCAGGTCCATCCCGGCCATCAACACCATCGTCTCCAGGCGCATCAGCGCATCCTTGGGACTGTTGGCGTGAACCGTCGTCAACGATCCGTCGTGACCCGTGTTCATCGCCTGGAGCATATCCAGGGCCTCGCTGGAACGACATTCGCCGACGATTATGCGGTCCGGCCGCATACGCAACGCATTCACCACCAAGTCCCTGATGCGAACGGCGCCCTTGCCTTCGATGTTGGGAGGCCGGCTCTCCAGCCTGACCAGGTTGAGATGGTCCAGCCTGAGCTCCGCGGAGTCCTCGATCGTCACCAGACGTTCGTCCTTCGGGATCGCTTGAGACAGGATATTCAGAAGGGTCGTTTTACCCGAACCGGTGCCGCCCGACACGACAATGTTCTGACGCAGCCGCACGGCCTCCTTGAGGAAGTCGCGCATGTCCGCCGACAACGAGCCGAACTTCAGGAGGTCGTTTATCTCCAGCGGCTTGTCCGGGAACTTCCTGATCGTGATGCTGGGACCGTCGATCGCCAGGGGCGGAATGATCGCGTTGACACGCGAGCCGTCGTGCAGGCGGGCGTCAACCATCGGGCTGGCTTCGTCAATGCGCCTGCCCAGCGGCAGAACGATGCGCTCGATCACCGCCAGGAGCTGCTGGTCGTCTACGAAGGAAGACTCCGTCAGGAAAATCTTGCCGTTTTGCTCCACAAAGACGCGATCGGAGCGATTGACCATGATCTCGTCGACCGTCGCGTCGGCCAGCAGGGGCTCCAGCGGGCCTAACCCGAGACACTCCTGGATAATCTCGCTGCGAAGTTGCTCGATATCGCAGAAGTCGGGCAACTCATAGCGCTTCTCCTCCAGGATCTGGTCCAGGATCTCCGTGACCTCACGCCGCATGCGCTCATCGTCGGCATCCTGTCCCTGGCGCAAGTTGAGCCGCTCGAAGAGCTGGGCGTGAATCCGCTTCTTGATCTGAAGATACTGCGACTTGATCGGGTTCGTGAACGGTTCGTCTGCTGCCGGCTCCGGAGGGGGAGGAGGCGGCGGAGCGTCCGACGCCCGCGCCGGGGGCGGGGCGGGGGCGGCGGCCGGCGGCTGCGCCGGAACGGGTGGCGGTGGAGCGGGCGCCTGAGCCGGCGATTGCTCCATGTCGAGAAACTCGTCCAGCGGGGGCTCCGCGGTACCTTCCTGAACCTGACCGGGCGCAGCCACACTGGTTGTCTCGCCTTCCTCCTCGCCCTGGGCGGCTTCATCGGGATTCTCGAACTTAATCAGAACGTCCGCAATCTGGATCACATCGCCCTCATGCAGAACGCTCTCGTTGACTCTATGTCCGCCGACTTTCGTGCCGTTGCGGCTTTTGTCCGTGATCGTCCAGCGCTCATCGCGAAACGCAATCTCGGCATGGAAACTCGACACGGCCCGGTTGCCATCGAAAACGACGTCGTTGCGCGGAGCGCGGCCAAAACTGACGACCCGTCCCTGCTGGAGCTCGAAAGGCCAGCCCGCGGCTGATTGCGCCTCACCGGAAACAAGAGTAATGCTTGCCATAAGCCTGCCCCCTCACTCCGGCAGAGCCGCCGCATGGCCCCCCATCGCGGGCAGCCACGCGGCAGTCCTCCACCGAATACTGTTCTACACGTCTCTTTCTAGCGGTTCATCTTGTCCAGCGTCCGGATCGTATCTTCCGAAGTCGCTGCCCCGTCACTCTCGATGCCCTTGATCTCCCGCGGGGTCATCAGAATGACGAGTTCTTCCTTCTGTTCGGTCTTGCTCTTCTTCGAGAAGAAGTAGTTCAGCATGGGAACGTTCCTCAGAACGGGAAATCCGTCCAGAGATTCCGTTCCCATCGACGAAATCAGACCGCTGAGAATCATGGTCTGATTCATCTCGCAGCGAAGCGAAGTCTCGATCTTGTGCTCGGACACGTTCAGGGCCGTGAGACCGCCGCCGCCGCCCTCGGTGGGCGCCCGAACGCTTACCTCGATATCACAATTGATCTCGGTAGGCGAGGTTATCTCGGGCGTGACCTTCAGGTAGAGGCCGTAGTCCACTTCTTTCAGATCGGCGACCTGGGCGCCCGAGACGGGCACATAGAGGACGCCGCCGCTGTGGAACGTGCCGCCCTTGCCGCTCTTGGCGCTGATATGCGGTTTGGCCAGTTCCTGCACGTCACCGTTCCTGGCAAACGACTTCAGTACGCCGCTCAGGTCGGCCTTGGCCGTGGCGCTCCACGTGTAGTCCGTCTGCTGCCCCCTGCCGCCGCGCACGGAACCCTCGCCCGACAAGGTAACGTCCTCCAGCAGGTTGTGGCCGATACTCTTGTTCTCGGCCACCGCGATTTTCGCGAACACCACGTCGACCTCGACCGTCGCCTCGGTCACGTCCAGGAGGTTGAGCACCTTGCGGCCGTACTGACCCGCGATCTCCTCGGCCCGCTTCTTCTGCTGCTCGTCGTACACGTCGCCCGAGAGTTGAACGTTCTCGTTGATGATGTCGACCTTGACGTTGACCACCTTCAGGAAGCCGGCAATGCGGTTCTGAATTTCCTCCGCCAGGCTGGAGTTGTACGGGCCGGTATCCAGCGAAGCCATCGATACAACCTGCGAACCGAAGATCTGCTCGACCTTCTTGACGGTTCGCTCGTCACTCGGTTTGAGCAGGCGTCCCGTAATGACGACACGGCTGCCCATGGCTTCGATCGTAATGCCCGGCACGCCCCCGAGCAGCTTGTCGACCGCGGCCTTGACCTTCTCGATGTCCTCCACCACGGTGACGGCGAACGCCACGGCACGGCCGTCCGCGGCGAATACGCGTACGTCCGTCGTCCCCGGAGTCTTGCCCTTGAACAGCACGGCCGACTCCTGCTCGGTGCGAACAACATCAACCACGTCCTTCTTGACGACGTCCGCCCGTTGCACGGCAAACCCAAGGTTGATAAGTTTCGATCCCCCCACCGAAATCTCCTCCGTTCTCACCGCTTCCTGGGCAACGACAAAACTCGACGCCGCCACAACGCAGCAGCAGACCCACGCAAACATCCGACTTCCGTTCTTCATCTCTTCTACCTCCCGTTTCCGTTATCCGAGCGCTTACTCTTCCTGATGCATCAACGACCTCAGGATTTCCGCATCGGTTACGCCGCCAGCTACGCGCTCCGTCAAGCTGTCGTCGTCCGAACGTCTCATCGCCAACGACAGACGGCCAAACTGCCGTACGTGCGTGAGCTCCTGAGCCTGTTCCCTGGTTACCAAGAACGTTACTTCACCTCCACCTTTGACGTCCCTCGTCAGCGGCGTAATCTCGCCGGCAACCTGTTGTCCCACTGCAATGACCTTGATCCGCGGATAGAGGACGTATGTCGCGGGCACCATCTGCCGCGCCATGTTGGGACCGGCCGTCAGGTCGCCGCTGCCCGCGTTGCTCTTGACGGGAACCGCCAGCGTTACCATGAGGGCCACCTCGTCGCCCGGCCGCACCATTCCGGCCAGCCCCCCGATGTTGTCCACGCCGATCGTGACCGCCCAATGGCCGGGCGGCACGGCCGACGCCAACGGACTGATGTGCAGCGACCCCAGGTCCGTATACAGGATGAAATCGTCCTTCTCGATGTCACGCATGACTTTCTGCCCGTACACCTTGGCCGCGGAGGCGGGCGTCGGAACCTCGATCGCAATCTTGGGCGCATCGGTGGCAATCACGCTCCGCGCGGTCACGTTCTCTTTCGTGAGAACGTCGCCCTTCTTCAGGTTCTGGTCGGCAACCAGGAAGTACTCCTTGGCCGCCTCGATGCGCTCCTCCTTCCCCATGTAGCGGTTCACCAGGAAAACCGCTATCAACCCCAGAATAATCGACACGATGATTGGTACAATGTTCTTCACGTGCATGGCCTGACTCCTCTACTCCTGCCCCAACGGCACTTCCTAATTGGCGCTACCCGCGTACGCGTCCGCTACCACGTGCATGCGCATGTTCTTCGTACAGGAAAACAACCCTCGATGTCGTCTCCCGCCCTCCATCAATCAGTGTTACTCTGACCCGTTCCCCCCCCCGCACAAACTCGGTCAATCGGATCCCCCTCTGCGCCAACAGCCGCTCCGCGCGACTGTGTCCGGGCGTCCACCCCCGGCCCTCGAGCGCCATGACGACCCTGGGCCAAACCGTGGCCGGCGTGCCTTCGATCGACATTTCAACCGACATGCGCCCATCCCCCCTCCGCGTCTCCCCAAACTTCCCGAAAACGGCAAGCTCGCCCTGCTCCAGCTCATCCCGAAACGAGCGACGATCGAACAACCGGGAACGCGTCAACCCCGCCCGCCTCTGCTTCACGATCGCATCCAGCGCACGGCGAAATACCTGCTGCCTCTCCTTCCGATACGACTCGAGGTCGCTCCCCCGTGCAAAGCAGGCGCCCAGAAACACCGCCGCAATCACCCATGGACGCATCGCCCCGTGCATCACTCCTCCTCCACAAAGAAGTTACCCAGAAGCGTCGCAACCGCCTGCGCGTTGTTGCCGTACTGCTCCTCATGGGCGATTGTCCGACGTTGAACGCCCGTTCGCATCGTGACGCAGGACGCTACCTGGACCCCCTGGCCGCCGGCCATCTCCACGCCGCCCACGCGCCCGTTGAGTATCATGGTTGCCGGCAGGTCTTCCTCATCGCTGCCGAAAACGTTGTTCATGCTATCCTGCAGAAACGCAACAGTGCTGGCCGGGGTGCCGATCGTCGCGGAAACCGCCGCGTGGTTCTGCCCGATCCAGGCGTCAAGAGTATTTTCTATGCCGTGATAGAGGGCCCAATCATCGTCCGCCCAGTGCGCCGGCGGCGGAGCTGTTCCTCTCTGCTCGCCCCCCCCGAACAGACACCAGTTGTAGTACACCCTGTTCACCGTGCCGCGTCCCGTGCGGGCGTCATCGCCAAACACGTGCTCGGTCACATACTCGGCCTCCTGCTGCTCGCCAATCCCTTCGCGATAGCCGCGGTTCTCGAGCCCGCGATTCCAGGCCACGAACCGATCCGCCACCAGCACGCGAATCCGTCCATCGGCGAGCGAATTGAGCCAGACCGTTCCGCCGATCAACGCCAGCAGCAACACAATGCCGAACAGCGACTCGACCAGAACGCTGCCGCGCTGCTTCTGCCTCCGCCGCCCACCGGCGCGACAATACCCGGCAATTTTCATTATGGCCACGCCCCCTGCGACCTTGTGTCGCAGGGGGCGTGGCCATAATGAAAATTGCTGGACAATACCTTGACGACAGTGCATACATCACATGAAATCCCCCAGGGTCGGAGAATACGGTTTCTGATTCCCGTGCCCAACCTCGTTCCAGGCATCCATTACCGACTCGAGCATGTCGCCAACTGTGTTCTGCAGCCTCTTGAGCTCCGGCCACGACTTGTCGGTGATGTCGTACAGGGCCTGCCAACCGGCCTGGGCGAGCGCATCCGCCAGGGCCTGACTCACATACCCGCCCCCATATCCTTGCGGACTGCCGACCATAGCGGCCGCCCAGTCAATAAAGTCCGCCAGATCGGTCACGGTCCGCTTCGGACCCCCGGGATTCGTCGGATCGCTGAACTCGAGATTGCCGACCATGTCCTCAACCGAAAACGATACGCCGTAGTATACCGACGGCCCTCCACCCGCGCTCAGACCGGCATCGGCCGCGAAAGTGATCGTTCCGTCGCGGCCGAGCAACACGAACGCACCGGCCTCGGGCTCCGCGCCTGCCGGACGCTCGGGCCCCACCACGGCCGTCGCGTTCACTCCAAAGAAGTCGACTCTCCCACTGCCCTGAAGAGTGTCACTGATATCGGACGCCGTGCTGACATCGAGGCCGATCGCAACGCCGCCGGATTGTACGCTGCCTCCCTTGGCCCACATGTCCGCCTGGTGCCCGGCCGCAAGCGCTGCCGCCACCTGCGCGTCAACAAACCGCTCGTCGACACCGCTCACTACCTCTCCGCCCGGACCCATCTCGATCGCATCCCTGAGCGCCACCTCCTCGCCGGTGGGCAACACCCCCAGACTCAGGAGCAGCCTATCGAGCTGCTGCCTGAACGTCCTGGCCGCGGGATTGCCGACCGGCCGGCCGGAGCAGTGAGCCGCCGCCGAAGGCGCAAACACCCCGGCGCCCAGCAACAGCACAACCAACAGGCTTCGTGCGATATGTCTCTGTAAGTGCTTCATCGTGAACTCCTGGCGTGGTCAGCGATCTTCTTCAGCAGCTCCGCCGCCGCAACCGCGGCCGGGTGGCCCGAACGGCCGTCCTTGGCGATCTCTCCCAGCAGGCGCACACCCCTGGCGTAATCGACGTTGCCCTGGACCCTGGTTCGTGCCAACCGGTACTTGGCACTCAGATCGTCCGGCGCCAGCTCGACGGCCTTCGCAAAGTAGCCCACCGCCTTGTCAAACCGCTTGGCGCGCGCCGCAATCACTCCCAGCCGGACCTGGGTCTGCACGTGCGACGGGTCCGCCTGCGCCGCCATCATGAAGTCGAACTGCGCCCCGGTTTCGTCCCCCATCCTCTGCTTGACCAACCCCTGCGTATAGAGAGCGCGCGCGTCCTGGCTGTCGGTCATGGCAACGGCCCGCTTGGCATTCGCCAGCGCGTCCGCCAGGTTCGGCTTCTCGGCGGCCAGGATCGCGGCCGCCAGCCCCGTGTGCGCAGCGGCCGTTGCGGATGGACCCGAAACGATCTTGCGGTACTCCTTCTCGGCCTCGCCGACCAACCCGCTCAACAGCAGAACTCTGGCGCGCTCTTCGTCGAGCCGTGGCGAAGACGCCCCCGCCTTGACGGCATCGTCGATCGCCCCGGCCGCCGCGGCCAACATGCCCTGCGATGCGTACAACTGCGACAGCGCCACCACCGCCTTCGGATCGTGGCCGCTGACCCTGGCAAGCCGGCTGAAGACGATCTCCGCCTCCTTCTTCAGCGACGCTTCGCGGTAGATGTTGCCCACGCGCCACATTGCGTTGGTGTTGTTATGGTTGGCCCGAATGGCCTGGAGATAGTAGCGCGTGGCCAGCTTGATCTTGCCGTTGGCCTGCAGAATCAGCGCGATGTTGTGGAAGGCCATGTCCTGCCTGGGATCGAGACGGGCCGCCTGTTCGAACGCCCCCAGGGCGTCCGGTTTCAATCCGCGCTTGAGCAGCAGCGCCCCAAGGTTGTTGTAGCCCAACGCGTACTTGGGATTGATACGAACGGCCTCCCTGAAAGACTTCTCGGCCGCGGTCAAGTCGCCCTTTCCCATCTGAATCGTACCCAGCAGATTGTGCGCCTCGGCAAACTCCGCGTGGGCGGCCAACGCCTGCTGCAGCAGGTTGACCGCTTCCTCGGTCTGTCCCGTATCGTGCTGCTTCACGGCACGGTTGTACGCATCCGCGGCGACCTGTCGCGGATCGGCATCCTGGGCGCCGCTCACGACCACGGCGCACAGAGCACAGGCAACCACAGCCATAACCGACAACGCCCGCGTCGTATCCGGATCAACTCGCATCTCTTTCCTCCTGCCGCATATCTCGCCCGCCTAACCGCCTAGTGACGCAACACATTGTGCACATTCTCTTTCTGCGCGTCCGAAATATCGAGAGGTTGGCCCTGCACCTCACTCGACCAGCCATCCAGGGGATCGGGACTGCGCATGTTGTCCATCAAGGCATCTCGAGTGGCTGCCGTCCACCCCAACGGCGCCCGGAAATCGGACGCAATTGTCGGCAGGTTCCCGAGCCCGATGTACGACGGCGTCAACCTCGCTTCGCTAAGCGACACGTCGGCCGCTACCGCATACCATCGCGCGTCCTCGAACAGTCTCTGCAGCACTTCGTGCCCCGTGCCCTCCGTAGCAAAATCTTCCCACTCCCCCGACCGTCCCGCCTCGGGGTTGGGCATGCGCCACGAACGGGCGCGCGTCACCGGCATCAACACCGCGTCCCAGTCGGTCCAGAAACCGTTGTAGCCGCGGTTCCACTCGGCCCACCCCTCCTCGCGCCACTTCTCCTTGTGGCGGTCCCCCAAACCCTGCTCGACTGCGTAGTTGGAATCACCGGTCGGATTGTAAAGACCGTAGGCGTCTGCCCCCGTCTGCCCCCCATCATAGATATCGGCATAGCCGGCACGGGCGCTGGCCATCGTCATCATGAAACGATTGCCCCCCACCACCCAGAAACTGGGATCGAAAACCCGGAAGATCGACCTACCCGTGCCGTCATCGAACATTGCCAGCAGGTTGCGCATGCGGCGCACAACACCGACGTTGATCGAGCCGACGCGAAAGTACTCGGGATGACGGCGGTACCACGTGAACTCCTTGTCCCCTACGAAGAAGTCCTTCAGATTGTAGTACTCGTCAAAATAGCGGCTGGCGCCGACGTTGTCGGTCACATCCTCTTCCACCCAGTGACTGATACACCTGCCCGGCGTGCCGTGTTCTCCCACCTTCTCGTACTTGATGCACGCCCGCAGATACCAGTGCTCTTGCGGACTCTCCTCCGGATACCAGGCCGAGGAGTTGTAGCGGCCGGGAAACTCGTCCCCCCCGCCCGTCCGGTACCAGTAGTCCGGATTGAGAATTTCGGCCACGCCGCCGACCTGGTTGGTCGCCGGAATTGCCAACCCGAGGACCCAGCGCATGGTCTCGTCGCTGCGGCCGGAACCAGTCATGAACGTCGAACCCCAGAACTGCCCCGTGATGTGCTTCCAGGCCGTGTCGTCGTCTCCCCCCCTGAGTGTGATCCGCCTGAACCAGTACTCGTCGTCATCCCCGGTGTCCATGTCGCACGCGAAGAAGCACTCCTCGTCAATGCCGCCCCAGTGTACGCTCGGCAGATCCAGGTTCTTGCGCAGCACGTCGTGAACCTCGGCCCGAATCATGGCCGTGGCGTTTTGCTTCAGCTCGCGCTCCACCTCGCAGAGCTTGGCAATCGCGTCACGCGTGGCATGGATCCCAAGCTGTCCGCCTCCGCCGTGCTTAGCCCTTTCCATCCGCAGCCACAAGGCGACGTCCGTTAGCGGCTCTTCCTGGCCGGCGATTCCCAGGTCCGCGCGTAACGCCCCCTCGAAATTCTTGGCGCTGCCCCACGTCTTGCGCGAACCGACCCCGTAGGGCGTCGTCATCGACCACTCGAAACGCTTCCCGCAGTTATCGCAAACGGACTCCACCTCGTATGTCGTGTCGGCAATGCGGCGCAAATGCCGCAACCACTTGGCATTGATGTACTCGATCGTGGCCGAAAGCAGCGAGCCGTAGTGCCAGGCAACAGCCTGGTTGATCTGGGCACACGCCGAGAAAATGTCGGCCTGCACCACGGCCCCGGAATAGGCGGCCGCGTCGACCGCGTTCTGCATCTCGACCTTCTGCCGAATCGCATCCCCGATGCCGGCCACGCCGAAACAGGTCACCGAAAGCGCCAGGAAGACCACGACAACCAGGGTAAACACCGCGCCCTCTTCGTCACGCCAGAGCCGGCGCATTTCCCCCAGGAAATGCCGCCAGACGCCCCGCGCGCCCGCGCCCGCGCAACCTTTGATGTCAGACCTGTTCACGCTCCCTGCTCCTAATGAGTAATCTGAAGATCCTGTTCGTCCTTCTCGTTGAAGCGAATCTGCAGATTGCGCCAAACGATGTCGTCCAGACCGCCTCCGGACCCCGTCGTGTTCACCCTGACCTCCCACTCGTTGACAGGATTGCTGAAGAGCCTTCTGATCGTCTCCCTGCCCACCGTAATCTCAAAATGATGCATCGAGTCGATGTCCTGGACCGTCTGGCCCCGCACCGCGTCGAAGTTGAAGAGCTCCTCGCCACACATCTCCAGGCTGTTGCCCAAGAAGTGGATCCCGGCCACATCGATCGAAATCGTCATCGTTCCCGCCAGAAGAGGATTGCCACCTTGAAAATCCAGAACGTGCGACCAGTGGTCTACATTGTGAAAGTGAGCGTTCACGCCGGTAGTGTCGTCCATCAGCAATACCGCATCGGGTGAGCCGGGATTGTCACCCATCCAATAGAGATACCCGAATTCCTCCCCCCACCCGAATCCTCCCGGTATGCCGCCATAGATTCCGGTCGGGACCACGGTCTTGTAGGGCTTGGGCAACACACAGGTTTGCACCAGCCGGATGTGCGGGACGGCACCGCCTCCCCGCATATACCCCGCCGCCCCGCGCGCCTGAATGCCGGCTTCGCTCCACAGCCCCTCCACGTTGCGTGGACCGGAGAAACTGAACCCCTCCCCCCACGCAAGCAGTGGACCGATCAGGGGCATGATCAGTTCGAAATCGTGTTCGACAACCGCGTATACGTTCCACTCGTTTCTGGCGGAGGGCCACGTGCTCCATTGGTCGAGCTCGTTGGCTCCCATCTGGATATCGTCCGCCGTGGGCGGCCAGGGGAAAGTTGTGGGGCGATGATTGCTCATCCACGCGCGTGTCTTCACGCGCGACACGCCGTGCGACGGGATCGCCCCCCAACCGGGAATCTCCAACGGATCGCCGCCTCCCTCCACTCCCCCGGATGCCATCATCGTCAGCAACGAACAGACATGGGCCGCCGCTTCGCACCCGGCGAGCTGGGCCTCGTTGTGGGGTTCGTGTCCGGCGTAAATATCGTTGAGCCCCTGGAAGGAGAGCGCCTGGACGTCCTTGCTGTCTACGGTAAACTGCCAGAGGTCCTGGTCGCCCTGGTAGACCAGGCCGGCACGCGCCGCGCAATAGGCCGCGTATTGCACAATCAGGTTGGCCCCGGAAATCAGTGCGAACTGCAGCGCCGCGAAAATGCACAACAACACCAGCGGAAACGTGACCAAGAACTCCAGCATCACATCGCCACGCCTACGTTGCATTTTCACGTCCAACATCTCACACCGGCATCATCACGGCCAACAACGTTCCCACGGCCACCGGCATCCCGAAGGCCATGCGGCGCGGGGGCGCCTCACCCAGCGCGGCACGCCCCGCCGCACGATCGTAGAAAGGATTGAAAGTAACGCAGAACGCGTGTCGCGTCCGCCGCCAGAACGCCGGCGAACATAGCGCGAAACCCAAACCCATGGCCAGGCCGACCACGGAAACCCAGAACAGCACCGACAGGGCCCGGGGCCATCCGACAAGAATCCCCACCGCGAACATCAGCTTCACGTCGCCCCCGCCCACGGCCTTGAGGAAAAAGGGGACCAGCAGGAACAGACCCGTGACCAGCCCCCCGATAACCGACAGAACCAGTGCATCGCCTCCAAGCCACAGCGTCTTGACAACGACGAAGACGATGGCGCCGCCCAGCGTCAGCCAGTTCGGCAGGGACTTGGCGACGAGGTCGCGGTAAACGACCATCGCCAACCAAGTCCCGACTACCAACGCTGTAATTCCTGCCAGCATGTTGCCCTGCCAAGATCCCTGCCGATGATTAACCCGTAGCCCCGCGGGCGCTTGTCACGCTCAGTTGCCTGCGTCCGACCACCCCTTGCCGTACTTCTCGCCTTTCCCCGAAACGTTGCCCGCGGCAGTCTGGGCTGCATCGCGTTCATTCGCTGCCGTCGTAGTCTTGCCGGCGACCGCGTTTGCCGTGGCGGAGAACATGTTGCGGATGGTGTCGCCGAAGAAGTAGACGGACACCACGATCGCCGCAACCAGCAGGGCCGCCATGACGATGTACTCGATCATCTCCAGACCGGTCTGGTCTTTGACAGCGCCCCGCACTCTCTTTTTGATCCTCTTACCGAACATTGCTTCTCTCCCGTTCTTGTTCTGTTTTCCTGCTCTTTCGGAGTTGAAAAACGACCTCTCGTTTGACCCGTAGAGGCCCAACTCACTTCCTCTTTCGCTCTACTAATTGATTCTTCTGACCAGTGACCTCCTTAGCTTGCTGTCATGGAAAAGGCAGACTGAGTACCGACATTACCTTCTGGTACCAGACGACAAACGCATTCCCGACGAACCCGAAGGAACTCTGGCCCGGTATGAACAGGTTTGCGGTAAGCAGGACAGCAACGACCAGCGAGAGCAGAACAACATACTCGACCATCGAAAGGCCGGCTTTGCTCCCGCCGCGGGATCGCCGCCCGCGTTGACCTGCGCACCTTCTCATTCCTCCTCCTTCCAGCAAGCCATCGGGACCTACTCGCAGTGCCCGTGCCAACAATGCCGCCGAAACAACCGGTCGTCTGAAACAGTTGCCCGACAGCACGTTTCGCACCTGCACCGCCAACACACTACCCATTCGCCTCCAGAACGAATCCCCTCGCACAAACTATCACGTCCGGAAACCGCACACGGTATGTAAGGTTCCCGGACATGGGCAGATACACCATCCCCCCGCTGCGTCCTTACCGTTTAGCACGAACATAAACGAAACTCCAGTGGTTTTTCGATGAATTCTTCGACCGGGCGCATCCGCGATTTGTTGCACTTGCAGAGTGGCCCCCGCCGGGCTTGTCCCG
>CAZKRK010000023.1:0-36399 GCA_964555035.1 uncultured Victivallales bacterium | reverse complement strand
TGCTGCTATCCCTGCCCGCTGATGATGTGCCCGGCTTTGCGCGAGGGCAGCCTGCTTCGTGCGGCGTGCAGGCGGCTGCGCTGAGATACGAGGTTCTCGATGCGGCCGCGTAGCGTCTCGAGCCGTTCGCGCAGCACGGGAAGGCACAGGCGGTTGCATTCGATGCATTCCCGCAGGAGATCGACGTTTCCCGGGTCGCTGCCCGGCGTCGTCGGGGCATCCAGAATTCGCCGCCGGCTGTCCATCAGCTGCACAAGCTCCATCGGGGCGCCCTGTTCGGCGTGCCGTTCCAGCTCGGTGTTGAGTTCTCGGATCTCCATGTGCTACCCGGAGATCCGTATGCCGCCACTCCGCGGCGGCTCCACGGTCGCCATTGCCGCCGCTTCCTCTCTTCCCTTGATCTCGACCTCCTGCCACGATTCCCTCAACTCGGACATCATCTTGTGCACGTCCTTGACCCGTTTCAGGTCTTTCTGAACGTTGGCCTCGCTCAGGTGGTTGACCATAAAATCGTACAGGTTGTGCAGATTGGCGGCGATTTCGCCGCCCTTCTCCAGGTCAAGTGAAACGGCCAGCTCGGTGATCACGTCCTGGGCATGCAGCAGGTGGGTGTTGACGGCCTCGATACGTTCCGGTTCGTCGAGGTCGAATGCCCGTTCGGCCTTCTCCAGGGTGCGCAAACACTCATCGTAGAGCATAATGATGAGTTGCATCGGGCTCGCCGTCTTCACGTCCGTCTCACGATAAGCGCGCACGTTGTTCATTGTTGTTCCTCCCTCAGTGCTGCTTCTGCTTCGTTGTCCATACTTGTCGTTACTTCCACGAGGAGGTCCCGAGTCCACGATGCGGCGCCTGCGACCTGCTCGTAAAGCGTCCGCGAGCGCCTCATCACCAGGTTCGCGTCCGAGTAGCCTTGCTCAAGTTCGTTCCTGACCGTTCCCGTTTTGTAACCCTCGGGCCAGAGACTCATTTCGATAAACGGTGAAACGTCGTTGTCGTCGGCGATCGCCGTGTCAATCTCTTCCAATTCGAGAAAGAGATCTCTGGCGGCATTGTCATCGCCCTGCCTGGGACGGCTCAGCATGAGCAGCAACCGGTTGCAGATCATTGCGGCCCGCTTCGCCTGCGCGCCGATGTCCCTCAGCGATGCCAGAACCCCGTCCAGCGCCTTGCGCACCTCGCCGACGGTGTCCTCTTCATACGCCGCATGGATCTCGTTCACATGGGCGTAGGCGTCGAGCGGCTCGCCCGCAAAAGCGGCCAATTCCGATGGGGAGGCCACTTCCAGCCCTGCGATCTTCGCGCCCCTGTTCGTCAGGTTCACGAAGTCGGTCTCGGGGCGCTCTTCGATGAAGGCCTCGGCCAGCAGGATGTAGCATCGGAACTGCTCCGTTGTCAGCACGTCGGATCCCGTGTTTCCCGGCACGCGGATTAGTATGTTGGGGTCGAGCTTGCTGCCGTGATACATGGTGTCGTTGGCATGCGTGGTTCCGTCATCTTCGAAACTCAGGTCGAAACCGGCCATCAGGACGGGGTCGCAGCCCATTCTGATGGCGAGATCCATCGCCGACGTCGTGACCGTGCCGGCCGCCACCAAATCGCCTTTCGGGAAACCGAAACCGTCCAGCCACCGGCTGACGGGATTGGCGGCCATCGATGCGCTGAACAGACCGCGGAACCGCGGCAGGACCGGCGGATACGCCAGCGAAGAACACACCAGGAAGAGGTCGTCGCATTGCGTGGCAAATTGTGGACTGGTTTTGTGGCTGCCGTCCACGGTTACTATCAGGTCCGGCCGGATGCCGGCCTTGCGTGCCGGTCGCAATGCCGTACCGCTTGCGATAATTACAAAGCGGTCCGCATATTCCGGCAGTATCTTCAACGTGTCGTCGAGGGAAGGCCCCGCTCCGAGCACGAGCGCCGGCCGGCCCTCGAAGGCGTTCGTCAGGGCGGCGACGCCGGGATTGGCGATCAGGTGCGGCAGGTTGCGCAACGTGTTGTGTTGCCACAACGTGCCGCGGTCGATCATCGTGCCGATATTGAACGCCTGCAGGTGGATGGTCTCCGTTACGCGTTTCAGAGCCGTATGGTAGAAAGCACGCGCCGTTTCGTCTGCCGGGAGTTCGTCGAAGATCTTGACGCTCGGCGCCTTGCGGAGGTTGACGAGACCCAGGAAACGCGTCTCCACATATCGCTCGTCCGCTCCCAGTGCCAGGACAAGGCGGCCGTCGATCACGTGTTCGTGAATCGGAGTCGGCAGGTTCTCGACCAGACGCGCCGCGTTTGCCGGCTCGTATTCCAGCAGAAGGACCTTCGACTCTTCGGGCGCGTGCTCCAGCAGTGTGGCAATCTCGCCGTCGCGGCCTGCGCCGAGAACAACCAGAATGTCCGGTGCCGGCTCTTGCGTCACCTCGCGGCACCATTCAATCACCCGCGCCCGCGGCACGGTTGTATCCTCCACGGGACGCCGGCTTCCCTGCGCCGATGTGTCCCGTCGGATCTGCTCGGCCGACACAGGGTCAACCGCAGCCAGATTCTCGAGTCTCAAGTCGAATTCGTTCATTGCGCTACGCTCGCTTCGGGGAGTATGTACTCTTTCTCAATATAGTCGCTCAGCACGGGGAGCAACTCCTTGAAACGGCCCAGCGTGTTCGGCAAGTCTGCCGCCAGAATCCGGGTCAGCGCTTCCGCGTCGCCGTTGCCGAGATGGAGCAGTATCGCATCCCGCACCGACTGGAACTGCTGTTCGCAGGTATCCAGGCTGCCTGTCGCGTCCGTAATGGTCGCCGCGTCGATCTGGAACAGGGAGATTATGTCTCCGTGAAAAGTGCCGAATCCCTCGATCTTCGACGCAAGATCGCCGAGCATGCGAAGCCCGTCCGGCGGATTCTCACCCAGTGCGCGCGCACAATCCCGGCTCTCGGCCGCCAGCTCGTCCAACCCCTCGCCCGTGCAATTCAGACTGTGAACGGTCAGTTCTTCGATCGTATCCACGTTGAGTACGGCGCCATCGCTTTTCATGGGGTCTCCCCTTCCTGCCGGGTCTTTCCGAGCCGCATGCCTTTCAAGGCTTCGGACAGAACCTGCGTAGTTGTCTCGACATCCTGGCCGCGCAGTACTGCCTGCCGGTTTGCCGATTCGATCGTTTCGTAGACTTCTTTGCGGTGGATCGCCACGCTGCCGGGCGCCTGAAACCCGAGACGCACCTGATCGCCCCGGACATCGAGGACCTTGACCTCGATCGAGCCCGAGATGATCACGCTTTCTTCCGACCTCCGTGTCAGAACCAGCATGCCTTCCACCCCTCCATGGTTGGACAATTCGTCTTCGTTTGCGGTATCAGCCCGGGTGTTCCATATGCGCGTGAGATATCTCGCGTCGCGCGCGTGTTTCGCTCTCAAAACGGCCGAGGGCGTCCCAGAGGCGGTACCGTACCGGGTAGTCCCCACCATCGCAGACAACCTGTTTCCCGATGCGGGCACGCATGTTGACGACGACCGGTCCCTGCAGGTTGGCCGTGATATCGCTGGGATCCGGCGCCACGGTCACGATTGCGGCCGCGAAAGCATCTTCCGGACATTGCAAGCCGAGGAACTCCGTATCTGTGTCGGACAGGTCCAGTTTGTAGTTCGGGCAAACGCGAAAGGGGTCGACACACACGAAGCTCAGGTCGGCCGGTTCGATCGCCTGCATGAAGAAGAACGGCGGCGTGTCCGGTTTGGAGAGGAAAATGAACTCCTTGGCCGATTCGAAGGCGGGCACCCCCTCGGGGAAGTGGAAGATGCTCTCCGGTTGCACGGCCAGAGGCACGAGCAGCCGGCTCGCATCGTCCGCGGTCTCCTGCGTTTTCAAGTCAGTCTTATGAAGGTCCATATCAAGATTCCATCATAATGTGACGTAGGGGACGCTCAGCGCGCCCAACTTCCGTATCCATCTTTCGTTCTCGGTACGTGACGACGATCCCACCAGGCACGCTGTCGCCGCCGGCGCGTCGGGCGCCTCACCCGCCGCAACGAGGCGAACAGGCAATCCGCCGACCCGCGCCCCCCCCCAAAGCGGATTCGATTCCAGGAACGACGACACCATTAGTCCTTGCTCCCGAATAGCTTGCGTCCACATCGAGGGGAATTTCCCCACGCCGCACACCATCACTCGTCTGATTCGCCCGTCCTGGAGCCGCCGGCATGCGTCACGGACGCGGTCCAGCAACGTGACCCTGTCGAACACACTGGTGTCAAGTCGTTTGCGACGAAGCAGTCCCCGCACGATAGCGTGGGGCAGAGCGGCCACGCCCCGCCGGAATCCGTCCTCGGCGTTTTCTTTGCGCGCCACACGCGCGTAGCGCTGAAGCGTATCCCCGATCGCGGCGAGCGCGTGTCGCCAGGGGAAGAAAGTCACCCATAGCAGACTGTTGTTGCGCACCAGCAGCCTCACGATTCGGTTCTTGTCACGGCCGATTCCGTCACGGACATGGTGTGCCCGGCATCCGTCGGCATTCAGTTCGATTCTGTATCCGGCTGCATGCAGGCGAAATGCCAGATCGTATTCTTCGCCGTAGTAGAGAAAACCGGACGGATATCCTCCCGTCTCCAGCAGGGCGGATTTGCGGAATCCGCAGGCACATCCGTGAAACACGGTTGGCAGCAGGCAGGCTTCTTCGCTCCCGTCATTGCCCATGATTCTGAACCCGAGCGCACCGATATGTTGATCGGCCCGAAAGAGCTCCAGCATCCGTTCGGCCGAGCCGGGGGTGATGTAGGCATCATCGTCCATCATGAGCAGCAAATCGCTACTCGCTTCGCGAATTCCGATGTTTCGCGCCGAGGCGCCCAGGTTGCGAGGCATCTTGAATTGCCGGCACGGTATTCCGCCCACCGTGTCGTTTACAGGTAGCGGTTCCCGACCGTTGTTCACGACAAGGATCTCGCCTCGCACGTTTCCGAGAGCGGCCGCATTTCGGCACAAGCTCTCCACACAACGCTCCATACGGTTGTGCGTCAGAACCACAAGACTGACGTCAAAGCTCATGCCTTTCGCCTGTTAGCAGGCTGGATTCCTTTAAGGAGACGATCAGGGGAACGATTAGGGATGAGGTTACCCGGCTAGCCTCGCCCCTCAACACCGTCCCCGGCAATTTTTTCCTTCTTTTTCGCCGTCGAGACCGTCGATTTGCGTGCCGGCTAAAGAAAACCGGCTCGTCTTCCGAAAGCACAGATGAGCGGCGTGATCGGCTTCGCGCAGATAACAAGGCGCTGCGAATACTCACGAAAGGGGGGATGCGTGGTAGCGGCCGGAAGCTAGTGACCAAGACGACGTAGGATGAAGAGACCTTTGGGCCAAGGACGGCCCGGAGAATGATTCGAAGATTCACGGAGGAACAAAATGCAAATTCACAACAACATTCCAGCCTTTTCCGTCTGGAAGAACTACACCGACAACGTAAACAACCTGCGCAAGTCGATGGGCAAACTCGCATCCGGTCTGCGCATCAACCACGCCGGTGACGATCCGGCCGGTATTGCCATCAGCGAACGTCTGCGGACTCAGTACCGCGGTTCGGCCGCGGCGGCCAACAACGTCGAGAACAAGATCAACTACCTGCAGACAGCCGACTCCTGGCTGCAGAAGGTTCATGACATTCTCGGTCGTATGGCAGAGCTGTCGATCATGGCCAACGACGGTACGAAGAGCCAGGTCGACCGCAACAACCTGCAGGAAGAGTTCGGTCAGATGCAGAAGGAGATCCAGCGCATTACGAGCGGCGCTACGGCGGCCGCGAAGTTCAATGGCCTGTATCTCTTCCGCGGTGGCAGCGGCGTTGCGGTTATGACTGGTGACGGCGTGGAAACCGGGTTCGGCGCCGTGCAGCTTCAGGTCGGTCCCGACAGCAACCAGGTCTTCAAGGAAGACCCGATTGACTTGCAGGCGGACAACTTCACGGTCATCGGCTCGTACAACACGTACAGCTACGGTTCCGTGAACATGACCCTCCTGGGTTCGAACCTGTCGAGCGTCCGCTGGGCCAGCTTGATTTGCGGACAGCACCTGAGCATCACCGTTCAGTCGGTGGCGCAGGGCGCCGTGGACAAGCTGAACATCGGCATTGACCACATCAGCAGCATTCGCTCGGTACTGGGCGCCGAGATGAACCGCATGGAGCAGACCCTCAGCGGTTTGCGCAACTACGAAGAGAACATCCGTGCGACCGAGAGCCGCATCCGCGACGTGGACGTGGCCTTCGAGACGACCGAGTTCTCCAAGTTCCAGATTCTGACGCAGATCGGCACCTCGATGCTCGCGCAGGCCAATGCCCTGCCGGGTATGGTCTCGATGCTCGTCGGATAGTAGACCAGGGCTCACGCGAAAGGGGGGACCCTTCGGTCCCCCCCTTCGCCTTCCCGTGGCATTCGCTATGCTTGGAATTCCGCATCAGCCGACATGACGCGTATGATGTAAAACGCGCAGCCCGGCGGAAATGGAGTCGATCCAATGCCAGCAATACACGTAGGTGGCCTGGCCTCAGGCATGGACACCCAGTCCACTGTCGATGTGCTCATAGAACTGAAACGCCGCCCAATCGAACTGCTCGAGAACGAAAAGGCCGAAATCGAGTACGACATCGCCGCCTGGGCCGACGTGAGTACCCACATGTCGGACCTGACCGATTCGCTCGACGACCTGCGCGGTTTCAACCTCTGGAACCAGATGGCGGCCACCTCTTCGGATACCGGTAAGCTCACCGCAACCGCCACGAGCTCAGCCGTGGAAGCCTCCTATTCACTCACGATTACTCAATTGGCCCAGGCCCATTCCGTCGCTTCCGACAAAGCCTCCGACCTGGATGCCGGAGCGGACGAGTCGACCGATCTCGTTGCCGCGGGCGTCCTTACGGCAGGCGACCAGTTCACGATCGAGGGCCAGACCATCACCATCGACGCCACCGAGTCCCTTTCCACCTTGCAGGGTAAAATCAACACCGCCGCCGATTCGATGGCCGCGGCGGACCAGGTGACCGCAACCGTAATCGACGACCACCTCGTGATTACGCGCGACAATACGGGCGATACCGACATCACCATGTCGGACACGACCGGAACGCCCTTGCAGGATATCGGCATTCTCGATGCCGTTCCCGCCTACAAGAACGAGCTCGTTACGTCCGAGGACGCCGCGTTCACGGTCAACGGACTTTCGGTTACCCGATCCTCGAATGTAAATCTGACCGACGTGCTGGAGAATGTTACGCTCAATCTGGTGGATGAGACGGATGCCGGCGAGCCCGTCACTCTGACGGTGGCGCGCGACCGCGAAACGGTCAAGACCGCCATTCTCGACTTTGTCGAGAAGTACAACGCCGTGGCAGCCAAACTCGATACGGTGGGGGAGATCGCGCTCAGCGGCGAGAACCCCAGGGGTGCGGAGTTGGATGCCTTGGGAGAGTTGTTCGACGATTCCCTCGTGCGGGAGGTCGTAACGAACATCCGCAAGGAGGCCACCGACACCAAGTACCCGGAGTTGAATCCGGTCAATGCCGGCTACACGTACGGCGGCCAAACGGACTACTGCGACTCGCTGAGCGACATAGGAATCTGGACCGACGGCGAGGAGAACCAACTCCTTGTGGATGACGAAACCCGCCTCGACTATATGCTGGACACCTATCTTGACGAGACCGAACAGCTCTTCCGCGGGATCTATGTCGCAGGCACGGGCTACGCCCACGGCGTAGCTTCGGATTTCCACGAATACTCCGACGGCGTCAGCGCGAGCATGCTTGGAGCGATTGCCAAGAGAACCAGCCGCCTGTACGAGCAAATTGACGACATCGACGACGACATCGACGATATGGAACGCAGCCTGGAGGCCTACGAAGAGAGGCTTTGGGCGCAATTCGCGGCCATGGAAAACGCCGTGATGAAGATGCAGAACGATCTGGCGTGGCTTGAGTCCAAACTCGGGGCATCAGACAAGAAGTAGAAACGGATAGGAGCAATGAAAGGGGTTCCCACATCAGTACAGTCGGGCGGGAGTGACAACGCTCGGGAGAACGACGTTTCCGCGTCGCCGGCCGCGGGGGCGGCCGCGCAAGGTCTGCCCGGCAACGGTATGGCGGATGCGCAGATGGAGCGGCTGATCGACAACACCGCGCGCACGGCCGCGCAGTTTGTGCGTTCGGGCAACACGGAAGCGGCCATCCGTTCCCTGGCGTTGACCCGGGACCGCCTCGGGTTCATGCCCCTGGCCGTTCTGTCGGGACTGCTCGATATCTGCCTCGCCGCGCGGCGCGAACAGGAGGGGGCGCACCACTGCCTCCAGTTCGGGCGGGAAGCGTTGGCAATGGGCTACGAGGAATTGGGCCTGCAGGCCATTTACGCCGCCATGGTCCTCGACGCCCAGGGCGAGTACGAGCTCACCCGCGATCCCAAGGCGCTGTGCAACGTCGCCGAACTGTATGAGCAGGTCGCCCGCCGCCACCAGCCGCAGGGCGTGGCCGCGGCATCCGTTGACGCCTCCTGGCGCGGGCCGTTGCGGATCGGTATGATGGTCCCCAACCTGGTTGACGATGTTGTCGCCTATACGAAGCAGGTCCTCCAGTTCGTCCGGCACGCGGATCCGGAGCGCTTTCGCATGCACGTGTACGTTTCCGAGAATTCCGCGCGGCGTGATGCCCCCCTCTTCCCCGTTGGGTGCACGAATCCCGGCTCGGACGTCACCGGTGCCGAAACCCTGCGCGAGTTGAATGCCTTGAATGTTCCCGTCTTCACGGCGCCGCGGTCGCTCAATTTCCTGGCGGCGGCACAGTTGCTCGCCCGGCGTCTCGAGCTGGACAAGATCGACGTGCTCATTCTTCAGACCGGCATCGCGTTCCCGATCGACTGGCTGGCCGCGTTCTGGGCGCAAGTGCCCGTCAAGGTCAGCATGCACATCGGTTCATCCCTATTCCTGCCGGGGCTGGACGCTACCTTCTACGACAACCCCGCCAACATCGAACGAGAGTCGAACGTATGGGAGCCCGAAATGGGCGAGCGGCTCCTGTTGCGGCAGGGCACCGATATCGACGCGCTGCGAGAACAACAACCTGCCGAGCGCTCGCGTCTTGGTATCCCACGGGATGCAGTCGTGATCGGGACGCTGAGCAACCACCTGCGGCGTCGTTTGTCGACACAGTATCTCGACACCGTCGCCTCGGTCATGCGCGAATGCCCGAACGCCTGGTTCGTCGCTTTCGGCGACGGTGCCGTCCCGCGGGCCGAAGAGTTCTTCGAGTCGCGCGGCCTGGCCGATCGCGTACGTTTTCCGGGGAAACAGACCCGTGTGGGTGAAGCGCTCAAGGTGCTCGATGTTTACGCCAACGAGTTTCCCGTGGGCGGTTCGCAGAGCGTGGTCGAAGCCATGGCTTGCGGCGTGCCGGTCGTGGCCATGAAGTGGGACGACGGCCACCCGGAAAGCGCCGGCGCCGAGATAGTGGGTGGCCGCTATGCCATCGTCAGGCGCGACGCTGCTTCCTACGCCGCGCTTCTGCGCCACTGGGTCGAAGCGCCGGCGTCGCGCAAAGCCGCTTCAACCGAGTTCCGCCAGAGGGCGGAGAGGTTGTTCGCTTCCCGCAACTATGTGACCTCGTTGCTGGAACATGCCGAAGACCTCCACCGCGGCAAGGAAAAGGGCAGACGCCTTCCCGGTTCCGGTCCCGTGCTGGACAAGTACGATGACGAAGACGTTGCCAGGCTCAACACGGTCCGCATCCTGCACGGTGTCAGCCGGTACGACGTCTTCGCGAGCTGGGAGCAGACCCTGGCACGCGAGCTTCGCAACATGGGCATAGACGCCACCGTGATGTCGGCTCACGAGGAGGATGTGGTTGAGGAGGAGGGTTGCCTGGGGCTCGGATTCAACCTGTGCCGCAAGTGGGTCACCCCGACCGCGGGCAACCGCCACCTGGCATGGCTCGTCGACCACCCCGTGTATCACGTCTCGTTGTTCATGTCGGAGTTCTCCGGCATGAAGGTGGACAAGGACGCCTGCGCCGTGGCTTGTGTCGACGAACACTGGACAGAGTTCGGGCGTGACCTGTATTCGTTCCCGCACATATTCTTCGCGCCCCATTTCTATAGTGGTGTCGGTTGCGTCGTTCCCTGCGACGAGCAGCGTGAATACGATGTAGGCTTCTTCGGATCGATCGAAGAACCGTTCAGGTATCTGCATGAGCTCAAACGGAGCTCGGGGCCCCTCTGGCCGACGTTGGAGGAAGCCATCGAGACCTACCGGACCACGCGCGAACGGCCGCCGTTGGACGAGTTCCTGCTCCAGAAGTTCCGCGGCGTGAGCCCCGAGCCGGTCCAGGTGCGCATTATGATGAATGCGTTCTTCCCGCCGATCGACGCCTACTTCCGCTCTCTCGGGCGCCTCTGGTTGCTGCAGAATGTCCGCCGTACGCGTGTCCATGTCTTCGGTAACGGCCCCTGGAAACGCCTGGCCTTCACGGACAACATCGTGCGGCACTCCTCGGTTTCGTTTTCCGAGGCCAGTTCGATCATGGCACGCTGCCGGATCGTGCTCAACCATACGCCCGCCCATGCCGGGGGGGCGCACGAACGCATATTCGAGGCGTTGGGCGCCGGATGTCTCGTGCACACAACCAATTCGAGCTACCTTGCCCGGACTTTTGGGAAGAGAGCCGGTATCTCCTATTTCAATAGCGTCGATGTCGAGGACATGGACGATCAGTTGCAGGCGTTGCTGAAAGACGATGCGGCCGTCGACCGGGTCAGGGCCGGCCAGGCAATCATGGCGGCCAACCACACCGCCCGCAACCGCGCCCGCCTGATCGCCGATATCTATGCGCAACGCTGGTCCGCCGCGACAAGGTCCGAACCCCGCAAACCGCAGCCTCAGCCTCAATCCCGGCCATGAGCACCCAGACCCTGGCACTTATTGTGGCGCGCGGAGGCTCCAAGGGTGTCCCCCGCAAGAACCTGCGTCTCGTTGCCGGGCACCCGCTCATCGCCTACACTTTTCTCGCGGCGCGCCGCAGCCGCATGCTCGACCGGACCATAGTCAGCACGGACGACCCCGAAATCGCCGACACCGCGCGCCGCTACGGCGTCGAGGTGCCCTTCATGCGGCCCCCCGAGCTGGCCGGCGACGACAGCCACGTTGTCGACGCCACGCTGCACGCTCTCGACTGGCTGGAACGCTGCGACGGCTATTGCCCCGAACAGATCATGCTGTTGCAGCCGACCTCGCCCTTTCGGACCGAAGAGGATATCGACCGCGCGATCCTGGTCGCCCTGGAGCGCCACGCACCGGCCGTCGTCAGCGTATGCGAAAGCAGCGGGCATCCATGCCTCGCCAAACGCATCCGGCCCGATGGGAAGTTGACGCCATTCGTCGAGTCCGATTTCCAGACCAGCCGCCGACAGCAGCTTCCCGAGGCATACGACCTCAACGGCGCTATCTACCTCGTGCGCCGCGAAGTGTTGCTCGAAGAGCGGAGCTGGTGCCCGTCCGGTGCTCACGCCTATGTCATGCCGCCCGAGCGTTCCATGGATATCGACTCGCCCTGGGATCTGCACGTCGCCGACTGGGTCATGCGGGCCGGAGATCTCTTCAGCGCGCAGGTTCCAAGCACGGCCCACAAGCGGCCCGCCGGTGACGCGTCGATCGAGGAGGCAGGACCCGCCACCGCGCTTGCCGCCACCCGCCCGCCGCCAGTCACGATAGCCTCGCGCCCGGTTGGTCCCGGCCACCCCTGCTTCATTATCGCCGAGGCCGGCGTCAACCACAACGGCGATCCCGAACTGGCATGCCGTCTCATCGACGCTGCCGCCGATGCCGGAGCCGATGCCGTCAAGTTCCAGACCTTCAAAACCGACCGGCTCGTGACCCGGAACACTCCCAAGGCCGCATACCAGCGCGCCGCGGTTGGCCCTGACGAAGACCAGTACCAGATGCTCAAGCACCTGGAACTCGACGCGGAAACACATGCCAGGCTCGAGCGACGCTGCCGGGAGAAAGGGATTCTGTTCCTCTCGACCCCGTTCGATGAAGAGAGCGCCGATCTCCTCGACGCCCTCGGCGTTCCCGCGTTCAAGATCGGATCCGGCGACCTCACCAATCACGTGCTTCTGCGGCATGTTGCCCGCAAAGGCAAACCGATGATCCTCTCGACCGGAATGGCCGATATCGACGAGGTGCGACAAGCCCTGGCGGCGCTGGCGCAGGCCGGGAATCACGATCGGATCCTGCTGCATTGCGTTTCGAACTACCCCGCCGACCCCGCCAATGCCAACCTGCGCGCAATGCACACGCTCGCCACCGAATTCGCCGTTCCCGTCGGCTTCTCCGACCACACTCCCGGCACCGAAACGGCCGCGGCCGCCGTGGCGCTGGGGGCGAGCGTGATCGAGAAACACTTCACGCTGGACCGGACGCTTGAGGGGCCTGACCACGGCGTCTCCTTGACACCGGACGAATTGACCGCCATGATTCGTTCGATTCGTATCGTCGAGTCTGCGCTCGGAGACGGTGTAAAGTGTCCGGTTTTATCCGAAAAGGAAGTCGCCGCCGTGGCGCGGCGCAGCGTTGTGGCGCGTCGGGCCATCAGGGCGGGAACCATCCTGAGCCCCCGCGACCTCGCCATCAAGCGACCGGGCACGGGACTGCCGTCGAGCATGCTGCCCAGCCTGCTGGGGCGCCGCGCCCGCGTTGCAATCCCGCCGGGCGCGCTCCTGAGTCTGGAGATGATCGCGTGACCCGAACCATCGGTGTCGTCACCGTTGGTCGCTCCGACTTCGGTATCTGGCGTCCCGTTCTGCGCGCTATCCGCGCCGACTCCGCCCTGCGTCTGCACCTGATCGTGGCCGGCGCACACCTCGACGGACGCTTCGGCAACACGGTGGGCGAAATCGAGAGCGAGGGCTTCACGATCGCGGACCGCGTGAGCGCCGTGCCCGGCCACGATACGTGTGAGGCCGTGGCTGAAGCCATGGGCGAGTCCGTGGCTGAATTCGCCCGGGTCTACCAGCGGCGCGACCTGTCGCTCCTGCTGCTCCTGGGCGACCGCTTCGAGATGTACGCCGCCGCTTCCGCCGCCGTGCCCTTTTCCATCCCCATCGCGCATCTTCACGGTGGTGAAGTGACCGAGGGCGCCATGGACGACGCCTTTCGGCACGCGATCACGAAGTTGAGCCACCTCCATTTCGTCAGCACCGAGGAATACCGCCGGCGCGTGATCCAGATGGGCGAGGAACCGTGGCGCGTGACCGTCAGCGGCGCTCCGTCGCTGGACAACCTGCGGGAGCTGGAACTCCCGACGCGGGGCGAGCTCGAGCGGGATCTCGGCGTCGCGCTGCAGCCTGCTCCTCTCCTTGTGACCTATCATCCCGTCACGCGGGAGACATCGGACTCGCGCGCGCGCATCCAATGCGTGCTCGACGCGCTGGACGCCTTCCCCGGTCCGATCGTCCTCACCTATCCCAATACCGACATGGGGTGCACGGCAATCATGGAAGCCGTCCGGGATTTCGCCGCATCGAGGACCAACGCCCTCCTGTTTGCCAACCTGGGGACGCGCCGCTACTTCGCACTCATGAGCATGGCCGCCGCCATGGCGGGCAACTCTTCCAGCGGTATCATCGAAGCGGCCAGCTTCGACCTGCCCGTCGTCAACGTCGGTCCCCGCCAGCAGGGACGCACGCACGGCCCGAACGTGCTCGACGTCGACTGTGACGCCGCCGCGATCCGGTCCGCCCTGTCCCGCGCCGCATCGCCGGAATTCCGCGCCTCGCTGGCCGGCATGCGCAATCCCTACGGAGACGGACATGCCGCGTCCCGCATCGTCGAGCGGCTTAAGTCCGCGCAGCTTGGAAAGGACCTCATAATGAAGAGATTCCATGACATTCCCGTGGAGCCGCCGTCATGAAGCGCGTAGTCGGCATAGGGGCCGGAGGACATGCCCAGGTCGTTGTCGAAGCCTTGAGGCTGGGCGGCGACGATGTCGAGATCGTGGGCCTGACGGACAAGGACCAGAGGGATGCCGGCGGTGTTCCCGTTCTCGGCGACGATTCGCGTCTGCCGGAGCTGTATGCCTCCGGCGTCGGCTACGCTTTCATCGGTATGGGACGGGGCGGCTTCGCCGACCGCCGTGCCGAGCTCTACGAGCTTGCCACGACCATCGGTTTTGAAGTCCTGACCGTCATCCATCCGCGGGCCGTGGTTGCGCCGTCGGCCGAGCTGGGCAATGGGGCAACCGTGCTGGCCGGAGCGGTCGTCAACACCGGTGCTCGACTAGGCCGAAACGTCCTCGTCAATACCGCCGCCGTCGTCGAGCATCACTGTGTCATCGGCGACCACGTCCACATCGCCAGTGGCGCCGTTCTTTGCGGGGAGGTCGAGGTCGCGGCCGGCGCCATGGTCGGCGCCGGCGCGGTCGTGCGCCAGGGAGTGCGCGTCGGCGCCGGCAGCCTGGTCGCGGCCGGTGCCGTGGCAGTCGCCGACGTGCCGCCCCGAACCATCGTCGCCGGCATCCCCGCCAGGATCGGGGACTGGTAGACTCAGACGTCCTGTCGGGGATCTGGCTTAAGAGTGCCATTCAGGTGACACCTTCTCGCCGCCGGAGACGGGAAAACGGGCTCGCCGAAGGCGAGCAACATCACAGCCCGGCGAGGATCGCCGGGTGCAACGCAGGTACCACCCGAAGCCCCGCTCCCCAGCTACATCTGAACGCGGCGAGAGGGGTGTTGCTTCCCTTCAGGGAACCTGGGAGGTTGGGTGTCTGACCGGTCCTCAGGGTTTCACCCTGGGCTGGGACGTGCGTCCCCGTTGGGGACGTTGGGCTGTGAGGTGTGTCCCCGTTGGGGACGTGCAGTCCATCGCAACGGCAAAAAGGTGTGACGCTCATCTTTCTACCATCCCATCTTTCTACCTATCATCTCCTACACAGGGCTGAGCCGGATTTCTTGTCTTCTTGCGCCCCCGCCCGGTAAGCGGCCTGACGGCATTCAGCCTGCTCTCTCTTCCCTGGTGAGTTGTCTAGAGAACCGACTGCAGGGACCATCGATGAACGCCGTGGATGAAGAGATCAAGAGCCGGTCGCCCGCCGTAGCCGCATCGGGGGCTCGTCCATTGAGCTTTCCGTCGAAGCCCGCTATCGTCTACATCGAACCGACGAACGCCTGCAACTGCAACTGCATCATCTGCCCCCGTACAAACATGACGCGGAGGGTCGGAATGATGCAAATGGGGCTTTTCCGCGGCATTATCGACCAGCTTGCGGCCGCCGGTGGCGCCGACGTGCGGCTCTTCAATTTCGGCGAGCCGTTGCTGCATCCGCAATTGCCGCGGATGGTGCGCTATTGCCGGGACGCTCGGCTCAACGTGCGGTTTCAGACCAACGGTATCCTCCTGACCGACGAGATGTCCGCGGCTCTGCTTGACGCGGGGCTTACGTATCTCGGCGTTTCGGTCAACGCCCTGACCCCGGAGGAGTACGGTGTCATGCGGCCGGGTTTCGCCTTTGATGACGTGCGGGACAAGGTGCGCCGTTTCAAACGCGCGGCCATGGCGCGCGGGCAGGATGTTCACGTTCACGTGAATGCCCACATAGTCGCTGAAGACCGCGAGAGCCGCCGTGACGACATTGTCCGCTTCGCGCATGAATGGGGGGACAGTGCGGACAGTCTGTCAGTGTCCGGAATCAGCGCATACGACGGCATCGAGTACCCGGTTCCTTCCAGCCGTGCAGCGACGGGTGCCGCCTCGTGCAAGCCCGATGAGGCCGTTGTCTGCCGGGAGCCGTTTGATCGACTCGTAATCAAGTGGGACGGTCGCGCGACTCCCTGCTGCGCCGACTATGATGCCGTCTGCGTGGTCGGCGACTTGCGCACCGACTCCCTGCTCGACGTATGGAACTCATCGGCAATGGCGGACCTTCGCCGTACGGTTGCGGAGCGCCGCTACGGCGAGAGCCCCCTCTGCCGGACATGCCCCAAGCTCCGCTCAACCGAGTTCAACATCGTCATGCGCAAAGCGGCGCGCGCCGGGTAGCGAACAGTGGGTGGTGAGTAGTGGGCCGGATTTGCAGTCCGGCCGAGAGCCAAGAGAGCATGAACAGCGGATATCCCTGCCCGCGGCCCGCTCATCCTCACGCAGATGCACACGGCTCTCTCGGCCGGATTGCAAATCCGGCCCACTACTCACTACTCAGCACCCGCGCGGCGAGCTCGTCCCACTCCGGCAGGCGATGGGCCAAGCCGAACTGCTCCAGGTATGGAGCCAGCGCGTCTGCCGCTTCAGGTTGCGCCTCTCCATCGGACACCACCGGTTCCGAGTGACGGTTCATCAGCCGGTTCGCTGCGTGTACCGCGGCCAGCGTATCGAGCTGCGTCTGTTCGACCCGCTCCGGTTCGTGGTGGCACAGCACGGCCTCCGCGACGGCGTACGGTAGCCCCCAGAGCCCCAGCAGGTAGCCGCCGATGTCCGCATGCGTCACGCCGTACTCGCGGCGTTCCGCCACGTGCATCGAGACTCCCTCCGAGCGCATGGACTCAACCACGGCCTGGGTCTCTTCCCGGAATTCGGTCGCGAGCACAACTTTTCCGATGTCGTGCAGAAGCCCGGCCACATACGCATCCTCCCGTTCGGCCTGCGCCCGGAAGAAGCGTGAGGATAGCTGGGCCACGTGTTGCGCGTGCTCTTCCAGCCGCGTCAGCGACATCTCGCCCAGGTTGGCTCCGGAATACCTCGCGAAGACTTCCGCCGCCAGCGTCAGTTGCCTGACCGTATTGAAGCCCAGATATGTCACGGCCTCCTCCACATCGGTAATGCGGCGCGACCGACGGTAGAAGGCCGAGTTGACGATCTGGAGCAACTTCGCGCACATTGACATGTTCTGCTTCAGAATGTGCGCGACATCGTGCGACGTCGTGTTTTCGTTTCGCATCGCACCCATCAGTTCCCAATACGTATGCGGCGATGAGGGCAATCGCTGAAGTCGGCCCACTATGCCGCGCACGGCGTCATTGGTCATCAGGGACTGGACGTTGACCGCACGGGCAACAACATTCTCGAATGCGGCCGGTTCGCAAGGTTTGGCTAGAAACTGGTGCGCCACCGGAATCGCCCGCAGAGCCAGCTCCTGCTCCGCGTGCCCGGAGAGGATGATCCGCGCCACGCCGGGGTGTTTCTCCTGCACCTGTCTGAGCAGCGTCGCGCCGTCAATGTCCGGCATGCGCATGTCCGTGACCAGCACGTCAAATGGGGCCTCATCCAGCTTCTCCCGCGCTTCCCGGCCGCTTGTTACGAAATGCATGTCCCAGCCCTTGCGGCGGCGGCGCAGGATGTTCCGCAGCCCTTCCAGCACATTGGGCTCGTCGTCCACGAACAGTATGCGCGTGTTCGTTGTTTCCGCTGTCATGTGGTTCTGCTTTCCGTTGCCGTCCCCCGTGCCGGCCTGACGCATTGCCGCCCAACAGTACACGGAAACACGCCGAATGCCAACCACGAGAGAAGGCGTCTCTTTCCTTTACATATGGCGTGGAACTTGCTTTTCTGTGGGGGAGTAGGGTGGAGTGTCGAGCAGCTTCAGGTCGGGATGTGCGCATGAACGCCGAAGTCGTGAACACGAGAATGCTGGAAGCGGGACCGTGCATTCTCCTGATTGTGGACGACGATCCTTCCTTCAGGGCCAGTACCCGCAATCGTCTTCGCAGGCTTGAGAGAAGCGCGAATGTCACTATTCTCGAGGCCTCCTCCGGTTCCGAAGCAATGGGCCTGGTGGCGGAACACGAAGTGGACTGTGCGTTGCTCGACTACAAAATGCCGGGTGGTGACGGACTGGAATGGCTTGAAAAGCTGGTTGCTGTCGAGAGGGGCATCGCCGTGGTCATGGTTACCGGCGCCGGGAGCGAGGAGGTTGCCGTCAAAGCCATGAAGGCGGGCGCCACGGACTACCTCGTCAAGGGAGCCATATCCCAGGACAGCCTCTATCGCGCTATCGGAAACGCCATGGCCAAACTCGAGATGTTCCGCACGATCAAGGCGCAGGAACAGGAGCTTCTCGACGCCGAGCGTCAGCGGGTCATGCTACAGAGTCTTGGCGCGGCGTGTCACCATCTCGGCCAGCCCCTGACCGTAATCAACACGTATCTCGCAATGATGAGAGAAAAGGAGACCTCGGCGGACATGCAGCAGATGATTCAGGCCTGCACCAAGGCCGCCGAAGGCGTGTCGGACGTCATGAACCGCCTGCGGCATGTAAGCACATACCGCACTGAACCGTACCTGCCTCTTGCTCCAGGGGAGCAGCCCAGGGCCGACGACTCGATTCTCAAGATTTGATCGGGATTCTAACCGTGAACGTCGTCCCTTTGCCCGGCGTGCTGTCGCAAGTGATTGTGCCCTGGTGCTTGTCCACGATAATCGACCTGGCAATCGCCAGCCCCTGACCGCTGCCCTTGCCGACACCCTTGGTGGTGAAGAACGGATCGAAAATCCTGGTCCTGACTTCGGGCGGCATCCCGCAGCCCGTGTCCGACACCTCGACAAGGACATCATCCCCGTCCTCGGACGTCCGCACGGTGATCATGCCCTTTTCTCCGCTCCCTTCAACCTTTGCGCCGACTGCGTGGGCTGCATTGACGATCAGGTTGAGAAACACCTGGTTGAGGTTGCCGATGAGACATTCCACCAGGGGGATCGCGCCGAAGTGTGTCTTCACGTCCGCCACGTACTTATACTCGTTGCATGAGATCGTCAACGTATCCGCCAGAGCGTGGTTGATGTCGGCCGGTTGCTTCTCGCTCGAGTCAGGGTGAGCAAACTCCTTCATCGCGCTCACGATCGTCGCGATTCGTCCGATCCCTTCCCGGCAGCGTGCAAAAGCCGGAGCCATGTGCTCGCGCAGGTACTCCAGGTCCGCCTTTTCTTCCGCCGCCTTGATGTCCGTCAGAAGCTCTGCATGCGTCTCGTCCGTCTCCAGCGTCTCCAGCGCCGTCCGGTACCGCTTCACAAGCCACGTCAGGTCTTCGCACGCTTCCTCCAGGAAATGGACGCTGTCGCCTACGAATTGGGTCGGCGTGTTGATTTCGTGCGCGATGCCCGCCGCCAGTTGTCCGACCGCTTCGAGCTTCTGGGCGTGTGCCAGGTCGGCTTCGAGCTGTCTGCTCTCGGTCTCGTCACGCACCGTGGCCTGGAGTTGTGTCTGTCCCGCCAACCGGATCCGGATCAACTGCACCGTTGCCGGGAACTCCGCGCCGTCGAGCCGCTTGTAGCGCCATTCGAACACGTGTGAGCCCTTGCCGATGGCTGTCTGCAGCATCTCCCGCGCCTTTTCGTCGGAGCGACACCCGTCCGCCTGGCATTTCGGAGACAGATTCCACGGCGTAGTCGCGGCCAGGGCCGCCCCGTCTTCGGCCCCGAACATCGCAAGACAGGCCGGATTGACCGAGGCGAATCTCCAATCGGGCGGCGCCAGGATCATGATGGCGTCCAGCGACGACTTGAAGAGGGTCCGGTATTGCTTTTCGACTCGGGCATTCTCGCGCAGGACAGCGCCTATCCGCAGCGCGTTTTCCATGGATCTGGCGACTGCGTTTGCGATGATCGGCTTGAAGAGCAGGTCGGACGCACCGGCCCGCAACACGTCGGTCGCCACTTTCACGGTGGCCTCATCCGACACCATGACGACCTGTACGTGCGCGTCCTTCGCGCGCATCGAACTCACCAACTCCGTGCCCGACATGTCGGGCAGCTCAATGTCCACCACGGCCGCGTCGAACTGGTGAGCGTTCAACAGCTCCAACGCGTCACCGGCGCTTGCCGCTGTATCCACCGTGTGGCCCTTGTCACGCAGTATGCCCTGCACCTGACTCCGAACCGACTGGTCATCGTCGACAACAAGTATCGTCGCCATAACTAAGCTCCCTCGGGACCGCAACGGAGAAAACCCGGCAGCTCGCGAGACGCACGTGCCGCCGATCTCGGTTACATTTCGCCATGGTCGTCATTTTGTCACGGCTTTTCTCGCCGTAAACCATCATTCACGTTGATCAGCGGACACTACTAGCGGTGCAACGCGGGCATTGCCCGCAACCCAAGTGTGGCATAGGTAGAAAAATGGGAAGGTAAGAAGATGGGAGAATTGACTGTAGCATCTTTCTACGATCCCACCTTTCTACCTATCGTCTCCTACACGGGGCTGAGCCGGCTTTCTTGTTTTTCTTGCGCCCCCCGGCAGCCCCAAGCAGTGACCCGCCGGCAGACGACCTGTCATCCCGAGCGGAGCGCAGCGGAGTCGAGGGATCTCGTGGGTTGGAACAACGCCGGGGTGACTACAAACCACGAGATCCCTCGACTCCGCTGCGCTCCGCTCGGGATGACAGGTCGTCTGCCCGGGGAATCGGATTGGTACCGGGCGAACAGTGGGGCGGACACAGGTATCCGGGATCGGTATCACTGCCTGGCGCGCAGACGGTAGTAGCCGGTCGTGGTATTGTTGGTTTCGGTCAGAACTGTGGCGCCGGGACGGCCGGTGATGTTGGCGCGGATGGTCATCCAGCGGGGGGAGACCAGGTTGCTGGAGAACTGGAGCCAATAGGTCCGGTTACTCGCGGAGGGGAATTCGATCGTTCGAGCCCGCGGATCGCTCGCGGTCACCCTGAGCCGGAAGACCGAGTTGGGGTCCCCGGGGTCCGTCCCGGCGATCTTCTCGTGCGTGTCGGCAACGCCGTCGCCGTCGCTGTCTTTCAAGGTGCGAAATTCGCCGACGGTCTGCGACCAGATGCTCGTGGCGGCGTTGGTGGCTACGAACGTGAAGTAGAACGGTGAATCCGCCGGCAGTCCCCCCACGTCCAGCGCTACGTCCACTTGCGGGACGTCGGTGTACGAGCCGGCAAGCTGCATGTGCTCCCAGGAATTGGAGTCGGCGCCCCAGCAGGCAAAGACCTCGAACACCGCGCCGGTTGCCAGGAGCACGCCGTTCAGCCGGGCCTGGTGCAGGCCGAGCTCGGTCGCCTCCGTCGCGGTGACTCCGAGCAGGACGGGACTGAAGTCGGTAAAGAAGTGTCCGCTGCCGGCGTCGAGGGTCTCCTGCGCGTTGTATGACAGACCGCCACCGGCCTTCCAGCGCGCTCGCATCGTCTCGCCGCCGCCGTTTTCCCAGAAACCGATCGCTATGGGAACTTCCCCATCGGGCAGCACGGCGCTACCCGCCGCCGAGCGATCGCCGTGTGCGCCCAGGTTTCTGACGATCATCTCGCCCGGATCGTCAAAGCTGCCGTTGCCGTTGAGGTCGAGGTAGATCGCGCTGCCGTCGTCGCTCAGGGTGCCGAAGGAGTGAGGGCCGCCATCGGTCTTGATGACACCCTCCCAGTGGATCAGGATCGTATCGCCGCCGGTGAGGACGGGGTAGTCGCGGTCCATGTCCGTCCAGCCGGTGTAGTCCAGCCGGCCCCGCAGGACGTAGCTCGCATCCGGCTCGCGGGCCTGGATGGCGCTGATCGGATTGATCCACTGGTCGCCCTGGAGATTGTCATACACGCGCGCCTTCAGCCCGGGCTCGCCTACCGTATCCGGCGGCGTCAGAAAGCGCACGGACCGGCCGGCGCAGTTGGTTCCGTAGGCATTGGCAGCGAACGTGCGGTAGTAGTAGTCCCGCCCGTAGTACAGGCCGGCGATTGCAGTCGAGAAGGCAGTTTGCCCCACCTCTCCCACGACCGCGCGATAGTCCCACGCGTTGGACTGCGCGCCTCCATCTTCATCGCCCCAGCAGATGGTGACGCGGGCGCTTTGGCCGTTGGTCAGGGCTCCGTGCAGGACGGCGGCGCCGGCGCCGGTTTCAGCGCCGGCGCCGTTGTTCACGCCCGGCGGACCGGGCGTGACGAACGACGCGGTTGTGAAGGCCCATGCGGCGCCGTGCGCGTTGGCGGCACGATAGCGGTAAAACCAGGTGGTGTTGTGCGCGAGGTTGGTGACGACCTCGGCGTAGCTTGCGGGCGTCGGCATCGTATTCGTGCCGAGGTAGCGCTCGTTGGTCCACGTGAGGTTGGTCCCGGCATCGACCGTGTCCCAGCACATCCACACCTCGACCGGCGCGGAACCGGTGGAGACCAGTGTGCCGTGCAGGGTCGCGCCCGTGCCCGTGATGTCCGTGGCGCCGTCCGCATTGGAGATGCGCGGCAGATTGACGTCAACCAGCTCGGGTGGACCGTATTCGGCGAACGCATCCCCGGATTGGTTGAGCCAGCTCGCGCGGTACCAGTCGCCGGGCCGCGCGGCGGCGGCGATACGGACCTCGTCGACGCGGCCGTCGAAGCGCTGGCTGGTCCATGACGTCCCGCCGGCGCCGAGCTGCAGCTCGCCGCCGTTGTTGATGGCTATGGCGCTCACGGTGCGGACCGGCGCACCGTTCACGTAGAAGCGGCCGCTCGAGCCCTGTCGCACATAGGCCACGTGCGTCCACTGGCCGTCCGGAATGCCGGTCCCGCTGGACTTCCACTGTCCCGCCGTCCATGCCTGCAGTTCGTTGGCGCCGCCGCTGCGGATACCGAACATGAACCCGTAGCGGTCGTATGTGCCGACGAACATCTCGTCCTGACTGCCGATGTTGTCGGAGCAGATCCAGCCGCTGATCGAGTAGTCGCCGGAAAGCGTGAACTTCGCGTGGTCGGGCACGGCGATGTAGTCGTTGTCGGCGTCGAAATCGTTGGCGGCCGCGAGCATGCCCGGACTCGGCGTCACGCTGCCCTTGGCCGTGCCGTGGAACGAGTTGACGCTTGAGTCGCGCGCGTCGGCCTGCGCCATGTGCCAGACGCCGACGAAGTCGGTCCACACCGCGCCGTTGGTTGCGTATTCGGGCAGGGAGAGAGCTGCGTTGCCCCAGTAGGCCCAGATGTAGTCCGCGCCGGTCGGTTCCAGCTCGGGAACGCATACCCACACGGTCGACGTACCGCCGACATCCCACTGCTCGATCTCGAACGGCAGGATCGTTCCCTCCGGGTCGGTGAAGCGCAGGTCGTGGCCCTCGGCGGACGCGAACAGCGCGTAGGAGAAACCGGTGCGGTGAGCGCCCAGTTCGATGACGGCGGGGAAGTTGGTCAGCACCTGTCCGGAATCGTATCCGGGAAAGCCGATCCGCATGCGTTGAGCAGACTCGAACACGTCCGCGGCGGTGAGCAGTGACCTGGCGGGTTCCGCCCATAGGGTTTCGGCGGCGTTGGTGGCACTGAAGGCGTAGTAGAGCGTCTCTTCGCCGGGCAGCTCGTAGATGGTCCGGCTGAAGTCAACGTGATCCACGTTGGTGTAGACGCCCATGGAGACCGCGTTCGGCCAGCCGTTGGTGCCGTAGTCGGCGTCCCCCCAGTGCGCCCACACCTCGAACACGGACCCGGACGCGGCCAGCGAGCCGTGCAGGCGCGCGCTGCCCGGCCTGATCTCGGTGGCGGGGCCGTTGGCGATGCTCAGGTCGGCCGCGGCAACGCCGTTGGTCGGCAGGTGACGGAAGAGCGTGCCCCGACCGTCGTCCTCGGGGTAGACGTAGTCGTCGCCCTGCGGCCGTGATGCTTCCTGGATGTCGTAGGCCATGCCGAAGCCCTTGGTCGAAGTCCAGCCGTTGTTGGCGACCGGTCCGGCGCCACCGCCCCCGTTGCTCATGCGCAGCTCGAAATCGTACCATCCGCGTGACTTGACGATCGGGCCCGAGCCGGCCGGCGTATTCCACGAGCTGTTGTCGATGACGACGGCGCCGTCGATCGTCAGGTGCGTCTTGTCGTCGATGTTCTCGGCGAAGTAGGCCGTGCGTCCGTCGAGGAACACCTGTCCCGTGTAAACCCAGGTCCGGTTTCCGGCCCAGGGCGGCGCTGTCCGTGAAGCGCCGGCGTGGGGTCCCGGGTACACGTCGGTTTCGGGGTTGGGCGCGAAGCTCATGTTGCCGGCCAGGGGACCGCCCACCAGGCCGGGCACGTATCCTGAGCCGGGGCGCGCGGACAGGAACGTGGACGCCTCCGCCGACCAGCTTTCGCCGTAGCGGTTCGTGGCATGGCAGCGGTAGCGGTAGCGTACGCCGTAGAGGAGGCCGGTCGCGAAGGCTTCAAAGGAGTTCCAGCCGTCAACCGGTCCCACCGGTATCGCCGCGGCCCAGCGCGAGCGCTCCGTGCCGCCGTCTTCGGGGCCGAAGTAGATCGTCACGTCCGCGGGGCTGGCGTTTGTGAGCCGGCCGTGCAGCTTTACGCGGCCCTCTTCCGGGTCGGTCGCGCCGGAGTTTGCGACAGCGGGCCTACCGACGGTGTAGAAGTGGGTCGCGGCCCAGTTCTCCCCGTCGGCGTTCACCGTCCGGTAGGCGTAGTGGTAGCGCGTGTTGACCGACAGGCCGGATGCGAATGACGACAGGTCGGAATCGCGGACGGCAGGTGCGGCGCCGAGAATATTGGTGTTGGCCCAGCCGTGCGCGTTCGTGCCTCCGTCCTCGGTGTCCCAGTAGACTTCCACCACGCTCGGCGCCGTTCCCGTCGACGTCAGGCGCGCGGTCAGCCAGGCGGACGTGTCGGTGACGTTGGTCGCCCCGTAAACGATCAGGATCGCGGGCACGTCCGGGTCATCGGCTTCCACCCGGCCATAGCGATTGAAGACCGCGTTCGATGCCATGTTGAGCCACACGGCACGCACCCAGTCTGCCGAGCGCGTGAGCCCGGAAATGCGCGCTTCGTCCAAGAGCCCGTCGTACGCATTGCCCCCGAGGTCGGAACCGATGTCCACCGCCTCGGTAGAGGTGTCGTAGCCGAGATCGTTGATGACGCGTTCGTCCCCGTTCTTGTAGACGCGGATCTTGCCGGCGACCGGATCGAAGACCGCGGCAATATGCTGCCAGGCGTTCAGGTCGGCCGACTGCGCCGCGAACTGGTTGTTGCCCGAGAAAACCTCCCAGCGCGGCGCGCCGTCCAGCACGAGCGACCAATCCCAGCCGCCGTTTTCGGCGTCGAAAAGGCGTTCGTAGTTGCCGTTGGCGGTGTGTGGCCGGGACCACACGCTGAACGTCAGACCGGCGCCGGCCGCCGTCTGATCGGTTATCACCGGCGTGTCCACGCCGTCGTCGTAGCCGTCGAAATCCAGCGCGCCGGCCACGACTCCGGCCACGTGGTCGGCGTCGTTCATGTTTTTCAGCGTGCCGTGCGCCGCGTTGGTCGAGCTGTCGCTTGCGTGCGTTCCGTTGGTCTCGGCGAAGTGGTAGACGGCCTGGTAGCCGGCCGCGAACGTCGCGCCGTTGGTGGTCGAGGGGAACACCGCCGCCGCGGAGTTTCCCCAGTAGGCCCAGACGGCCGTCGCGTCGCTCTCAAGACGGGGCAGCCTGACCCATACGGCCGAGTCGCCGGCCGTGTCCCAGCGCTCGATCTCGTAGTCGAGCAGCACGTGCTTGTCCGCGTCGGTGAAGCGCAGGTCGCCTCCGCCGGGCAGCTCGAACTGCCCGTAGTCGAATCCGGCTCGCGCCGCGCCGAACACGACCAGCGCCGGGAAGTTGGTCAGCGCGGTTTCCCCCTCGTAGCCGTCGAAACCGATTCGCATCCGGTGGGACCAGTCGGCTAGGTGGACGTCCGCATCGTCGTCCTCGATGACGCACGCGGCCTGCCCGTCGGCGATCGTGGCGAGGACCGGGTCGCCCAGGTTCACGCGGAACGCTTCGGCGGGCAGCTCGTCCAGGACGTCGCCGATCAATGCGATCTGCACAATACCGGTGCGTAGGCCGGCGGGGACCACCAGGGCATTCGTGGCGGCCACGTAGTCCAGTCCGGCCAGCGCGTCGCCGTCTTCAGTCGTGTAGTTCACCGCAACGTCCAGCGCGCTGGTGGCGGAGAGATGCACCTCCAGTTCGGCCAGGGTGTGCCCCAGGTCGCCTTCGCGAACGCGCGCGTCCATGATCGAAAGGGCGGTCAGTACGGTCGTGAAATTGGTGGTTGCGTCGGCCCAGTCGCTGCCGGCGGCGTTGGCCGCGAACGCGCGGTAGTAGTAGGTCTGGCTGGCCAGCAGGCCTTCGATGGCGACGGAGAACGGACCTTCCGGCAGCGCGCCGAGGTCGTTCGTATGAGCCCATGTCCCGTGATTGGTTCCGCCGTCCGTCTCGCCCCAGTACACGCTGACGTCGGCCGTGTCGCCGTATCGCAGCTCGCCGTTGAGCGTGGCCACGTATTCCGTGATGCCCGTCGCGGTCAGGTTCTCCACGAGGGGATCGTCGCTGATGACGTGCGCGGTGACGCTGTCGCGGCTGCCGGACAGGGCGTTTTCGACCGAGGCGATGCTGACGACGATCGACTCCGGCCGCTCGAGCAGCTCGTCGTCGACACCGTTGAGGTTCATTACGGTCGACACGGCGCCGGCCGGGATCGTCAGGCTGGTGGTCGTGGCGGTGTAGTCGATGCCGAACCGGGCCTCCCCGCCAAAGTCCAGGTTGACCGTGACATTGGAGGCCGAGACAACGGCCAGCGTCGCCTCGACGGTCGCGCTGCCGCCGTTTTCCGGTATGAGCTCGCCGGTCAGAGAGAGCGACACCTCGGTGGGGGCGGTGTGGAAGTTGGTGGTCGTCTCCGCCCAGGCGGAGCCGAAGTTGTTGGAGACGAAACAGCGGTAGTAGTAGGTTGCGTTGGCGAGCAGGCCGTCGATGGCGCCGCCGAAGGCGTCGAGCCGCCATCCGAGCGGCGTCACCGCGTCCCAGTTTGTCGAGGTCTGTCCCCCGTCGGTCAGCCCACGGTATATGTGCGCGTAGGCCTGTCCGTTCCGGGTTATGCGGCCGTGCAGCTGCGCGGTGGAGGCGCCGATTGCGTCGGCCGGCTCGTTGAGCACCGATGCCACCACCACGCGCGTGACCCGTGATGTGCGCACCCCGCCGTCGTAAGTACAGACCGCCGTCAAGTCGTAGGCGCCCTCGCCGCCCGAGAAGTCGACCAGGGCGACATAGGGCGCGTCCGCGTCCACGCCTGCGCTGCCGCCGTCCACGAAGAACTCGACCTGCTGGACTGCCCCCGTGACCCGGTTGGTGTCGGTCGCGACCTCGACCGGGATCGAAGAGGAGCTGAAAAGGGTGGCGCCGAACTCGGGGCGCGTGATGGCCACTTCGGGATCGTCCAGCCCGGGCGAAGGGCGGAAGCCGGCCGCCCAGCGGGACGGTTCGTTGCCTTCGGGCTGGGGATCGGTGCGAACCAGGGACTGCCCCGGGCCGTCGGCTACGGCCGGCCAGGGATCGCGGTCGAAGAAGATGACTTCATCCACGATAATCCAGGATCTCCACCCCGTGATCGCGTCTTCCTGTGGTTTTTCGACGGCCAGCCGTCCGCCGTGGTTGGAGAGCTTGCCGCGATAGGGGCCGAGGATGGTGACTTCGCCCGGCGCCAGGCCATAGGTCGTGCGGAACTCGCCCAGGGCAACGCTGTCGGCCGGATCGAACGACACAAGCACGAGGGACGCCCCTGCCGCGAGCGTGGTGTTGGACGGGAAGGCGTAGTCCACGTCGCCGTCGATGCGCCAGCAGCCGGCAACCGTCTCGAGCTCGACCGGGACCGCGGCGACATTGCGCAGCTCGATGTATTCGTCCTGCTCGTTGTCCTCGGGGTTGAGGGGGGTCGGCCGCGGGTGGTACATGACCTCTGAAATAACGACCGACAGCGATGGCGCGGCGTTGGCCGCGCCCCTGGTCGGCAGCATGGCGACCCAGTCTGTTTCCCCGTCCGCGTAGCGTCCCAGGGTTTCGCCGTTGAGCTGTCCCTTGTAGCGGACGGAATCGGCTACGCGGTCGGCGGCCGTGCCGGGGAGGTAGGAGAGAAAGAGCTGCTCGCCGGCCTTGTCGAGGCCGAAGCCGGTGTTGGTGGGGTTGTGGAAGCCGGTCACTTCGTCGAAATCGATCCACTCGCCGGCGGCGACGGAGAGGTCCGTGGGAATTGCCCATTTCTTGAGGTCGTAGCGGTTGTCGCTCAGGTACCAGTGCGCCAGGTGGACCGTGTTGCCGGACCGGTTGAACAGCTCGATCCAGTCGTTGGATTCGAAACCGGGGGCATCGGTGTGGGCGGCGAATTCGTTCAGGACTACCGACAGTATGGGAGGCGGGTCGGCCGCGCCGGGCGATCCGTCGCGGTAGGTGCCGGCGCGCCAGTGGCGGCCGTAGTCGAGCGACTCCGCGTCCTGGCGTTCATTGCCGAGCGGCACGAGCGCGTGCCCCGCGCCGTCCGCGCTGACCGGCCAGCCGCGGGCGTCGTTGTACGTGAGGTTGAGCAGGGTGACGCCATTGATGTCCTTGAGACGTACGGTCTCGCCGCCGTTGTCGAGCTCGCCGTCGTATTCCCCGGCGATAGTCATGCCCGCGGCGCCGGGATAGCGGTTGGTGAACGCGGCCAGGCTCTCCACCACGAGCACGTGCGCTCCCGGCGCCAGTGCCGGCACGGAGCCCTGGGAGAAGTCGAAGTCAATGCCGCCTGTCAGGCGCAGGCCGACCAGCCCCACGGTGGCCGTGGCGCTGTTGACCAGCTCGATGAACTCGTAGTCGGTGGCCGAGTGCCCGCCGTTGGTTTCGACGCCCACCGGCTTGCGAGGATGGTACATCAGTTCGCTGACTCGCAGCGGGGAGGGACCGTCCACCGTGAAAATGGCCTGTTCCAGGGCTGACCAGGTGCCGTCGGGGGCGCGCGCCCGTGCCTTGACGCGTACGCTGTAATTCAGCGGGACGGGGCCTGAATAGAGCGTCCCGTAGATGTCGCCCGTCAGGTATTCGCGCGGGTCCGAACCGTCCAGGGTGTAGTAGATCGGTTGGACTGCCGTCATGGTCAGTTCGAAGCCGGGCGTCAGCGTTCCGCCGCGTTGGCTGAAGACCGGCGCGTCGATTGAAGGGTAGAGGCCTGCGTTGCGGAGCTGCCCGAGGACGGTGTTGTTGCGGTTGGCGAGGTAGTTTATCTTGCCGTTCTTGCGGCCGATCCAACTCGCGTGGCCGATGTGTCCCCAGCGGGCGCTCTCCAGGATCACCCCGTACTCCATGGTGTCGCACAGGTCGGAGAACAACTGCTGTGCGGGGGACGGCGTGAGGACACCGTCGTGGAACATGGCGCGGTGGGCGACATCGCCGAAGAGCAGGTTGTACTCGGCGTTGGCGCGCAGCCGGCCGTGCGGCGTGGCGATGCCGTTGTTGACCCCCGTGCGGTCGCCATTCTGGAACGAGCCTTCACCGTCCCAGATGAAGGACTTGTAGCCGGTGCTCTCCTCGTCGCGTTGACGCGCGGCGTACCAGTTGTGGTGCGGCCAGTCACCCATGCCGAGGTAGATGTTGGCCAGCATGTAGTCGATATGGTTGGGCACGTCGAGGTAGTGCGGGTAATTCGGGTTGCGCGTGCCGTCGGGGTTGCGGCCCTGGAGCTCCAGGTACTTGTCGTTGTTCGCCACGCCCTCTCCGGTGATGCTTATCATCTTGTTCCAGGCCTGGTTGTCGCCGTTGACGATGTTGTTGGCATTGTGGGCGATAGCGTCCCAGTTGTCCTTGTCGCCGCCGCCGAAGTAGTGGGCCGCGAAATCGCCGGCCGGGCGCTCGACGACGTTGTACATGCCCCAGTAGAGGCCGTTCAGGTAGACGTGGGCGTGGATGCCGTGGGAAGCGGGCGAGCCGAGCGCGAGCTGCACGCGGCGGGCGTACTCGTCCCGCGTGTAGTCCTGGCGGTCGTTCGCTCCGGCGCGAAGAATGAGCTGGTCGAATTCGCGCGTGGCGTCGGGGTCCCACTCGAAGAGGTTGAATTTCAGTTTCGACGGTCCGTACTTGCTCTTGAAAAGGAATCGCCACGATTTCTTTTTGTAGCTGCGGCCGCCGCCGCCCAGGCCGCCCTGGATGCGCAGGCCGCAGTTGACGCCGAAGCCGGCGCGTCCGTCCCGGTAGACGTACTCGACCGAGGCCGGACGTTCCCAGGCCGGCCCGCGGCTGGTCGGGTGCGAGTAAATGCCCGTCTTGTCGTCGAACAGGTCGGCCATGTCGGCCACGATCATGACCGAGGGCATGAAGTGGATGAAGTTGGTGTTCTCGTCGTAGGTGTGCTGGTTGACGGTCGCGGGTCGCATGAGGTATTCGGCGGTCTGGTTGCCCCACTTGGCGGGCCAGCCCGCGGGGTTGTTGGACTGGCTCAGGATGTTCTGGTGGAAAAGGTAGGTATGGGTGACGCTGCGCGACGGCCGGTAGCCCGGCTTGAATGCCGCGGCGCGGACCGCCGTCGAGCGCTCGACCGGAATCAGGCCCGCATACAGCGGGCTGCTTTCGTCAGGTTCGCTGAAGTCGGTCGTGTAGCGGATTTCCGCGCCCTCGACGTTGCTCGTGATCGCTACCCGGAGCGGGGCGTCGTAGTAGCCGCGCACGGGTGAGAAGGCCACGTCGGTCAGCAGCACGCCTTCGCTGTTGGGCGCGCCCGGCGTGGGCGTCGCCATGTAGCTCGGTGTGCGGACGACGGCTTGCAGCTCGGGCGAAATCAGGAAATCCGGGGACGGGTCATCCGGCGAAGCGTTGAGGGCCTGGATCGCGATGAGATTGCCTGACTCCTCCAGCAGGGACAGACCCCCGGCAATCGGAAAGGACTCCGGGACGATGGCGGCGGGATCGGGATGGACGGCCGCGGCGGCATCGTCCCAGGACGGCGTCGCGGGTGCGTTCGACGAAGCCACGCGCGTGCCGTTCAACCACGCGATGAAGCCGTCGTCGTAGCGCACGTTGAGGCACAACGACTCGATGTCGCCGCGCGGATCGAAGGGCACGCGCAGGTAGAGCGAGTTGTTCACCGTGTGGAGCTCGTTGCTGACGTCGGTGAAGATAAACGGCAGGAACACGCCGTCGGCCACATCGTAGCCCAGGGCGGACTGCCCCGGCAGCCACCAGCTGTCGTCGTAGCCCTGCCCGCCCGTCCAGGACAGGCCCTCGTCCGCGCCCGTGGGTACGAGGAAACGCGCCTCGGCGCCCTCCGCCATGAGCGCGAGGCTTTCGCGGACGATCCCGTAGGACTGGTCGCGCGACTGATCCGGAAAAGGCGTGTAGGCGTGCTCGACGGTCGTTCCGTCCGGGCGCACCAGCGCGAGGTACTCGCCGTTGCCGCTGAGCTTGAAGTTCGTGTGCAGCTCCGCCATGCGGTTCGTGCGGTCTTTGCCGGAAGCGAAGATCACGCGGAACATCCCCGCATCGAGCGTGATATCCGGGATGCGCCACTTCGTCGGGGTGTCCTCATCGTCGGTCAGATACCAGCCGCCGAGCGGTACCGGGTGGTCGGAGGGGTTGTAGAGCTCGATCCAGTCCGAAAAATCGCCGTTTTCGTCCGCCAGCACAGCGTCGTTGACGGCCATCAACTCGTTGATCACGACCTCCGTGCCGTGCAGAACCGAGGCGGACAGGCAGACCTCCAGCGCAACAAATGCACAAACGCGGTTCATATCGTCTATATTAGCGGATTATCGGCGAATCGGGGAAGTGGAAAAGAGCGGCAACAAATCGCGGACGCGCATGCGTCACACAGCTCCCAAAACCGCGGACTGGACTGGTATCGTCTTGCCCTCGGCGCGGTTTCACTTCGTCCCCGACGGCTCGCGAGGACGCTCGCCCTCCAGTTGGGGACATCACGGAGCCCTTGATGCACACAACTGGAGGGCGAGCGTCCTCGCGAGCCGTCGGGACGGGGCGAAAAGCGCGATGAAAACACGGCGTCCAAAGGCCCGTCCGCGGAACGGGGTTGCTGTTGCGTGCTTGGCACGCTTCCGGTAGTCTATCGAGTTGTAAAGGCAGTCCCACGGGGAGGACGACTATGAGAAGTCGCGGACGCGGAGTTGTGTGTATCGGGACGCCGGTCGTTGCCGCGGCCGGCCTGGCGATGATTGTGCCCATGTTTTCGCTCGCGGACCTGGTCGACACGTTCGACCCGCCGAACACGAACGTCGTGAGCACGCAGCTCGGGACTGCGCCGGGGACGACGATCGAAACCAACGGCCCGGCCGGGGACTTCCTGCGGCTCGTCCACGACGGGATCAACAACCAGGTCAACCACTACACCTACGATCGCACCGATGCCGGTCGGTTCGACAACACCGACGCGTCTTTCCTGTTCCGGATCAAGGGCGCCAACGGCGTGGCCGACGGGTTCCACTTTATGCTCGTTCCGACCGCCGACTTCGGCTTGTCGGGCGATGGACCGAACCCGACGGCAGAGGAGCCTAACTGGGCCAACACCTTTGCTATCGGCATCGACGCGCACCCCCCTGCCTCGGTGAACGACGTCTCGCTCCACTGGGACGGTTTCGAACTCGTCAATGACCCGGTCCCGCCCGCGGTCCTGGACCTGGATGCGGGCGTGTTTCACAAGGCCGAGGTGAGTTTGCGCCGGCTCGGGAACAGCAGCATTGCCAAGCTCACGCTCACGCCCGATGCTTTCAACACTTCCAGCGTGCCGCACGTGGCCTTCGAGTCAATCGTGCCGATGATGTTCCCATACGAGAACCGCGTGCAGCTCGGCGGCCGTACGGGCGGGAGCGACGCCGATATGGACATCGACAACCTCAGCGTGGCCGTCTCCGTTCCGACCCTGCCGATCGTATCCGGCATCTGGACCCGCCTGGGGCAGTCTTTCGACTACGGCGGCGAGACGTCTTTTGTCTCGGTCCAGCACCGCACGACCGACCAGACGTGGTTCCGCCCGGGGGCGCTGCCGCGAACCGACGGGGACGACCGCGGCGTCTATCTACGCCTGGTACACGACAGCGTGAACACCTGCCGCAACAGCATTGCATTCGACCACACCGGCCCCTCCTTGTCGCACACGCGCCGCATCGCGTTCGATTTCAGGATGGCCTCGGCCGGTTGGGCTGCCGATGGGTGGTCGCTCATCCTCCCGCCGACCGCAACGCGCGGATTGCGCGGCGGGGGCGTCGATCCCCAGGCGACGGGCGGCAACTTCGAGGAGCCGAACGTCCCCGGCGCGCTGGCGGTGGGCTTCGATCTACACCCGGAAGATACGGGCGCGAATGACGTTTCCCTGCACTGGAACGGGTCAGAAGTGACAAACGTCACGGTCGATCCCGGCCGGTTCGACCTGAACAACGCGGTATGGAACCGGGGCGAGGTGACCATGACACACGTGCCCAGCGGGACGGTCGTCAGCGTCGTGCTCTACCCCGATGTGGATGGGGCGGGAGGGACGAACATAACCCCAATTGACGCCGTTTTCGTTCCGGGCCTCGTGCCCTACGAGCACCGCGTGCAGTTCGGCGCGCGCACGGGCGGACGTTACATGGACCTCGACCTCGACAACATCACGGGGGAGCCTGTCCCGTTCGCCCTGTCCGCGGACCACACCGCGCAGGACTTCGAGGGCGGCGGCACGCGCTACGAGGTATGGAAGACGCCGGGGGGAGGGGACGGAATCTCCGAGATCCGGACGGACGGACCCACGGGGAACTACCTGCGCCTGGTGGACGACGGGCAGAAGAACCATCGCAACTCAGTTGTCTTTGACCAGACGGAGCAGGGTCGGAATGTCCGGACCCGGACGGTTACGTTGGCGCAGGTTGATTTTCGCGCCCACAGCTCGGCCGCCGACAACCCCGCGGACGGCTTTGGCTTCATGCTGATTGCGACCAACGGCTATGATTGCACCGGACCGGGCGCGGTCTACCTGCACAAGCGCATGGGCGTCGAAAAGCCGAACCTGCCGGGCGTGCTTGGTGTCGGGATCGATCTCTACAGCGAAGCGCAGGGAGTCAACGACGTTTCCCTGCACTGGGACGGAGCCCAGCTTCAGAACGTGCGCCTCACTGACGCCCAGATCGACCTCGACGCCGGCGTCTTTCATCACCTGGAGCTTGCCGTCGAGTGGGCAGACACCGGTTCGACGGTTTCGGTCACGCTCACACCGGACATCAACGGCACTCCGGGGGCTCCTGTCAAGGCCATCGAGAGATACGTGGCCGGACTGACACCCTACGATTTCCGCGTCGAGCTGGCGGCGCGTACGGGCGGGGCCACGGCCGACATCGACCTGGACAACGTTCATGTCGAGACTTCGGGCGAGCCGGGCACCGTGTTCATTTTGCGGTGACTGCCGGATGTAGTTGACGCGGCGGGGGGATTCGTCAAGGACTCCGGGTTCCCAAAATCGCCCGCATCCTCCGGTCCCGTCCTTCGTAGACTCGTCGGAGGTCGGCGTTGCACGCCGACCGGAGGCGAGAGGCCGGTCCGACAGCCTGCGCCCTCCGGTGCGTCTCACGGAGACGCACCTCCGGACGCTCTACGAAGAATGAAGAATGCGCGCGAGCAGGTCTCAGCGGACGATGCCTCATCTGGACAGACAGGGGTGTCTGTTCCACGATAGCCCCAATCGACCCGGTGGGTTGTTTTGCCGTGTCAAAGGCGATAGACGATGTTCAGGTTCAGCATGCGGTTTTCGCGGCATTGGCCGAGGCGTGAGTCTTTGGGTCGTTTCCTTGTAACGGCCGCATGGCTGCCGGCGGCCGCGCTCCTGGCGGTCGCCGACCCGGGTTTGGCGCCGATTCCGGATACGGACGGCGACGGCATGCCCGACACGGCGCAAACCCTGGAGCAGCTCGGCTGCGACGACTGCCAGGGACGGGCCTGGTCCCTGAAACCCGCTCGCATCCGCGTGCCGTGATTCACGGTAGTGGGCCGGATTTGCAGTCCGGCCGAGAGAGTAGAGCGCATGACGAGAGAATGGCCTGACCATGGGCCGCTCATTCTCGGCAGCATGCTCTCCCCTCTCTCGGCCGGATTGCAAATCCGGCCCACTGGGGACCGGCCCATTCAACACCTTGTCCCTTGCCGCGGGCTCGCCCGGATTCAACTCCGAGACGTCCCTACTCGATCGGGATCAGGACCAGGTTGCGCCACTCGACCGGGCCGCCCTCGGACTGGATGCAGATCTTGCCCGGGGTTTCCAGGCACTCGGTGGCCGAGTTCTGGAGCAGGCCGTTCACGTACATCTTCAGGTCGCCCTTGTTGAGGTAGATTTCGTACCGGTTCCATTCGCCGACCGGCTTCTCGTTGCTTTCCCGGAGCTTCTTCGTGTGACGGCCGCGGGTGCGTTCGGGGTCGGTCTCCATGGGAAACTTGTCGATATTCCAGATATCGCCGAGGTTGTTTTTGGCGCCCTGGCATTCGATCGAACGCGGCCACACCTTGTCGGGACCGATCGTGCGCAGGAGCAGGCCGTTGTTGCACTTGCGGCCGTGGCGGACCTGCGCGCGCAGCACGTAGCTGGTGTAGTCTTTCTCGGTGCGGATGTAGCCGGACGGTTTGCCCGTGATGGCGAGATTGCCGTCCTTGGCCGAGAAGGTCTCCTTGCACCTCTCGAACGGAACAGTCCAGCCGTCGAGGCTCTCGCCGTTGAAGAGCCGCAACGCTTCGCCGTAGTTCTCGGTCAGGTGCTTGATGCGGATATCCTTGAATTCGACCCACATCGGCGCGCCGCCGTGAATCTGCAGCGCCAGCACGCCTTCCAGCGTGCGGTCCTTTTCGTCGTTATCGATCAATTCGATCGTCTGAAAGCCGTTGAGGGCGATCATGATGTGGTTGCCCCGGCAAGTGATCGTGTACTCGTTCCACTCGTCGGTCTTGTTCGACTTGTAGTAGCCGTCCTTGATGAGCCGGTTCTTGTCGGCGACCTTGCCGACCACCTTCTTGTCGATTTTGTCGCCGTCCCGGTCGAGCTCCATGATGTCACCGACGTTCACGAGCCAGCCGCGCCGCGCTTCGTCATAGAGGAATCCGACCTTGCCGGGGGCCTCCTGCACTTCGGCCTGGTAGCCGCGGACGCGCCACTTGTTGTTGCCGCTGGCGAACGGCACGCTGCGGAACTGCACGCCCGAGTTGTTCTTGTCGCCCACACGGAACTTCAGTTTGAGCACGAAGTTCTTGAGCTTGCCCTCCCGCCAGATCAGGAAGGTGTTGCCGGGGGCCTTTTTCTCCGGCGTAGTTTCGCCGCGAATCACGCCGTCCTTGACGCACCACAGGTCGGGATGGCCGTCCCAGCCGGTGAGGTCCTTGCCGTTGAAGATGCCGATGAACCCGTCCTCGTCACACGAGGCACGCTCAGCCATTGCACAGATCGCCACTACGATTGCCAGCACACACGAGATCCGCTTCATTGGTACTTCCTCCGGGTTTGAGTTGTGTTCATGAACGACGACGATTCGACAAAAAAGCAGCTTCGAACCTATCGAAACCACCAGGGACATGCAACTCCAACCCGTCACCGCGCGGACGCACCGGGAGTCCGCCCCTCACCCGCCTCGGCTGCGCTACGGCGACGGGACTGTATCAAAAGGCCATGGGCCGCTTGGGAGTGCCGGCGCGTAGTGCGCTCCAACCGGTCCACGCCACTCCGCGCCGATCCGCGTTGCGTCTCGGGCTGC
>CAZKRK010000022.1:0-36917 GCA_964555035.1 uncultured Victivallales bacterium | reverse complement strand
GCTCGTAACGGCGGAGGACCGCCGTCTCCAGGGGCTTTTCGGACACCCTCTAGTTCAACTCGGCGGAAGTAACGTAACATCGCTTCGTCTCGACCAAAGTCCCGCACATAGACGCCTTTCGGTGTGCCCTCGGACTTGATGAGATAGGGCTTTCGTTCGCCCGGATGTACCCGGATTCGAACGAGGCATTTCTCGCCAACCCATTGCGTCGTGACTTCCGGCACGCAATGGGGCGCTATTGCGTCAAGAGCGGCTTTTGGAACGTCTTCCAGATACTGCTCGACTTGCTCTTCAGGCGAGGGCGGAGCATATCTTCGAGATGACCAAGCCGCCGCGGAAGCGCAAGGGGTGCCGTGACTGCGGAATGGTGGCGACTCTGAATCGGTTTCTCGCTCGGGGCTCTTGATCCCATCCGACCGATGCCCTACCATGCGGAAGCGGTGTGGGGATTGCTGCTGCATGGAGCCCTTTGCTTTTGAGAACGTTACGTTCCGTCTCTCTTTGTCTTTTCCTGCTGACAGGCGCAGGCCGATTACCTGGCACTGCTCAAGAATCGCGGCATCGTACAGGGCAAAGCAGATATGGACGACCTGTTCCAGCCGCCACTTTCGATCCTCAATGCAGCCGAGGTCGGTGTGGAGCTATTCGGAGAGCCCGAACTGAAACGCATCATTCATGAAATGAACGAAGAGGTGTTTGAGAGAAGCGCATGAAGAGGAGTCAACAGAGACCGCGGAAGGGTGAGACAGCGATAATCCGCTCGTCAGCCGCCGAGTACCTGACGTTCGTTGCCGCTTCAGGGGACGCGGAAACCAGTGTTGAGATGCGCTATGAAGACGAGAACATCTGGCTGACACAGAAGATGATGGCCAGCCTTGTAGAGGCGGAGCCGTGTGCTCAACGAGGTACACCTCACCCATCCCGCCTATGCCCAACGGTTTGAGAACACGGTACCGGCCGAGGAGTGAACCGGCAGAGAGTGTGTAGGCGCGGCTCTGTCCGGTGGCGCCCGCCACCGTCCTCTCACTACCGATGGAATCGGTCATCCAAGCCCACCTGAAGACTTGCCGGGACCCGTGAACCTGGAAAGAGCAGTTGGACTACCTCTACGGGGAGATTAGGGCGAAAGATTAGGGCGAAAGATTAAGGAAAGAGGGAGACCCACCCTAATCTTTCGCCTTAATCTTTCGCCCTAATCCGCACCCAGTGGGTGCGAGCCTCGTGCTGCAGGATAATACTGATAAACAACTGTTGTTCAATGCGTTGCGATTCTTGAAGGCAACTGCGGAGCAGTTGAACTGCCGGACATAGGGTGAATGGTCTAGCGATTGCGATCGGACTCCCGGGAGACGCTTGGCGCCGGCGGTCACTTCCCATCCAGCAGCTTCTTGACCCGCGCCTGGCCGGACTCGATACGCTTATCGAGCTCAGCATTCACTTGACCAACGGTACCGCCACCCACTTCGACGGCCGCTTCCTGCTCCAGCCGGCTACTCAATTCGTCAACCGAGGGGATGTGATCTTCCAGCGCGCCGGCAGCGCCATCCATCTCCTTCTCGTAGAGACGCTGCCAGAAGCGGTCGGCGTCGACCTGTTCCCCCAACAAGTCCTGGGACGCCTCGAAGACATCGGCAACCTGCTCGGGATCGATCTTCACGACCTTGTTGATGGCGGCCAGGGCCCCGGAGAACTCCTGGTCGGACTGAGCCATCTGCATTTTCGTGAGGTACTGCTCGAACACCCAGCGTTTCTGCTCAAGCTTCGTCATCAGCACCTGGCCGGCACGGTAACTGGTGAGAAGCCGCCGCGCCTTGGCTTTCTGTCCGGCTTTCAATGCCTCGCGGGCTTCGTCCCACTCTTTGTCGGCGGCCCGCTGCATCTGCTTGATGCGGTCCTTAACGTTGTCGGTTGCGTTCTCCGCGTCACGAAACGCATGTCGACGCTCGCGACGCGCTTCCCGCTCCCGTTCCTTCTTCGTTTTGAACAGCTTGCCCATTGCGTCTTCCCCCTCTCGGTCACTGATTGGCGTCCCGCTCGGGTACCGGCGGATTGTCGTTCTTTCCCTCGTCGGCTTCGTCCGCCGGCAGGGGAACGGAGGCTCCTTCTCGTTCTTGCACCGCCGGGCCAGAGGTCTCACGTTCGTCGAACTCGGAAAGCTCATCCCAAAGCGTATCGTCACCGCTCTCCCTTGAACGGCGCCGACCGGCTTCTTCGAGTTCCCGAGTGGCATCGAGGACGCCCTCGGCTTCCGATACGCTGTCCTCGATGTCATCGATCACCTTGTCAATCGCGACCTCGGAAATACCACGAAGGCTGTGGGCGATGATCTCGTGTAGACGGCCCTTGACTGTGCCGAGGACCTTTTCGTTCTCCAGGAGGACTTCGAGCTCGCGTGCCGCGGCTTTGTATTCAGACAGTTTGCTGCGCAGTTCCATTTCCAACACGCGTTGCCGGGCCTTCGCAGCGGAAGCATAGGCCGTTTTCTTGTCGGCGATCTCGCGGAACAGGCGTTCGACTTTCGCGGATGACTCCTCTCTGCGCGTCCGATTCGCGTCCAGCGAAGTCTCGATCGTCGTCAACATCGCCTCCGGCGACTTGTCCTTCTTCAAACGCGCCAGGAGACTGGCGGTACCCGCGCCGAGTTTCTTAACCACACCCAGCGCCTCTTTCATCGCTTTCTTTGCTTTCGCGGGATCGAGCCGCCTGGCGTTCTGCCTGGCCTCGCGAGAGTCTTCACTCATGGCATTATCCTCCAAATCTTCCGGCACGTCCTTTTGACAGACCACGGGGCCGGTTTCTTTGTATCCGTGTTCACGACAGCGATGATTGCCGCGATGCCAATGCAAAGCACAGAAACACTGCTTACACACAGGCTCCTCGCACGTGCCCGCGATCGCATAGCGATTCGGCAACACACGACCGCAGATACAGCATGTCCGGACTTCACTCATTTCAGCCCAACGATATACCCGTCACACGATCACCATGATAGTGAATAGAGGAAGGATATCCAGAAGGAAAGCGTGGCAGACAACCACTCACCCTAGAAAGAGCAGTTGGATTACCTCTGCAGGGAGATTAGGGCGAAAGATTAGGGCAAAAGATTAGGGAAAGAGGGAGACCCACCTTAGTCTTTCGCCTTAATCTTTCGCCCTAATCTGCACCCAGCGGGTGCGAGCTTTGTGCTGAAAGCGAATACGCATAAACAACTGTTGTTCAATGCGTTGCGAGTCATGGCGTCAACCGCGGAACAGTTGAACTGCCGGATATAGGCTCACACTCAATGTCAGAGCGGCGGTCTTCCAGTCTCCAAATGTACCGCTTCGTCGATCCCGCGGCGCGGGTCGGGAGTGAACCGGCGGTGCGATCGAGCCCCTCGCCTTCGGCCGGTGTGTTGCCTGTCGATTTCATGTCTCTTTCACCCCGACTCCTCCTGCTCCAGAAGCCACTGCCACGCCGGCATGACGGGGATTTCGTCGATTTCGCCGGTGTCCATCCATGTCACCAGTCGAGCGGACGCGCCCTCACGCTCCGCCAGAGCTTCCTTCAGGGCCCGCAGCTCGCGCTCGCGAGTCTCTTCCTCATCGAGGGACCAGCATACCTGAACGAACTCGGGAGTGCCCCGATCGCCTTCGAACACGAAATCGACTTCACGGCCTTTGGCGGTCATGTAGTAGTCAGGGTAGATGCCGCGGCGGCGCAAACCGAGGAAGACGAGGTTCTCCAACAGCCCCCCGCGATCGGTCGCACCCGCAAAGCAGAGCGCCTGCAACAAGCCGGTGTCGATAGCGTAGATCTTGCGCGCATTCACCTGCCGTTTACGTACCGACAGGCTGCAAATCTCGACGGGATAGAGGAGATAGGCATCGGCGAGGTGGTCGACGAACGCGTAGAGCGCGTTCTTCGCGACGGGAATTCCCATGCTCCGCAACTGGCCGGCGAAACGGTTGACGCTGAAACGGCCGCCCGGCGCATGCAACGTCTGCCGCAGCAGGGCGCGCAGGGCAGGCACATTGGAAACGGAATGGCGCTCGATCACGTCGCGTAGAATCACGACGTCCAAGTAGTCCTGGAGCACCCGGTTTCGAGTCGCCGTATCCAACCCCAGCACCTCCGGGAACCCACCCGATTCCAGATAGGCGGCGAGGGCGTTGACCATCGCGGCGCGGGACCGTTGCCCGACGAGGCCGTCCCGTGGGGGTGCGGCGCCGCTCCACTTGAGGTACTCCCCGAACGTGAAAGGGAAGACCTCCGTACTGAGAGCCCGGCCGCGCAGGCCGGTCGCGATCTCGCGGCCCAGCAGCTTCGATGACGACCCCGTCACGACAATGTGAAACCGCCGCTCGTCCAGCAATCGCCGGACGAACATCTCCCAGCCGGGTATGCGCTGGATCTCGTCGAAGTAGAGCCGGCACGGCTCTGTCGCGGCCGCGGGAATCAGCGCGTAGTAAACCGACATCAGGGCATCGAAATCCTCCGTCCGGAACGGCAGCAGGCGTTCGTCCTCGAAGTTGACGTAGAGCATTCGTTCCCGCGACCACCCCTCGTTCAAGCACCTCTGCATGTGCTCGTAGCAGAGAAACGTCTTGCCCGACCGCCGCATCCCGATCACGGTGGACACCTTCCCTGCCATCTCCGCCATCCGCACCGTGCGACCGTGCAAAGCGGGAAACGTAAACTCCCGAAAATTCCCGATAATCTGTTCGAGGACCTGTTTCATGTGGATAGTTATACCCGACTGCGTCCAACAATCAACCCATAGTTTCACTCATTGCGTCCGTCTTCCATGATGCGTTGCTGCGTCTTTTCGATGTCCGTACCTACCGCCCATCTCGCGCGAGTGGGGGGCAAGCCCCCCACACCCCCCAGCAACATGCCCTGAAATCGCCTCCCCCTTCCCCTTGTCGATTTCCTGTCACGTTGCTCTGTCATATTTCGCTCTGACTCTTCTCCTCCCTGACTGTCCTGAATCGGAGATTCATCGGACTTCACGGGCGAGGCAGACACGGAACCCCAGGCCGTTGAACGCGTACGACGGCCCGAGCCTGCCGCGGCTGGCCGACCGCACGTACCCGGCGGAATTGAACCAACTGCCACCGCGTTTCACGCGGCAAGTGGCCCTCTGCATGTTCACAGGATCACTCGCACCAGACGTCTTCTCATAGTAATCCTCATCATACCAGTCAAGGCACCATTCCCAAACGTTCCCACTCATGTCATACAGACCAACCTCGTTCGCACCCTTACCGCCAACCGCGTGTGTCGTACCTCCACTGTTCTCGCTGTACCACGCAACATCCCCCACCTTCTCCGATCCCGCGTACGTAAACCCCTTGCTCTTCGTCCCACCCCGTGCCGCATACTCCCACTCCGCCTCCGTCGGTAACCGATACTCATAACCCGAAGGCAAACGGCCCGCCGAACGCTCACGAGCCGTCAGCTTCGCACAGTACGCGGACGCATCTTCCCAGCTCACAGTCTCCACTGGATTGCGCGCGCCTTTGAAATGGCTCGGGTTCTTGCCCGTCAGTGCCTCGTATTCCGCCTGTGTCACCTCGTACTTCCCCAGCCAGAAATCACGCGCTATCCGTACCGTGTGGACTGGCTCTTCGTCAGAGTCCCCATCGTTCGACCCCATCTTGAAGCTACCCGACGACACCGGCATGAACTCCATGCCCAAGTCAGGGACCGTCCACGGCCGGCCCGGTTGCGGCACAGACGATCGCACCGATCCGACCATGGGGCGTGGTGCGGCAGGGGAGCGAAGTGTCGAGCGCAAGGGGCGGAATCCCGGCGGCGAAACGTGTTTGAGCTTCGTCCAGGCGAAATAGGCCAGCGCGCCAAGCACCAGAACCGCAACAATGGCCACAGGCCACGCCGATCGCCTCTTGCGCCGTCTCCGCTCTTTCTCCACCTTTGCCCGTTCTGCCGCTTCTTCCGCCTTTCGGCGCTCCGTTTTCGCCTCCGCTTTCCTGTGCTGTTCTGCCTCGCGCCGCCTGCGTTCGGCCTCACGTCCGCGGTCTTTGCGTTCCTTCTCCAAGGCGCCCAGATTCCGCAACGCATCACCCACCTCCCGCATCGTCGCGGGTCTTTCCGAAGGTTCTTCTTCCAGGCACGCGTCGATCAGCTCGTCCCAAGTCTCATCCAGGCCCTTCACGATCTTCGACGCCGCCCTGGCGCGGCCCACGAGACCCTTGCCGGTAATCATCCGGTAGAGCATGACGCCAAGGGAGAAGATGTCGCTGCGCTCATCGACGTCCCTTCCCGCGCGCTGCTCGGGGCTCATGTACTCGTACGTCCCCAGGATGGAGTCGGAGTGGCTCCGGTCCGCGCCGCCCGCCGTCATTCTTCGTGCGTCTCCGACGCTCGTGCGCATACTCTCGTCCACGCGACTGCGCACCCAATCCTCTCCCAGCAACCGCGCAAGGCCGAAATCCGTCACCCGAACCTCTGCTCGTTCGAGATCACGGCGCGTGAGCAGGACGTTGGCCGGTTTCAGGTCGCGGTGAACGACTCCGCCGGCATGCGCCGCCTGGACGGCGGTACAGATCTGAGTGCCCAGCCGTGCGATGACCTCAGGCGGCAGACGCCCCTTGGACGCTTCGGACAAGGCGTCTTCCAGGTCGAAAGGGTCGTCCCCAGTGTCGGCCGCGACGAAGTCCATCACCAGGTAATGCCGGCCGTCGGCCACATCGGCGTGTGTGACGTGTACGATTCCCGGGTGGATCAGCTTGGCCATCACCCGCGCCTCATCGTGAAAACGGTTCACGAACCCCAATCCCGCCGATCGCTCGGACGGAAGCAGCTTGAGGGCGTGCCGGGTAGTGAGAATGGCGTGCTCGACAAGGTAGACCTCGCCCATCCCTCCACGGCCAAGCAACCGGACGATCCGGTACTGCCCGAGCATGGTTCCCGGTTTCAGCTCCCCTGCGTTTCCTCGTTCCCCCGTCATCATGGTTCCTTTTCCCTGAAGTCTCGCCATCGTTTCAAAAGGAGCCCGGCGGCGACGTTGGTCCGGCACGTCCATGCCGGATTACCAGCCGCCGCCGGGCTACTTCGCTCTTCGTTCCGCGCTTGCACGGAACCAGGAATACGCGCTGTCCGATGAATCTCCGATCTCATTGGGCTGCGGGCGAGGCAGACACGGAACCCCAGGTTGTTGTTCGTGTTCGACGGCCTGTTCCTGTTGCGGTTGGCCGACCGCACGTTCCTGGCGGAATTGTTCCAACTGCCACCGCGTTTCACGCGGTTGGTGGCCCTATGCGTATCCCTCAATCCTGGTTTGTCTCTCCTCTACGTTTATTCGAAAGCGTCCGGCATCCGCCAGCAGCGTGGCCGCGACCAGCGCCTGCCCCCGCCGCTGCAGCTCCCGTTCGTCGCAGCGGCCCTGCCGAAACGTGCGTTTCAGTGCGCCCAGCTTCCGACTGTACCGGCGCGCCGACCGCGGATGCAAACGAATCGTCTCCGGGCGAATCGTGAACCCCAAGAACGGAACCCCGCGGCTGACCCGGTTGATCTCACCCCCGTGTTTGATCGTCAGTCCCCGTTGCGCGTCCAGCCAAGCCGAGGCCCCGTCACGCCGTTCGCGTAATTCCTCCGGCGAATTTCCGAACACCAGCATGTCGTCCATGTACCGAACATACCCACGCACGCCGCACGTCTCCTTGATCCAGTGGTCGAATCCGTCGAGATAGAAGTTCGCGAAACACTGACTCGTCAGGTTCCCGATCGGCAAGCCCCGCCCGGACTCGGTGTCGCAACTCGAGGTTGTGCGAAAAGCCGCTGGAGACGGCGGTCCTCCGCCGTTATGAGCAAACGTGAGTGCACTTGCCGGAACAGGGAGAGAACTTTGGCCATCTCTGTTTCCACTTGTGCTCAACTCTTGTTCGCAACGGCGGAGGACCGCCGTCTCCAGGGCGGAGTGACGGGCGTTCAGCGGTTCGGGCCAACTCTCCACCAGGTCCGTGAAGAGCCGCATCACGCGCCGCTCTCTGAACCGCTTCGAAAGCAATTCAAGAAGGCGCGCGTGACAGATGCAGTCGTAGAATTTCTCGACGTCCATTTTCAGGTACCACGCGGACCGCTGCGCAAAGCCCTGCGCCCGCAACGCTGCGGCGTGCTGCCCTTTGCCTTTGCGGCAGGCGTAGCTGTCGAAAATCAGTGACCGCTCCAGCGCTTCGCCGCACGCGATGACGATCGCGTGGTGCATCACCCGCTGCTCGAACGGCGCGACTCGAATAAGGCGCGGCTTCGGGTCACGCACCATGAACGTACCGTACGGACCGAAACGGCACCGCCCCGCTTCAAGTTCTTCGAGCATGCGACGCAGGTTCCCGTGCAGATTGCGCCGAAAATCGGCAACTTCCAGGTTGGCCGCCTTGCCTTTGGCCGTCCGGTGAAACGCCTCAAGAAACGTCTCCAACAGGACAAGGCGGTCCCATATTCCGCCGAATGACTTCACGACGCCTCCCCCTTGAGGTCTCGGCGAGCCGCCAGAAAACGCTCCCCGTATTTCTCGACGCGCGCCTTGCCGACGCCCGCTACTTTCGACAGCGAAGCGGGTGTCACTTCATCCAGCTTCACTATCGCGGCCAACTGCGCGTTGGTGAAGACGTTGTAGACGGCCACGCCCTCTTCTTCCGCGATCTTCTTCCGAAGATCCCGAAGCTGCGAGAATACGGCAAACTGCTCCTCGGATAGCTCCTCCCGGTAGTCCACCCGCGGAGGCGCCTTCTCGCCCTTCACCTTCGCGTTCTCAAGGTACTCAACCACAAACACCACGCGCCGCCCGTCATCCGCCGGATGATGCCGCACGTCGAGCACGCGGTGCGAGGCAAGAAACGCGTTGAGATCAGCGCACTCGCCGCTTTGGCCGGCACTGTATGTAAATACCCGATATCGCATGATGCGTCGAGCAGGGGGCTCCGCCCCCTGCACCCCCGACGACAGGCTCTGTCCTCGCCTACTCCCTTCGGGGGCGAGTCCCTATCCTGTCGCAACACTACTCCTTGCTCTGCTCTACACTGTCTTGACTCGGAGATTCATCGGACACTGCGGGCGAGGCAGACACGGAACCCCAGGCCGTTGAACGTGAACGACGGCCTGAACCAGAAGCGGAAGGCCGACCGCACGAACCCGGCGGAATAGGAACAACTGCCACCGCGAAACACGCGGAAGGAGGCCCTATCCAAATTCACCGGATCACTCGCGCCATTCGTCTTCTTGTAATACTCAGCGTCATACCAGTCCAGACACCACTCCCAAACGTTCCCACTCATGTCATACAGACCAACCTCGTTCGCACCCTTACCGCCAACCGCGTGTGTCGTACCTCCACTGTTCTCGCTGTACCACGCAACATCCCCCACCTTCTCCGATCCCGCGTACGTAAACCCCTTGCTCTTCGTCCCACCCCGTGCCGCATACTCCCACTCCGCCTCCGTCGGTAACCGATACTCATAACCCGAAGGCAAACGGCCCGCCGAACGCTCACGAGCCGTCAGCTTCGCACAGTACGCGGACGCATCTTCCCAGCTCACAGTCTCCACTGGATTGCGCGCGCCTTTGAAATGGCTCGGGTTCTTGCCCGTCAGTGCCTCGTATTCCGCCTGTGTCACCTCGTACTTCCCCAGCCAGAAATCACGCGCTATCCGTACCGTGTGGACAGGTTTCTCCCAGTCAAACCCATCGTTCGACCCCATCTTGAAACTACCCGCCGACACAGGAACAAACTCCATGCCCAGCTCGGGAACAGTCCAAGGCCGGCCGAGCCGCGGACCGCGCAGCTCTTCAAGCGCGACGCGCTGCTCGCGTTCCCCCGTCCAGTCAGCCGTCACCGTCACATCCGACGCCGTGTAACGCTTGCCGCCAGATTCGTACGAGAATGACGCCTCGTAGCTTCCCCCCGCCTTCACTGTCAGTGAAGCCCCGGATTTGAAGGCCTCTTTGCCGATCGTAATGACCCCCGCCACTTCCCGGCCGTTCAGCGTCGTCACCAACCGCCACGTCGGCTTCAGATTGCCTTCCGCTTCGCGCTTCAACGACAGGGCTTCGCTGTTGCCGGCATCCAGCTCAAGTGCCGCCGCACAGTGTGAGATCGCGTCCTCCCAGCTTCCGTCGGTCTTCGCATTGCGGGCACTGACCAGCGCCGCTTTCACCCGCGCCGCCAGATCTGCCTTCTCGGCAACCCGTAGCGCATCGGCCAGTGCCTTCAGCGCCTGCTCGTAGGCGCGAGCGCCTTCGGCCGGGTCGTTGGCGGAGGCCCAACCGAGCCTGGCATTCTTCTCCACCTCCACCCACGCGGAACCACCGTATTGTCTGAGGAGGGCCTCGTCCCCGGCGGCGAGCGCCTTCTCGTAGGCGTTCTTCTTCGCACGGTAATTCTGCATGGCCAATGCGCGTGTCTTCGCCTGGGAGAAACTTCGCGCGGCTTCCGACCAGGCGCTGAGGGCGGCGGGGAAGTCGCCGCGGTCGAATGCAGCCGCGGCTCGCGAGGACGCTCGCCCTCCATTGGACCACTCGGTGGGCGCGTCGGTTTCCGCGTGGGCGGTGGAGGCGGTCTCTTGCGCCTGCGCGGCCTGTGTCCGTGCGGCCGCGGCGGCACGGCGGGAGTGGTCCAGTTTTTCGAGGGCTTCGCTTTCGGCCAGTGTCTTGTCGTAGGCGCTGAGGGCCTGACCCCAGTTCTTGCCCTGGCGCGCGGCTTCGGCTTCGCGCCAGGTGAGCTCGAGGGCCTTCAGCCGCGTGGCGAAGCCCTGGCCGGGGTCGAGAGCTCCGGCCTCTTCATACGCCACGGACGCCTTCGCGTAGCGGCGGTTGGTTTCGCGTTCGCCGGCCAGGGATTCGTAGCGGCCGCGAAGGGACGCGGCGGCCGAAACCCCGCCGCTGCGCTCGATCTCCGCGATGGCGGCGCCGGCGGGTTCCAGGTTCCCCGAAGCGAGGGCGCTCTCGGCTGTGGCCGTCAGCTCCGCGATGCGCGCGCGGGTGGCGGTGTCACGGGCCGCGGCGGCCTCAGCGGCGGCGCGTCTCTCGGACCGGGCCGATACGTACGCGCGGTAGGACCGCCAACCGAACCAGCCCCCGGCGACCAGGAGCGCGGTCAGGAGCAAGGACGCCGCGGTCACCACCCCGACACCGGGCGGGGCCGCGGTCCCGCCTCTCGTCCCCGTTCCCCGCACTCGTTTCCCCGCCAGTGCGGCGGCGAAAGCGCGGCAGGACGCGAAACGGTCGGTCCGTTCTTTCGCGAGCGAGCGTTTCAGAACGATCCAGGCTCTTTTTGGGAGACCGGGAATCGGTTTGGGAGGCTGGCTCAACACGATTTCGCGCAGCACGCCTGTCTCATGACTCTCGAACGGGCAGCGGCCGGCGAACAGCTCGTAGACGAGCACACCCAGGGCATACTGGTCCGTGGCCGCGTTCTGGTAGTCGCCCTCCCACTGCTCCGGGGCCATGTAGGGACCCGTGCCGCTTGTGCCGTAATGCGCCTGGCTGACGCGGCTCATCGAGGTGTGAATCTGCGCCGCCAGTCCGAAATCCAATACCTTCACGACGCCATCCGCGGTCACCGTCACGTTGCCGGGCTTGATGTCGCGGTGGACGATTCCGCGGGAGTGGGCGTAGTCGAGCGCTTCCGCGATCTGGGTGACGATGGGGAGAACCTCCGCAATGGAGACGGCCGTCCTCGGCCGTTGCCCAACGGCGGGGACCGCCGTCTCCAGGGCGGAGTGTCGTTTCCGCCAGTGCCGGAGATTCACACCGTCGACGCACTCCAGGATCAGGTAGTAGTCGCCGCTGTCCGGGTCGCGTTCGAGGGTTTTGATCTGGGCGATGTTCGGGTGGGAGAGTCCCTGGACGAGGCGGAAGTTCTCGCGCACCTCTTCCATTTCGACCGAGTTGTGCGAGAGCTCGGGCGGCAGGGCTTTCAGTGCCACGTCGATCCCGCCCACCTCGTCAAAGCACCGGTACACCACCCCCATGCCGCCCTGGCCCAGCTCGCCGGTAATCCTGTAGCGTTCGAGGATCACGTCGCCGGCGCGAAGGCGGCGGGGAGACGCTCCCGGCCGCATGGTCGGCGTTGAACCGGCGGTGCGATCGAACCCTTCGCCTTTGGCCGCCGTGTTGCCTGTCGATTTCATGTCTCCTCGCCCCCGTTCGTTTCCTGCTCCGGAAGCCACTGCCACGCCGGCGTGACGGGAACGCCGGCGACTTCGCCGGCATCCATCCAGGTCACCAGTCCAATCGTCACATGCTTCTCCGCGCGTCCACGATCCACGCTCGGGCGCGGGTCGGATACCCGCGCTACGGATCTTGACCCGGTACCCCAGCCGCGCCCGAGCCCGTCCTGCCCTACGCCTGTCATGTCGCTCTTTCCAGTCCCGTTCTGCCTCTTCTCCGTCCCGAATGACTTGATTCGGAGAATCATCGGACACTGTGGCCCAGGCAGACACGGAATCCCAAATCGTTGAGGGCGGCCCGTGGCCTGTGACCGCTTCGGTTTGTCGACCGCACGGCTTCGGCCAGAACGCGCCAGCCACCACCACGCGAAACGCGGTCCCCGCCTCCCAAGAGCTTCACCGGATCGCTCGCCCCTGTCCTCGTTTCCTTGTAGTAGTCGTCGTCATGCCAGTCCAGACAGCACTCCCACACGTTTCCGCTCATGTCGTGCAGACCGAGCTCGTTAGGGGCTTTCCGACCCACCGGCCGGGTCTCGCTGTTGTTGTTCCGATTGTGCCATGCGACCTTGTCGGGGTCGTTCGAGCCCGCATACTTGTAGCCTCGCCCCTGCGCACCGCCGCGCGCCGCATACTCCCACTCCGCCTCGGTCGGGAGTCGATACTCGTACCCGTCGGGGAGGCGCTTCGCCGCGCTCTCCCGTTCCGTCAGCTTCTTGCAGTAGGCCGTGGCGTCTTCCCAACACACCCTCTCGACAGGATTGCGGTCGCCCTTGAACCAGCTCGGATTCTCGCCTATCAGAGCCGCATATTCCCGCTGTGTTACTTCGTATTTCCCCAACCAGAAGTCCCGTGCGATCCGGACCGTGTGCACCGGACCTTCATCCCGCTCTCCGCTGTTCGAACCCATGCGGAAAACTCCGGACCCAACCCAGACGAAGCGCATCTCCAAACCGGGAACGGTCCACGGTTGACCCTCCATGGGCGCCTGTGATCCGTGCTTTGTGACCACCGCATTCCCCTGTGCTTTCGCGGAGTCGTTCGGGGCGGCGGTCTTCCCGCCCTGACCGTCCACCGAAGGTGTTGTTTCCTCCCGCACCTCTCGTAGTACAACGGTCTGCTCATTCGTTCGCGTCCAATCGGCAGTGACGGTAATGGGGTCAGCCGTATACGTCCTGCCGCCGTCCGTGTACGAAAACCGGGCCGTAAAAGTACCACCCCGCTCCAAGGGCAGGTTCTCCGGCGCCACCCAGTTCCGATCGTTGACCGTGATGATCCCCGGCACCCGGCGACCGTCGAGGGTGGTGACGACCCTCCAGACGACCGCCATGTGAAGCTCAGCTTCGTTCTTGAACGACAGCGCCTGAGGGTGGTCCGCGTACTCGACAAGCACGGCGTTGGCGTGGTCGAATACCTCCCCCCAGCTCCCACGTCGCTTGGCCGCCAATGCCGCGGAGAGTATGCCCTGGATGCGAGACTGCTGTTGGGCGCGCCTTGCCTCGGACATCGCGGCGGGCAAGGCGGCGGTTGCTTGCGCATAGGCTGAAACGGCCTCCGTCCACCTGGCGTTGCCGGCATAGAGCTTCGCCTTTGCGACCGCTTCCTTGACGCGCTTGCACGCATTTCCGTTGTGCTTGTCGAGGGAATCGCTGTCAGCACCCGACAGCACCAGGTTCTCCAGGTACGAATTCCGGGCCGCCGCCACCTCGCGGATGCCCTCAGCGTAGTCCCGCGCCTTCGCAAAGTCCGCGGCAGCATCGGTCCAGGCACTCTCCGCTTCACGGAAACGTCCGCTGCCGTACTGCTTCTCAGCCTGGTTCAGAGCTGTCTGTGCCTCCCGCCATGGCGTGGCGCCGTCCCGCTCCGCTTGTGCGGCCGCGGCCGATGTCCGGCTCTCAGCCGCCATGGCTTTGGCCTCCAGGGCCCGTTTCCTGACCACTTCGTCCTGTTCGAACAACGCGCATGCGTTGATGACCTCCTGGAAGTGCTCGGCCGCAAGACCGTACTCCTTCTCTTCGTAGAAGGCCTCCCCCTTGCCGAACTGAAGTTCCTGCGCCTCGATTCCGTCCGCGTAGCCCGGCCACACCTCCCCCAGACGTCTGGCGCGCTTGAGGGCATCGTCGGCGTCTATTCTCTTCGGTATGGCCAGGTCCACCCCAATGGACAGGCGCACCGTCCGGCGCAGTTTCTCGACGTTCGCGTTCCCGGGGTCAAGGTCGGACGCCTGGACGACTTTCTCCAGGGCTTCCCCGTACTTGCTCGCCTTACAGAGCGACTGCGCTTCTTCAAGCAAGGCCGCCACCTGTTTCGCTCGCGCGTCCTCCCCGTCGGCTTGACGCGTTGTGCGTGCAGGGCGTTCGGTCTTTGTCTTCCGAACCTGAGAAATGCCCAACCAGATCAGGGCGCTCACGGCGGCCGGAAGAGCCAGACGTTTCAAGAAACGCCCGGGCCTCCCGGTATGACTCCTCCCATGATCTCGCGATGTCGGAGCAGCTCCGGACAACGCGGCGATGAAGTCCCGACACGTGGCGAAACGCGCATCGGGTCTCTTGGCCAGTGCGCGCAAGAGTGCGTCATTCTGCTTCTCGCTCAACTGCGCTAGCGGCGTTGGAACACGTATCGTGGCGGCGCGCTCCATGACGACGGGATCGCCCGTCTCAAACGCGGACGCAAAGGGTACCGCGCCATCCACGAGATCGTAGAACAAAACACCCAGCGCATACTGGTCCGTCCACGAGCCCTGCTTGTTGCCGGTCCATTGTTCCGGGGCCATGTACGGACGAGTACCGGAAGTGTCCGTCACTTCCCGCGATACACGGCTCAAGCTGGACCGCACTTCCGCGGCCAAGCCGAAGTCGAGCACCCGGCAGCAGACGGTGTCGTCGTCCAGAGTCTCGACCATGATGTTGGAGGGTTTGATATCGCGGTGGATGACCTTCTGGGAATGGGAATAGTCCAGCGCATCCGCCAACTGCCGGCAGACACCGACCGCCCGGTCGACGGGCACTCTTGCGTCCGGAAACTGCTTGCGCCAGCGCGAGAGCGTGACGCCCGGCGCATAGGCCATCACGATCAGGTAGTCGCCCTCTGACACGCGCAGTTTCTCGGCCGCATCTTTCCGGGCGTACCAGACGTTCCGCGCCCTGTGCAAGTGCATCGCCGGAGCGATGTGGGGGTGATGCAGCTTGAAGACCAGCGCGAAGTTGTCCCGAATTCGATCCAGCTCCTCTTTGCTGTGACTGATGAGAGGCGGCAGACCTTTAACGGCAAGCTCGTTCCCGACCTCGGTGTCGCGAGCCAGGAACACGCATCCGAATGCGCCGCCGCCAAGCTCTCGAAGAAGTTCGTAGCGGTCAATCCTGCCGAGGATCTCGGCACTATGACCCGTTGTCGGCACGCTGCCCATTGTCAGCGGGTCGGACTCTGCTTCGCGCGCCTGCGCGTGGCGGGCATTCCTCATCGTCGGCTGACTGCCGCGACTTGGGGGCTCCGGTACAGGTTCGTGTCTGTTATCCTTCATTGAAATGCAGTTTCACTTCAAGAGCATGAACCCTTAGCCGGTACGCCGCGTGGTCCAAGTCGGGTCGACACATGCGCGACCCTTGTGCGGCCGGATTCCAAATCCGGCCTACGTACTGTCCGCCCGGCACGCCTCGTCACGGCCTGCTCCGTGAACACGAGGCACGGCGCCGGCCTACCTCACCCGCCGCGTGGCCTTGAAGAACATCCCGAGCAGGATCAGGCCGACCACAATGCCGATCGCGACCAGGGGCGCCTTCGGATGCTTCCGCAGGAAGATCTTCGCCACTTCCTCTGGAGTGGTCACGCGCCTATATTCGTCCTTCCCCATGACCATCTTGCTGAATATGCCGTTGCCGCCGGCATCCTGGATGTCGATCTGGACTTCCGTGAACACTTCCCACACCTTGTTCGTGAACTCGTCGCGAAGCGGCTTCATGGTTTTGCCGCGCCAGGCGCCTGTGACGACGGCGTTCGCCTGTTGCGGTTTGTCGTATATCATGGCATAGGCTTCGCCCATGGAATGGGCGCCCAGGTCGGTCCAGGTCAGACCTGCTTCGGTGATGGCCTGCTTCACGAAGCCCAGCACGTAGCGATCCGCATCGTTGCCGAAGGGGGTCAGGGCGATCTTCTTATCGCGCAGAGCGTCCGTCTGTTCGAGTGCATCCGCGACATCCGCGAACGAAGCCGCGAGTGTCTCGCGAATGGCCTCGTGCAGCTCGTCGTAGGGCACCTCTTCCGGCGGGGGCAGGCGGTGCGCCGGTTTCGCCATGCTCTTCGCAAACACGCCGCCCCATATGTATTCGGCAGTCTTGATGGAGGCGATGTGCAGTTCCATTTCCACGTAAATCCGGCGTTCGTTCTCGTGCGGTTGCCGGATGGACCCGTAGACCAGGTACTCGGCAGTCTTGAGTGTCTCCCCGATCAGGACCAGGGCCGACTTGTCCAGAACACCCATCTTGTTCCAGCGTTCCCTGGCCGGGTGCTCCTTCACGATTTGCTCGACGAATTCGCTGTCCGTGTGCTCTATCACATTCAGGCCGGCATTCTTCATCATGGGCTTCAGACGGCCGGCCAGAAAACCGCTCTGATCCCCCTTAAGCAATGGCGGAACGACGGCGATCGTCTTGCCCTTGTCGATCGCGGCGTCGGCCAGATCCTTGCGAACGTCCTCGAGCGCCTCGTCCAACACCTGTGTCACCTCCGGCGAAAACGCCATGGCCGCCGTGGCGGTTGCGAGCGAAACCAGAAGCATCGCGCATACGAACCGTGTTGCCGTCTTTGTCATCGTCATGTCTCCTTCCCGAGATGTTGCTCCCCTTCAGGGAGCGTTCCGTCATTCAGTCGTCCCGCAACCCCGGCGATCCTCGCCGGGCTGTGATGCCGCTCGCCGTTGGCGAGCATACCGCTTCAACTCCGCTCAGGTTCTTCACTACCGTTCGATGTTCAGTTTCTCGATCCCCGCGAGCGTGTTCAGGAGCCCCGCGCGGAATTCCTCGGGGTAGCATACCACGCGAAAGGTCTGCTCGCGCTTGTCGAGATCCTCGCTGACGAGCTCGCAGTAGGCGACGCCTTTCAGTTTCGAGACCTCGGCCACAAACGTACGCGCGTACTCCGCACGCCGCACCCCGAGCCCGAAAAGGTCCTGGAACCGGGTCCAGCCCACGGTCACGTCGGTCGCCTTCAGTCCCGCCTTGGCGGGAGTGACCGTCTGAGTCAGCCACCGGGTAATCGGCTCGTCAAACACGCGGGCGAGCGATTTCAGCGCCTCGGTGTGGCCAAGGCCGCGCTCACCCTCCTTGGAGAACTTGCGCTTCCCGAGCAGATTGCCGTCGTGCGTACGGCGCGCGGCGACGTCAACATCGCCTTTGTACATCTTGTACTCGCCGAACGAGGCGTACTGTTCGGCCGCCACGCTCAGGCTGACCGTCACGTCCGGCTTATCCCCCGTGATCTTGAACTGTCCCGTCAACGTGTCTTCGACGCTGTTGCCGATGTCGCCGGCAACGGTTTCCGACGCGTCTCCCTTGGCCTTCACGTCCACCGCCAGGGTGAGATACCGGTCAACCTGCGCGGCGTCCAATACAATTCGCCGCGACGGGGGAGGAACCGGGTCCGTAGTCTCTCCCCTGTCCCCAACGAAGACTGCACACCCCTGCGTTACTACCCCGAGCGCTACCAGCACGCTTGCCCGCAATACAGCCCTGCCAATCTGACTCTCCTTACCCATCATCCTCTCCTCCTTCTCTTCTTTCACTTCCACCGCTCCACGTATCGCTTGAGCCCAACCTGCTCCAGGCCCGTTACGGCGATCTCCCGATCGTTGGTTGAGAAGTGCGTCCCCTCGGTCAACCAGAAACCCTCCGTGCCGCAGGTCACCGCGAAGGCGCCGTCGAGTCGCCAGACAGTTATGTCCCCGAACGCGGGGTCGACGAGGGACAGCGAACAGCACTTCCACACCACAAGAAACACTTCGCGGTCTTTGAACCCATCGTTCCGCTTCAGCACGACGCCGGCGGGACTGCTTTCCCGACAGCCGGCCAGGGGCATACCGCACACGGCACGTCGCAGGCGATCGCAGGGCAGAACTTCGACATCAAACTCCAGGCAAGGCGGCCCATGGTCGGATCGACGCCCCAATCCGATCGTGACGCGATCGCCGACCCTCAGTCGCCCGTTCCCAAGACTTCCAACGTTCCGACCGTCGACGTACGTTCCGTGAGCGCTTCCCTGCTCGCGACCGGACTCGGGATTGTGCCCGCCATCGACAAGGCAGCACCCTTCGGGGCGTTTCCGAATACGAGCATGGAACCGCGATATGCGTGCCGTGCGTTCCTCATCCACACTGCCGGCGGCGTTGAATACGTGTGTGGCAATATCGTTCCGCCAATTCTTGCCCAGTGCGACCTCTTCGGCGCAGAGAAGGTGTACGCGACGGTCACCTAAGCGCAACGTTAGCCTCTCCGTGAGCGCGTCGGGCGGGGGCGGAGGAGGCGGCAGCGGCATATGGGCGGGCACAAGGTCCAGTACCGTCCAAACCGGTTCCAGCTTCAACCCGCGGAGCTGTGTCGCAGTGGATTCCGGGTTCTGTACCCCGAAGTTCTCGAGCACGCGGACGTTTGTGTTCATATCCGCCGCACCTCTGCCACTGATGTCCCCAAGCTTGACGACGAGATTCTCGATGATGTTGGCCGATGGCTCGTTCGGGGGGTAGCAGTCCCATAGGATCTCCCCTTCGAAGCGTTTCTGCTTGCCGTCTTTGCGATAGGTCAGCAACACCGTCGCCGGCAGATCGACGTTGGTCTCGCCCGGCCGAAACGCGATCGATCGTTCACTCCGGCCGTTTGCGTTCAGACCGGGTATCCGTTTCGTAATGGGGTCACAGAAATCGAATTCCAGCGTGATCGAAATCTGCTCGCATCCGCGGACATCGGCCCCTTTCCCGGTCAGGCGGAAATTGAAGCTGGAACCGGATCCGAGAAGAAACACGCGCGCGTTGTTGTACTCAAGGGTGAAATCGCAGCCATCGTCCATCTCAACCGAAGGGGACTCACCGCGATCGCCGCTCGTGTTTTCGGCATGTGAGATTACCGGTTCGGGTGTCGGCTCATACAGAGGAACATCGGCGGTCTCGGATCGGCCGGCCTCGACTCGGGACATGTCCGGGGAAACGACGTCAGCGCAGTCAGGCCCACGCTCCCGTTCAGCCGTGTCAGCTCTCTCGTCACCAGATTCCGCGACGGGAGTCGGTTCACCGCAGCGGTCGCAGAACGCCCCCGGCTTCGTCCGCCGGCCACAGTTTACGCATCGCACGGTCTCCCGACCTGTTGTCATCTCATCCATTCCCGATTACCCCCGAGCGTCGATGTGAACCGAGTCGCCCCTGTCCGTAGCCGCTCGGTTTGCCGGTTCCATGTAGGTCTTGAGCGTGCGCTCATGGCGATCCATCGCATCACGGTACATCTCCTGCATCTTCTGCACGTAATCGGCGTTGCCGCGACGTTCCTGGTCTGCCATCTGCTGAAGGGCCTGCGCCGCCGCGGGAGATTTGTCGGCGGCCATGGCCAGGATCTGTCCCGGCGACTTGCCCTCCTTCATTTCCATCTCGAACAGCTTCATCAGGTCTTCGCGCTGCACCGGGTCCTCAACCGTCGCAAACAGTTCCATTCGGGACATACCGTTACGGATCTCTGCAAGCTCCTTTGCGTAACGAGCCTTCTCCCTGTTCTTCAGCTCGCGCAGTTTGAGCGCTTCCGTCGCTTCTTCATGGTCCAGCCTGGCGTTTTCGCGATCCTGCTGTGCCTGGATGCCGGACACGGCAGCGCCTACTTTGGCATCTTCGACACGTTTGCCGCGTTCGTAGTCGTCGCGCACCTCAGCCATATCCCGGTCGTGGAGCACTTTCTTGCGCTCTTCCTCGCGCTGCCCGCGGTTCTCCTCAACCTCGCGTTCGTGACGCCACAGCCTGGACAGGCGGTCGAGCTCGACCTCTCTATGACGATCCGACACCTTGGCTTCGTGTGCGCGCTGCGTGACATACTCTTTGAGATCGGCATCCGTCTTGAACTCGTGCATCCGGTCCGAGGACTGGATGTCACGCATTTCCCGATCGAACGCCATCCGCCGCTTCGTAGCCTCCACCTGACCGGCCTTCTCGGCGAGCTCCTCGTACTCCTGTCCCGAAAACTCGGCCGAAGAAACGGCAACCAGCTCCAGTCCGAGACGACCGAGTTGGTCTCCCACATACTGCTGCAACGCGTTCTCGACGTGGCGTCGTCGCTCAGGGTCGCGAACCAGGTCGTCGACGGTCGTCGTGGCCGTCTGGGCATCGACCGCGTGCCGGATCCCCCCTGTCAGCGCCGCGGCGATGTCGCCGTAAGCGAAGTGCCGAGCGTCCTTGAGCAGATTGCCGACAAGTGCCTGACCGCTCTTCTTGTCCTGCCTGAAGCGGAGAATGATCTCCCCATAGAATTCGATGGGGAACCGTTCAGCCGATCGGAGGCCCTCGACACGGAGCGGAAGCACGAAGTCCGCGCTATCCACCAGGATCGCGGACCGAGGGGGCGGGTCGCCCCAGTGGTTGATGCGTCGCAACAGGGAATCGGGGTTGTGCTCCCCCGGCGCCATGACATCCTTGACGGCGCCACCGTCCAGCACGATCGCGGCAGTCCCTTCCTGGATCTGGACTCGGTGCTTGAGAAGTCGCTTGATGTCGCCGATTTCAAAACGCTGGGCAAATGCGCCGGGGCTCCGCGCCCACACGCCTCCGGCCATGTCGGCCCGCTCTTCGGGGTGTTGGCGGGCATTGCAGTGCGAGCAGAACTGGGCCTCGTTCCCAATCCACTTCCCGCAGCTATGACAACGCCACCATCCGCGCGGCGCCGGTGAGCCGCACACATTGCAAAACCTGCCCGCTTTGCGCACCCGGTTCCCGCAATGCTCTGCCTCTGGATCCTGTCTCGCCGCTTCCAGGGCGGCACCGCTCAGCGCTTTGCCTGTATTCGGGTCAACCAACGCCTGGCACTTGTCAGAGAAGATTCCCATTTTCTATTCCTCCTACCTCAAATCGCCCTTGCGACGTTCAAAAGATCCGTCCCCTCACACTTACGGCAACGCCGCACCCCCAGACGTTGCCGGCAATCTAAACATATGGGTGCACCGCAGTCGATACATTCCTCCCCCACGGACGACTCGCTCTTGTACGTCTTTCCGCAGGCTGTGCAGACGTACACAGGTGCAACGCTGCCCGTCTTCGTCTTCTCCAGGTAGGCGTCCAAATCGCTCCCGGTGATCCGGTACACCCGCCCTAGTCGTACGGCGGGCAGCTCGCCCGAGCGGACGAGCCGGTAGATGAGCTGGTAGGTCACCCCCAGCAGCTCGGCCACCTCTTCGATCGTCATGTACTTGGTATCTGGCGCCATCTCAACGGTCCTTCAGTTTCGGATGGTGATTTCCTTTGTCAATGAGACCGTAATTACTCCAGCTTATCTGAACTGTCAACAAATATTTTCTATTTATTTCTCTTTACACCGATTGTCATTGAGTGTATACGCGGAGACGACGATGAGATTGTAGCCGAAAGGGAGCTTGCGGGAGCGAGAATGGCCCGCGGACGGTAGTGTCAAGAGTTCTATGAAAAGAATGAAGACTGGGAGAGGTGGACGATAGCGGGCGACGAGAACGGATAACGATCCTCCTTCGCCCTGCGGGCTACGGCGGGACATGGTAGAGAGCATCCCAACTTGTCACGCCGTAGCCCGAAGGGCGAAGACGGATCGTCCACCCTTATCGTCGCCCGCTATCGTCAACCGAAAAGGCAGGAAAACGGGGGAGAAAGCCGAGACATGGCCAACCCCCTACAAGAGAGGGAATTAGATAAGAAGACGTGCTGTCAGTTCTGACCAGAACGAAGCTGAGGGTAGTGTCAAGAATCGCATGAAAACGGCAAGCAGGATTGCCGAGCTGTGAATACCTGGCGGTGCACACGAAGGGGAAGATTAAGGCGAAAGATTGGGGCAAAAGATTAAGGTTCTTGCTCTTGAACCCTAATCTTTCGCCTTAATCTTTCGCCCTAATCTCCGGTCGTCGGGCACGTATACGGCGAGGAAAACGGGGGAGAAAGCAGATACGCCGCTAACCCCCTACAGGAAAGAGAATTGGACAAGAAAGGAGTGCTGTCAGCTTTGACAGTACGCCGCGGACAAAGGGGAGAAAACCATGAAATTCGTAAAACTGCTTCTGGCTTCATCAAAAGTCCTGCTGGTGCTCGTCCTGGCTTTTGTTCTCTGGCAGGCGTGGGTATTCATGCGCCCCCGTCCGAGAACCTACACTCGCCCGGAGCTCGAAGCGCTTCGCAAGGTCTGCGGTCAGTTCGCCGACAAGCTCACCGAGTCGATGCAGAACAGGAACCAAGACGGCACGGGAGATGGCGTCCCACGCCTCGGGATCGCTCATCTCCTTCAGGATCCGTCCGACCAAGCCACGGCCGTGTTGAGGGAGACGCTGAATAGCAGGAGAGAATGGACCGTTGAAGAGTCCTCCGTCATCCAGAAGTTCCTCTCCGACGTCACGCGTGCCGTCGCCGACGCCACCACTCTCGACGAAATCCTTCACGCAGGACGGCGTGTCGAGCTGGACGCGATCGTGGCGGGCAAGATCGACAGCGTGATCGCGGAAGGCGAAGACGCCGCATCGGCAACCATCACGTTCATTGCCTACGACCTGCGCCACGGCTCCGAGTTGTTGAGAAAATCGATCTCCGCCAAGTGGGAGCCCGATGCGATCGCGAAGGGATGTGAGTCCTTCCTTAACCTCCACCCGGCCATAAAGATTCTCGTCTGGCTCGCCATGGTCGGTCTGCTCCCCTGGGTCACGGCCCCAGCAACCCACCGCACCCTCGAGCGAAAATCCAACCTCGCCGGCTTCCTCCTGCTCACGGTCTACACGGCTGTTGACTTGCTATGTGGACTCATCCTGGCAGGTTTCGCCGTCGTGGGCGCCGCAAACAGCCTCTGGCTCGTAGGCGCCTTCCTGCTCTGCGCCGCATACAACTACTGGGCGTGCGAGACGATCGGCAAACGCGCGTAAACCAGCGGAGCAAGGCGAACTGGACAGTTATGACAACCAACATTCCGCAACGCTGGCTACCACTGGAGATGGTCAGGGCACTGTATACGGTGCGCTGGCAGATCGAGCTGCTGTTCAAGCAGCTCAAATCCATCCTGCGCGTCCATCAGTCCGACACCGGCAACGAACATCGGTTGCGATGCGAGTTGTACGGAAAACTCATTGGCGCGGTGATCATTCACCGCATCCATGCCGCCGCAACCAATAGGCTCTGGAATCGTCAACGCAGGGAAGTCAGCATGGAGAAGCTCTACAAGCGCATTCAGGAACGCGCATTCACGCTCATGCGCATGATGCTGGCATCTGTCGGTGAGGCCCTTGCCTACCTGAGAGCCCAATTAGCCAAGCTCATTCCTGTCTGCCTGAAGGACCGACAACCATCACGACTGACCACGCTCGAATGCCTGGAGGCTCAATGCGATCCCATGCTCGATATCGAGCTGCCCATCGTCGAGGAGGTCGAGAAACGCGCTGCTTAGCTTAACACCTATGCCCTGCACCCCCGGCGACAGCCCCTGTCCTCGCCTACTCCCTTCGGGGGCGAGTCCCTGTGCTGTCGCAAGAAAACTCAACTGTTCTCTGCTCTGTCTTGAATCGGAGATTCATCGGACTACGCGGGCCAGGCAGACACGGAACCCCAGGTCGCCGTCCGCGGCCGACGGCCCGTCCCCGTCGCGGTTGGCCGACCGCACGAGCCCGGCGGAAAAGCACCAACAGCCACCGCGAATCACGCGGTAGGAGGCCTTCTGCAGGTTCACCGGATCACTCGCGCCATTCGTCTTCTTGTAATACTCAGCGTCATACCAGTCCAGACACCACTCCCAAACGTTCCCACTCATGTCATACAGACCAACCTCGTTCGCACCCTTACCGCCAACCGCGTGTGTCGTACCTCCACTGTTCTCGCTGTACCACGCAACATCCCCCACCTTCTCCGATCCCGCGTACGTAAACCCCTTGCTCTTCGTCCCACCCCGTGCCGCATACTCCCACTCCGCCTCCGTCGGTAACCGATACTCATAACCCGAAGGCAAACGGCCCGCCGAACGCTCACGAGCCGTCAGCTTCGCACAGTACGCAGACGCATCTTCCCAGCTCACAGTTTCCACAGGATTGCGCGCTCCTTTGAAATGGCTCGGGTTCCTGCCCATCAGCGCTTCGTATTCCACCTGCGTGACCTCGTACTTCCCCAGCCAGAAATCACCCGTGATCCGCACCATATGCACCGGCTTCTCATCAGAACTCCCATCGTTCGACCCCATCTTGAAGCTACCCGCCGCCACGGGCACAAACTGCATCCCAAGACCCGGTACCGTCCACGGTTCGCCCTTCAGTGGCCCGAGCCCAGATCGAGTGCTCGGCGCTGTCCTGCTCCTCTCTGGTTTGCCATCTGTGGCAGACGGCCAGTCTTGTGGTGGTATCGGGCGCACGACGACGTAACGAATGCCAATAGTTCTTTCATAGCATGCAAGGGCTTTGCCGTGCATTCCCTGTAGAGCGAGTTTCTTGGCTTGAGTTACACATCGCTGATTCCAGGCATCCAAGGCCCTGTGCGCTCCGTACCATGCGCTTCCAATGCAAACCAAGAGAAGAACACTCGTAAAGACACGCTTGGCGCGCAGACGTCTCAGACGAGGCCGGATCTTTGCCAACATCTCTGTCGCCCGTTGGTGCACGGGACTAATCTTCAGAGCACGCTGGCAGAGCCGGCTGCAACCTTGAAGTCTGCTTCCCGCAAGCGCTTTTTCGGCTTCCTGGAGGATCGACTTCAGCTGGCTATCCGCGAGCTTAGCAGCAGCGATACTTTTGTCCAGAAACGGATCGGCAGCATGGACAGCCTTGGCCTTCTCCCATTCCTGAATGGCGTGGACAAAGTCGCCCTTTTTGAAGAACTGTTCGCCCGCCTTCTTGTGGGTTGCGCTCGAAGCAAGGTTCTTCTGTGCTCGTGACAGCAGTCTCTGAGCTTCACTGCTATCGCTGTCTATGTCCATGACCCGGTTGCAGGCGTCGATGGCCTTCTTATTGTCCGATTTGAGATGCTCCCGCGCTTCATTCAGTGCTGCTTCCATCTGGTCGAAGGTGCGCTGAGCATCTTTGCGCCATTCAGTGAGCTCCGGGTCGTCCGGGGCGATCTCTAGGGCGGCGTCCAGTGTGTGAAGTGCCTGCTCGAAGTACTTATTCGCTAGATGACCTCGCGCCCGTTGCCGGAGGTGATCCAAGCGTGCCCGCTGCGCCTGCTGTGTTTGACCTTCAGCATCGGTGTCACTTGGGCGCAGAGCTTTGACTGATCGCCAAAGCTCAACTGCTTCTTCGTATTTCCCTGCATCGAAGGTCTTTTGTGCCCTCTCTCGAGCCTTTTGCCATCGTTCAAGGCTCTGCTCGCAATCCCCTATGAGTGATGCCACGTCCTTCCGCTTCCGGTCCATCCCCAGCGCCCGACGCCACAGGTCCAGTGCCTGCTCCAAGCTATCCGCCTTCGCCAACTCCTCGCCCTCAGCCACCAAACCCTCAACCTGGAGCAGAACGTCCTCCAGCTCTCGAATTCGATCTCGGGCTTCTTGAGCGTGCATACCCTTAGCGTGCTCTACGATGTAACCCTTGCATGCCGCGACCGCTTCCGTTACGCAATGCTCGCGCTCCAGCCTTACGGCTTCTCTTTCCGCTGTTGCGTAGTCCCTCTCGTCGATGCGACCGGCGAGTCCATCCGGCAGTGCATTGACTTCGTCATTCGATGGGTCGATATTCTGGTGTTTCGCGACCAGATCAAGCGCCTCTTCAAAATCCTCCTTATCCAGCGCGTCTTTGAGTTGCTTTTCAATCTCGTCCCGTTGTTTGATTTTGGCGGCAGCACCTGCAGCCTGCTCCCGCAACTTAACTTTGAGTTTCTTGCCCTTGGCACCGGGAAGCCGCAAATCCTCGGGCAGCAGCCCGGACTCCTTGGTCACCCGACTCCATTTCTTCTCAGAGGAGGATTTCGCCATCCGCTCAATCGCTTCCTGCACCTGCAAGAAACCCGCAACGTCAGTTCCACACGACCCGCAGTACTTCTTGTGAATCGAGTTCTCGCGTTCGCACTCGGGACAAAGCCGAGTAAGTCCCGATCCACAGGATTCGCAGAACTTCACATCGTCAGGGTTCCCATTCCCACAGTTCGGGCATGTGTTGGCCGAGGCGGCGTCGCCGGAGGAGACACCACTGACAGAGGACACGGAACGTATCCGATCCAGTTCCTGTAGGAACTCATCAACACTGAAGTACCTTTCCTCCGGACGGCTCTTGATGGCCTTGGTAATAATTCTCGAGAGCTGTGCGGGCTGTGGAATAGCTTCTGGATCTACGTTGTCCGGGATGTCACCGGTCACGAGCTCGTAGAGCGTCTTGCCGAGGGCGTAGATGTCGGCCGTGTGGTTTACGCTCTTGGCATCGCGCCGCTGCTCGGGCGGCATGTAGTAGGGCGTGCCCATCCCGTAGCCGGTCATCGATGTCGTCGAATCGGGACCCGCCCGGGCGAGACCGAAGTCCACGACCTTCGGAATGACGTCCTCCCCCTCATGAGCCAGCAGGATATTGCCCGGCTTGATGTCGCGGTGAACCAGGTTGTGCTTGTGCGCGACCGACAGCCCCTGCCCGATGCCCTTGATCAGCGCGATCGCCTCTGAGACCGGCAACTTCCCTCGCTCTTTCAGCAGATCACGCAGCGTGCCGCCGTCCACGTATTCCATGACAATGTAGTGCCCTTCGTCGTCACGGTTGTGGTCATAGACCTGGACGATATTGCGGTGGTTCAGAGTGGCAATGGCTCGGGCCTCACGCACGAAACGCTCGATAGTCTGCTGGGCTTGCGGTCCGTTCACCTCCTCGTCCAACAGACGTTTCACCGCGACGATGCGGCCAAGCCGTTTGTCGCGGGCTTTGTGGACCACCGCAAATCCGCCGCGCCCAATCTCCTCGAGCACCTCGTAGCGATCAGACAGAGGCACACCGGTCAAGTCAAGCCGGTCCGAACTCTCGCCACCCGCCCCCTGCATCGTGACCAGCTTCCCCATGGAGACTTCCGGAGCACGCTCCTGAGGTGACGGCTCCATGGTGAGCATGCCACCCATACTCAGTTCGCCCTCGACACCACTCTCCTTCGACGCATCCGAGATGTTCGCACCGCACTCCAGGCAGAACTTCGCACCGTCGGGCAACTCCTGACTACATTGTGGGCATTGCATCTCTCACTCCCTGCGCGCCATGGTCCCTGTGCACTTCTCCGGCCCCCTGCTCTACCCAATCCCATCCGACGCTCCCACATTCATACCGCCGTCGGATATCCGCGCTACGGGCCCGCTACCCAAACCGCGCTTCACGGAACGCTTCGTACTTCTTCATCAGCTTCGGTGTCACGGACGAGGGGATCTGGGTCTTGGCAGAGTTGAAGTCGGCCAGGAAAACACAGGGCTCGGCCTCTTGACGAATGCTGCGACTGAGAGCCAGTCGCTTGGCGGCATTAACGATGCCGACGATGTCGCTGCCTGTGTACCCCTCCAGTTGTGCTGCACAATCGGCAATGCTCAGGCCGTCTTCGTGCGGCACGTCTTTCAGGTGCATCTCGAGGATCAGGCAACGCGCTTCTCCGTCGGGCATTCCCACCAGTATTTTGGAGTCAAACCGGCCGGTGCGAAAAACGGCGTCATCGATGTCCCAGGGGCAGTTGGTCGCGCCAAGGAGGAGCAGCATGTTCTCCTTTTCCTCGAAACCGCCGATCTCGGCGAGGAACTGTGTCACGATGCGGTTATCGACAACGGAGTTGCCCCGGCGTCGGGGGAGGAGGCCTTCGACTTCGTCAAGGAACAGGACCGCGACCGGCTGGCCGGCCGCGGCCTGGATCAGTTTTCGGAGTCGCTGCTCGGATTCCCCATGCCACTTGGAGCGTATCTGGGCCCCGGATGCATAGAAAAAGGCCGCGTCCAGCTCGTTGGCGATCGCTTTGCCGAGCATCGTCTTCCCATTACCGGGAGGGCCATAGAGCAGAACACCGCCACCAGGCTTCAACCCGAGTGCTCGCGCCTTTTCCGGTTGCTTCAGCGGGTGCACCACCATCTCCATGATCGCGCGCTTCGCGTCATCCATGCCGGCAATCCGGTCGAATGTCACGCTGGGTTTCCGGGTAACCAGCCACCCTTCTTCATCGGCAGCCTTCTCACCTTCGTCTATGGCCTTGTCCTTCTTGCCGCTCTTGCGCGCGTTCACTTTCTTAACAGGGGTCTCTTTGAGCTTCTCGGCAATCTCCAGCCATCCTTCGGCGTCCTCGGCGTAACGTGACGCAATCGGTCCGTCCGTCTCCTGCGCCAACGCCAAAGCAAACTCAGCCGCCTTGGCTGCGTGGAACACCGCGTCTCTGAAACGATCCTCCCCGATCGCCTCCTCACACTTACTCTCGTGTTCCAGTTTCTTGTCGAGTAGAAAGCTCATCCTTCAATCTCGCCCTGGCACATGGCGAATCCCAGCTCTTGAATGCGGAACGTGAAGACAGCATCCTAGTCACACGTATGGTGGTTCTCAAGAGAATATGCGGAGAACGGAAAGTGAGGTAAGGGACACACCTTCTATGCAGAGAGTTGCACTTTTTCCGGAATAGGGGAAGCCGAATTGCTTCTTGATAGCAGAGGCCCGTTCTGTGGGCCTGAATCCAAGAAGCGAGGAGGTCGTGAAATGAGAAGGGCGCGGATCATTGAGGAGGGCGGCGGGTACTACCACGTCATGTCGAGAATCGTGGATCGCAGAATGGTCATCGATGACAGCAAAAAGGGGATCTTGCGTCGTGTGATGCGCGAAATGGAAGGATTCAGTGGCGTTGAGATTGTCACGTACGCCATTCTCGACAACCACTTTCACATTCTCTTGTCGATGAAGTCTTCAAGCGCCACCGCGACCATTTCGGAGCCAAGCGCAAAACAGGCGCACGTCCCACGGCCGAGCTCTGCCCCCATACGACCCAAAAACCGCCCGCCCGGCGAACCGTGCCCAAGCGACGCGGCTGAATGGCGCCGACCATCCCAACGGCACGCCACCAACCGCCTCCAACACCCGCAGCTTCGCACCAGGCACCCACCACCCCACGAGAATACCGCCTCGACCGCACGGAAGGTGTGTCCCTTCCCCGACTTGTGATAATGACGTGGACGGGGCACGACACGGCCAGCATGGTGCTTCACTACGCCAAGGCCAAGATGCGGGACAAGGTTGGATTTGCCGAGTTCAAGAAGCTGCTGTGACCTCTCCGGTCCTTGCCCCCCACGAATCTATCTGGCACTCTTCTGCATCTTGTACAAACCCCCTGCGTAGGAGATTCCAGTGTTCAAGCATGTACTGACATCCATCCTGCTGTGCCTCTCATACGCGCACGGTGCATCACAGAAGGTGTGGCAGAGAGAAGGACGGAGCCTACTGACGAACTTCAACAACATGTACAACCCGTGCGTCGTCGAGACGGACGGCGAGTACAGATATCGGATGTGGTTCTTCGGATGGGCGGCGGACCACGCGAACAAGAAGATTCCGGGATGTGATGCTATCTTCCACGCTCGGTCGAAAGACCTGAAGAACTGGGCAGTGTACAGCGGGGAGGGGAGTTGGGATGCGACCGTGAATCCGGCGAAGTGGACGCCTGTCCTTCACGCGAGCGACCGCTGGTACGAAGCCTGGCATGTAGGCGACCCGTCCGTCGTGTCGAGAGACGGCAGCTACTTCATGGCGTATAGCGCCACGTCGAAACACTTCGGCAAGCGGGACGGGTATCCAGCAACGATGGTGCAATGCCTGATGGGGGCGGTGTCGGACGACGGCATTCACTGGGAGAAGACAGACCAGCCGCTACTGATACGGGCGGGAGACTCAGCAGACCCTAACCCGGAACCGGGTCGTATCGGCGACTTCCATCGTCCTTCGCTTCACTGGGAGGACGGCAGGTGGCGGCTCTGGTTTGATTACTGGCTGCCCGGAAAAGGCGTGTGTATGGGGTACGCGGAGAACAAGGGCAGCTTCACTGAACCGGGTGGTTTCAAGATACAGCACGACCCGGGCAAGCCGCTCATCGAGAACTGGCCGAACCCGGAAGTAATCCGAATCGGTCAGACCTACCACAGTTTTTCTGACGCCCCCGGCTATCCCATCAAGGAAGGCAAATCACCGTGGAAGAGTCGCCAACTCAGAGAAGCGGTCTCGAAAGACGGGATGGTGTGGGAGTTGCTGGACTTCATTCCGCCGGACGGGGATGCCGATGCCTGCCACGTTCCCCAAGCCTTAGTCACCACCGTGGACGGCAAGCGTTGGCTCTACCTGTTCTATGCCACCCAGGTTGGCTACGGCAAGAAGGACGGTCGCTATCATTACCTGTACGACCGCATCCGCGCCATGCGCCGCCCTGTTGATAGGGCCGAATGACGCTCTCCCAGCCAAGAACTGAAGACCGTAGTCCAGGGGCATTCCCGTGCAGGAAGTTGGGGAAAATGTGGGGAAGCCGCAAAATCGCTTTTGTAAGTCGTGGACAATAAACAGGTTAATGGTGGAGTTTCGCCCGCCGGGCTCGAACTTACTTTGACAACGAACATGCGCCCGATGGCGCATCCGACTCGTGAAGTGTGCCACACTTCACGCCCACGCGCGAGTGCCGAGTGATTCGGCACGAGCGCGCGATTTTCACGATCGACCCGGAGACCACCGCGCTGCGCGCGGTGTACTACTACCCTCCGCGCTTCGCGCGTCGGGGCAGTATGGCCGTCCCGCGTGCGCCGGACGTGTCACGCGGGCTGCTATGTGTGGCCGGAAGACCGGCCGCGCAGCCCGCGCGCCACGTCCTCCGTGGTCGGCGATGTCCAACGGCCTCAATGCAGCAACGCGCTTCCTGTGCTCGCCGCTTCGCGGCTCGCCCCATCCCCGTGCCGACGCCCGCCTCCGCCGCTAGTCACACAAGCTGCGAAGCGTTGCCGATAATGCAAACGTGGTTGCCGAGGTCGGCAGCTTGTGCGCCAGCGGCTCCGGCTCTTTCCGCTGCATCCACAGTCACGGACAGCGGCCCTCCGGGCCGTCCATTCGTGTGGCCGGAGGCCACATCCGACGCCGCCGACTGGCGGCTCTTCTTCACGCGCGCAAGATGTAGAGAGACGCGGTGTCCGTGCTAAAGCACGGACCTTCATTGAGTAGACCCACCCGCCACCCATCGGACCCCGGCATGATGCCGAGTGTGTTGTCTTGTCGCGCAAGGCGCGGCCAGAAAACAAACTCCGCATCGTGCCCCCGAGAGGCGGCCAGATGCCGTCACGTCAGCCTTGCCGCCCGGATCGCGACGCCCTTCGGTTGCTGCAAGCCGGCCGTCCCGTCTGCCGAGCCGTCATGTCGCCGCTTTCCAGACCAGAAGAGCCCACCCACCACCCTTGATCGCCCCGGCCTGTCGGCCCCCAGGAGGAAGGCACGCAGCCAGAAGCAGGTTGCCTGTCCTCGCAGGCTCCGGGAGCCATCCTGCTTGTCGCTGCGTGCGTCTCGTGTAGCGGCCGCATGCTGTCTGCGTCGGTCGTGCCGCCGTGATCGTGGCCCTGTTTCCCTTCCAAGCTCCGGCTGTCCCGTCCGCCGCAGCCAGCATCCCGCCGCGATTGCCCAACCCCTCCTCCCGCCGCTCCCCGCGGCATTTTGCGGTCGCGCCCTGCGGCTGTCGCCGCCGGTGACGCCCGCAAAACGCCGTGCCATATTCAAACAACAACCAGTAACCAATCTACAAACCAAGAGCCCCTACACCCCAAACCCCCAGCACTACGTGCTGCCCCTGCTTGATCCTGCGTATGCACTCTGGATCAATCAACAAGGTGTGCGCTTCGCGCACGTTCGTCTATTGCCCCCTTGCGCCGTCGGCCCCCAGGGGCCGGGCGCGTTGCTTTTCACTGCGGCGCGCGGCTCGCGCGCGTAGAGCGCCTGTGAAAAGAAGGCGGGGGGCTCCGCCCCCTCGAACCCCCGTTGTCGCGCGCGAAGCCTGCCGCCGCCGCATTCCGCCGGACACCGTCATCACCAAGTCCACCGCTTTTCCCTCGCGCATGCGTTTCTTCTCAAGGCGGCAGGCGTCCAGAGCCCCGCCGGCCGCTTCGCGTCCGTCGGACGCGCGGGCTGCGCAGGCTTGCTTCGACGCTGGGGTCGGCCAAGGCCACCGGCAAGCCGTTCCCTCCTGCCTCCGTGGAACCGTTTCCTCTTACCCGTGAACATCGTGCGAGGCACGGCGTTCACACAGAGGCCGAAGACGGCCTACGTGTTCACCGCCGCGCCTCGCTCTCTGTTCTATCCTCATCCACGGCCGGCCGTCATCCGCGGCCCACCGCCCTGAGTGGCCTTCGGCCAGCTACGGGCGAGAAACCGCGTCTTCCGTCAGTCCTTTCTAAATCACCTTGTCTTGACCAGGGATCTCTGGCATAAGTCTCTGCATGTCTAGACAGTCGAAGTCCAAGCGGCGGAGTCCGGACGAGAATCCTCTGGGGCAGTGGTTGCGTGAGCTGCGCCAGGACAAGGGGCTCCCGCTCCGAGTCGTCGCCGCGGCTGCGGATATGGACACCGCGTTACTGAGCAAGGTCGAACTGGGTCAGCGCTTGCCGACCGAGAAGCAGACCGCCGCACTGGCGGCGTTCTTCAGTGTGCCGCTGGAGGAGATGGCGGCGAAACGTATAGCCGAGAAGTTCTGGATGGAGCACGGTACGAGTGCCGGCGCGGAGAAGGCGGCGTCGCTCATCAAGCGTGCGGTAGGAGAGAGACGCAAGAAGAGGTCACATGACGGGTAGCGCATACGGGGAACTTGAGAAGCTGGAGTCGGATCTGTGGGAAGCCGCGGACCAGCTTCGGGCCAACTCGAAGCTGACATCCAGCGAGTACTGCATGCCTGTGCTCGGGGTGATCTTCTTGCGGCACGCCACGAACCGGTTCGAAGCCGCTCATGCCGACATTGAGGCCGAGCGTGCCGCCGGTCGCATGAAGCGCAAACCGCGTCCGGAGGACTACGTCCGCCGCCGCGCTCTATTCCTGCCTGAGGTAGCCCGCTATGACCACATCCTCGGACAATCCAAGGACCGCCCGCTGCCGCAGCTTCTCAACGAAGCCATGAAGGCCATCGAGGAGTCGTTTGAGCCGCTCACGAATGTCCTCCCGAAGGATTACCACATCTTCACGGATCAGACGGTACTGGAGGAACTGCTCAAGATCTTCAATCGGGAAGCTCTCAAGACCGCGTCGGGCGATATCTTCGGGCGCATCTACGAGTATTTCCTCATGAAGTTTGCCATCGACAAGGCGATGGACAATGGCGAGTTCTTCACCCCGCCGTCGATCGTTCAGACCATCGTCAACGTGATCGAGCCCGACCACGGGACGGTCGCGGACATTGCCTGCGGGTCCGGCGGCATGTTTGTTCAGTCGAGCTACTTCATCGAGAGCGAAGGCGAGGACACCGCCAAACGTGTGACCTTCTACGGTCACGAGAAGACGGCATCCACCATCAAGCTGGCGAAAATGAACCTGGCCGTACACGGACTGGAAGGCCAGATCGCCGAGGCGAACACGTTCTATGAAGACCCCTTCACACTGGCCGGGCAGTGCGATTTCGTCATGGCCAATCCCCCGTTCAATGTCGATATGGTCGATGCAAAGAAGGTGGAAGCCGACAAGAATCGCCTGCCCTTCGGCCTGCCGGGCGTCAACAAGGCCGGAAAGGTCTCCAACGGAAACTACCTCTGGATCTCCTACTTCCACAGCTACCTGAAGGACACCGGCCGGGCGGGTTTCGTGATGTCCTCCCAGGCATCGAGCGCGGGGCGCGACGAACAAACCGTCCGCCGCAAGATCATTGAGACCGGGGCCGTCGATGTCATGATCGCTATCCGGTCCAACTTCTTCTACACGCGGGCGGTCCCCTGCGAGTTGTGGTTCTTCGACCGGGGCAAACCGCCTGCGCGTCAGGACAAGGTGCTGATGCTGGATGCGCGACATGTGTCCCGCAAGGTCACGCGCAAGATCTATGACTTCTCCCCGGAACAGCTCGCCAACTTGTCCGCCATCGTCTGGCTGTACCGCGGAGAATCCAAACGGTTTGTGGAGCTGGTCCGCCAACATCTGGAACACACCGTTTCCGAAGCCGCCACAATCGCCAACGCGGTTACCGCCTTCAAAGCGGGCTACGACGCGCTGATCGACGCCACGGCCGGCTATCTGAAGTCGCTTCCAAACAAATCCCCGCTGAATGCCAGCGCGGGGGAACGCGACGAAGCGGCGCGCCAGTGCTTCGCGTCTGCCGCGTCTATGACTGCCGCCATCACCAAACGCTGGTCAAATGCGCCAAAGGCGACTCTCTCCGCCGTGAAGAAAGCGGCGGACGGGATGGACGAACTGGCGCGGTCGTGCCGTGACGTGGTCAAGGACATCGACTTGCTGGCAAAGCTCGCCGTGCGCTTCGTCGATGCCGCCGAGAAAGAGAACGGTGCGCGCGACAGCGACGCCTGGGAGACGCGCACCGTCGCGCGCTTGAAGAAGGACCTCAACAGCCTGCGCGTCGATGCCGTTGACCAGCTCAAGCTCACCGCCTACTACCACCGGCACGCACAGTGGCTGCTCTCCCGCTTCCCGGACGCGAAGCTGGTTGACGTGCCCGGCCTCGTCAAGCTGGTTGACCGCGCCGAGATCGAGGCGGCCGATTGGAGCCTGACCCCCGGCCGCTACGTCGGCGTCGCGCCGCCGGAACCCGACGAGGATTTCGATTTTGAACAGACCATGCGAGACATCCACGTTGAGCTGGCCGACCTCAACAAAGAAGCAGTCGAGCTGGCCGAGAAGATTCAGACAAACTTCCAGGAGCTGGGGATATGACCAGGAAGGTGCAGAGATTGCCGGACGACTATGCTGCCCTTCTCGCCGACGTGAAGGAGCGCGTCCGTGCTGCTCAGTACAAGGCATTGCGGGCAGTCAACAAGGAGCTGGTCGCACTCTACTGGGACATCGGCCGGCTTATCGTTGAGCGAAAGATGGACGCCAAGCACGGTCAGGCCGTGGCGGAACAACTGGCGGCCGACCTGCGCGCAGAGTTCCCCGGGGTGTCCGGCTTCTCCCGCCGCAACATCTTCTACATGCGTGAGCTCTACGTCACCTATGCCGACCTGCCAAAAGTGCAACCACTGGTTGCACAAATCGGGTGGAGCCACAACCTGGTCATCATGCAGCGCTGTAAGGACCCGCAGGAGCGGGAGTTCTACATCCGCACGACGCGCAAGTTCGGCTGGTCCAAGGCCGTGCTCATTCACCAGATCGAGAACCAGAGCTACGAGAAGACTCTCCTTGGCCAGACCAACTTCGACAAGGCCCTCACGCCGAAACTCCGGGCCCAGGCCAAGCTGGCGGTGAAGGACGAGTACACGTTCGATTTTCTAGAGCTGGGCGAGCAGCACGCCGAGCGGGAACTCGAACGCGCCCTGGTCGGCCGGATTGAGCATTTCCTCCGCGAAATGGGCGGACTCTTCGCGTTCGTCGGGAGTCAATTCCGGCTGGAGGTCGACGGCAAGGAGTACTTCATCGACCTGTTACTCTATCACCGGCGACTGCGAAGCCTCGTCGCGATCGAACTGAAGATCGGCGAATTCGAGCCCGAATTCGTCGGCAAGATGCAGTTCTACCTGACCGCGCTGGACAAGCAGGTCCGCGAGAAGGGCGAGAATCGGTCCATCGGCATCATCCTCTGCAAGGAGAAGAACCGGACGGTGGTCGAATACGCCCTGTACGAGGCGAGCAAACCCATCGGCGTTGCCACCTACCGGATCGTCAAGCGCCTGCCCAAGGAACTCAAAGGCCAACTGCCGACCCCGGCGGAGATCGCCAGACTGCTGGAGGATGGGGAGTGAAATGGCCGATTTCTCGACTTGGCGATGAGGTCACCCTGCTTTCGGGCGGCACGCCGAAGAAGGGCGAACCAAGATACTGGAACGGTGAGATTCCCTGGGTTAGTTCTGGCGAGATGACGCAGCGCCGCATCTGGGATACAGATCTCCGCGTCACCGATGAGGGCGCAGACAGCGGAACGCGACGGGTGCCAGAGAAGACCGTCCTGATCGTAGTGAGGGGGATGTCACTAGCAAAGGAATTCCGGGTGACCATAACTCAGAGGCCCATGACATTTAACCAGGATCTCAAGGCGCTCTTTCCCTCGTCCAAGCTTGATTCGGAGTTCCTGTTCTACTACCTGCTCTCGCAGCACGACGCCATTCGGGACTCCGCAACAGAAGCGTCACACGGAACAAAGAAGCTTGAGACAAGTGTTCTTCTGGACTGGCCTCTTCCGATTCCGCCGCATGAACAGCAGCGCGCAGTAGTTTCCATCCTCTCCGCCTACGACGACGCAATCGAGAACAGCCGCCGCCGGATCAAGCTGCTGGAGGACGCCGCCCGCCATCTCTATGAGGAATGGTTCGTCCGTCTCCGCTTCCCCGGCCACGAACGCGTCCGCATCAAGGACGGCGTGCCGGATGGGTGGGCGATACGGAAACTGGGCGACTTGTGCGAGGAGAAAAGCGGCATCCAGACCGGCCCGTTTGGCAGCCAACTTCATCA
>CAZKRK010000021.1:0-37320 GCA_964555035.1 uncultured Victivallales bacterium | reverse complement strand
CTCAAAATCTGCCGAGGGCAACCTCGTGGGGGTTCGACTCCCTCCTCCGGCACCAGATTCACGCAACGTTGCTCATGGGAGAGCCCGGAGATATGCCCGACGTTGACCGGCGCCCCTCCTCTCCATCTCTTGTGCCTCCGTGGTGAACTCCCCCTTTGGTTGCGGCTATGCTGCGCTGAGGAGCATTACGGCCATGCATAGCTGCGAGAGGATGCAGTGCTCTACGCCGTGTCGTCCCTCTGGCGGCGGAATTGGGAGGGGGTGAGACCGGTCTGGCGTTTGAAGAAGTTGCCGAACGTGTTTCTTGCACGGGCAGCGAAGTCAGCCTCGTGCCCTTGCAGAGCAGTGACAGAAGAATCAGTCCTGGGGCTTCGCAGTATTGTGTTGGGTGTGGATTCACGGGCTCAGCCAGCTTGGTACTTTTGCCGCGTAGTAGAGCGGGACATGCACTAGGGAACCGTCGCCGGTGGCAAGGGGGTGCCCGGATATCTTGATGGCTCGGAGGGGGCTGTATTTTAGACGGAATTGCCGCAGGCTCTGTGACCGTGTTCGTAAACCGGATTTGACCTCTACCGGAATGACCTCCTCATCCACGGCGAGCAGGAATTCGATCTCGGAGTTCCGCTCACTCCAAGAGTACAGGGATTGCTTGCCGGCAGCCAGCCATTCGCAGGCAACGAAATTCTCAGCGAAGAAGCCCTTCGTGATTCCGAAATCCTGTCCCATGAGCACGGCCGGCGAGAGCTCAAGCATGCTACCGAGTAACCCAACGTCGCAAACGAACAGCTTGAACATGTTTGCTTTGGTGAATGCCTGAAACGGGACTTCTGCCCGTTGACACACCGGCACCCTATGCACCAGTCCTGCCTTCTCAAGCCACCCGATGGGCCCCTCAAGTTGCGCGAATCCGCGGATGCCGGGTACGGCGTGCTTGAATCGGTAGCGTTTCACCGATGCATCGACGTGCCCGAAGAGTTGACGGGGCACGTCTTCAAAGACTGCGGCAATATGCGCGGCGTTCACTGCCCCGGAATGCTTGGCAAAATCTTGCATGAAGGAACGGACCAATTCCCGCTGCACGTCCCGCGCCGCCAGCAGGCCTGCCGCTTGCTCATTGCCGTGTCGAAAGAAGGTGGCCACCGCTTCCGGCATGCCTCCGGTTACGTAGAACTCTTTCAATCGGTCCCAGAGCTTGGAATGGACAACGGGGGAGGTGTCACCTTGCTCCCATGAAGAGTAGAACGCCTCCAGAAGAAGATCGTGCCCACCGTTAATCAGAAACTCCTCGAAGCTCATGGGGAACAGGTCGAGATGCGTCACCTTCCCCACGGGATAGGCGCGCTCAAGGACTGCCACCCCGAGAAGCGAGCCGGCCGCACAGACGGGTTGCCTCGGAAGTTCCTCGCAGAAGTACTTCAGGCTTGTCAATGCGCGGGGACAGTTCTGGATCTCATCGAATAGGATCAGATCCGACGGGCCGATGGGTCTCTCCTGGTGAAGGCCGAGATCCTGAATCAGGCGTTGCGGATCCAGCGACTTCTCGAAAAGCGGCACCAGCTCCCGACCGTTTTTCTCGAAATCAAAGAGATGGAAATCCGGAAACTCCTGTCGGCCGAACTCTGAAAGAAGGTAGCTCTTGCCCACCTGCCGAGCGCCTCGAAGAACCAACGGCTTACGGCCCTGCATGCCTTTCCATCTCAGCAACTCAGCATACAGGATCCGCTTCATGGCTGGCAATATCAGGTAGATTTGTATTTATTGCAAGCATAAAGTCTTCTTGTATGGACTATTTGCAGGATAATGGCGTTCGATTCTCGCTGACTCCGCCGAAAGCCTGGGTCGCCGCTGATGATGTGTGGCAATAAGGCCGTAGCTGCCGCTTTCACAAGGTTTTACAAAGGACGTCCCCGGTCTCCAGAGGACGTCCCCGCTCTCCCCCAGATGAAGTAGCTCGATTAGGTAGCACGACGAAGTATGAGACGGGATCCCCACTTGGTCGTGCTGCCTCGCCTTCCGCCCGACGGTACACCTTGAACATGTAGGGGTTGTTCATCGTGGTTTCGACGCGGAGCACGTTTTGCTCGTTGTACACTTCGACGCTGTTGTGATCGACCCAGTGACGCACGCGCACTCCATCATGAAACGCCATGACTCGCGACATGACTTCGTTTGGGCAGTTCCCGTACGGTTGGCCGTCGCGCCTGATGGGGCGGCCCATGTAACGCAACACGCGGCTGCTTGTTCCCGTGAACCAAGCATGCTTCAGCAACGCCTCCATGGTGCCGGATAATCGCAACGGTCGGTCCATAATCAAATCGCTGGCCCATTCACTTTGCCAAAGCGTCCAGTAATACGAAAGATGCGGCCCGAGGGTTTGCCCCATGGTGGGAAATGCGAATGAAAGGAATCCGCCGAGCAACTCGGGCCACCGGCTATCCAGTTGAGTATCCAGCAGACGTTGCGCTTCAGCGAAGTCGGCAAGATGCAGGAACTTGTTTCCGATGCGTCCGTACTCAATACCGCAAGCATCAGCGTTCTCCTTGTTCTTACCGCTTCGGCGGCTCGGCTTCGCGGATCACGGCGCCGTGTTCTTCGCTCATGACCAGCACGGCCAGTTTCTCGGTGTTGTCGATTTCGTTGGTGTTGAGCGACACGTAGTCGAACCGGCCCCGGAAGTCGGTGTAGCCGTCCTTGAAGAACAGGACGCGCCCGTCCTTCATCTTGCCGTACACCTTCACGTAGACCTTCGAGAGCGGTTTGCGTGTCTGCTTGTGGGTCACCTTGACCTGGCCGTAGTTCTCCACCATCTGCACGGTCATCGCATTCGCATAGTAAGCCTGCGCCTTGCGGATGCCGCCGGCCGTGATCTCCATCATGACGTTGCTGTTCGCCACGGCTTCGGGCAGCTTCATCGCATGCTCGCCTCCGTCCCCGGCCAGCCTCAACGTCCGGCTCAACGACGGACGGATCAGCGAGAATTGCGCCGACTGGTCCTGGATGAAGGGGTTGCGCGAGAAGAGCAGCTCGATGTCCATCGGGTAGAAGTTCACCGTGCACGCCTCGAGGTTCTGGTAGGCGATGCGGATCTCCTGCGCCTCGACCTCGAAGGTCAGGGTCGGCTCCGTCGCCGCCAGTTGCGCCTGGGCCTGGTCGCGGTCTTCCGCGTCGGCAGCCGCGGCCGCGTCGCCCTCGAGCTCGTTGAGCTGGTTCTGGAGGTTGACGAACTTCTTGCGCCACTTCACCACCGGGTAGTCGGCGTACGTCTTCGCCAGGGCGCGCGCCTGGTCGAGATCCTCTTCGTAGATGCTGACGTAGCCCTTCATGTAGTCGTACTGCAGCCGGGTGGGGAGCTGTTTCACGTTTACGCGGCCGAACCAGTCCAGCCCCTCCCCGATCCGGTCCTGCAGCAGCAGGTAGTAGCTCACCGCCAGCTCGTCGACGTCATCGAGCGCCGCGCGGTAGGTGAGGACCTTCATCAGGCGCTGGTACTGCTGGCGGAAGCGGTGGTTCAGGATGGTGCGCTGCTTGCCCACCCGGTGGGTCCGCGCATTCACCAGCGGCGCGTATTCCATGTGCTGGTAACGATGACGCGCCACCGGGTCAACCGTCAGCAAAGGCGTGTCGATGTAGTCTCCCACCCTGTCCGCGTAGGCCGAGTGCTTCAGAAATTCCCGCGCCACCGCCGTCACGTCGTGGCGGATGCCGTAGGACCACAGCGTGTTGTCGTAGTGGTGCCGTCCGTCCAGCAGCGCGATCGTCTTCTCGAAGAACGTCCGGTTCTGCATGCGCCAGGCGATCTCGGGCAGACGGGTCCGGTTGAGGTTGTTCGCCTCCAGGTACTCGAGCACCTGCTCCTCGCTGCCGTTCTGCGACAGCCATGCCCACGAGGTCTTGTCGACCTTGCTCAGCTTCGCGACCACGTGAAACACGAAGGGCTTGGCGTGGGCGATCAGCTTCTCGTTCTTGGCCACGTGCACGGGGTAGTGCGCGTAGTCGCCCGTCGCGGGGAAGTAGAAGTAGTACTCCACCGTCTTGGTCGCGTAGGCCTCCAGCGACTGCTGTCCGCCCCGGGTGTAGAACCCGTTGTTGACCGGCATCGCACCGCGCGGGATCTGCAGCAGCAGGCTCAGCTTCTGACGGTTCTCGTTGGGGTTGGTCAGGGTCACCTGGCAGCCGTAGACCACGTGCGGCAGGAACTCCTCCGTCACATATTTCTGGAAGCGTTCGTTGTTTTCGTGACGGTAGCGGTCGTCGGCCCGGAAGAAGTGCTGCGACACCAGGATCGGCGTTTTCTCCTCGGAGACTTCCGCTTCGCGGATCTCCTGGTGGAAGACGACCATGTCGCTGCCGGCGGTCAGGCTGTAGGCGGCGTCCTCCGCCTTGCCCTTGTGCTCGCCGGCCTTGAAAGGCAGGTCGAGAACCGCCAGGGCCAGCATCATCTCGGTGAAGTTGCGTGTGGGCAGGGCCAGGTGACGGCTGAGGAAAGGCGTCTTGCCGTCGTGTGCAGCGTAATCCTGCCAGAAGGCGTTGGCGGTGACCAGCCCGGCCAACTGCTGTTCGATCGGCAGCCGGTAGTAGTTGTTCTCCACCAGCTCCTCGGTCTTGTCCAGTTTCTGGAAGAAGCGGCGCGCCTGTTTGCGTGCGGCCCGGCGTCCGTTGAAGAGACCGCCGCCCAGTGCCACGCCGTTCCCGTTAAGGACAAGGCCAGCGCTATCGGTCACTTCTGCCAGGGACGCCAGCTTATCCAAGGACTTGGCCTTCTTCATCGCCAGACCGCGCGACTTGGCGTCAACCACTTTACTCGCCTCGTCCGCAAAGGCCACCTCAGTGGCGGCTACGGCGTTGCTCCGCCTCAACCGTTCCTGCAGCACGACGGCATGTTTCCTCTCCGCCTCTTCCTTCGCGGCCGCAAACGCGTCGCCGGACTCGAGGGCGCCGGCCTGGATCGCCGTATCGAAGCGGCGGTTGTAATCCTCGATGTTGGGCGGGATGAGGTCGGCGAGATCCTTCACATGCCGGGCCGCGACATTCCTCTGACCGTCGACGCGGCGCCCCAACAGGATGCGCTCGACGATGTTCAGCCGGTTGTACGCCCACGGCTTGAGGTAGCCGCTCAAGTCGTCGCCGATCAGCCAGTGGTCCATGAAGGTCTTGTCCTTCTTGTTCCGCACGTATGGCTGCACCACCTGTTTGAAGAAATCGGGGTCCTTCCGGTAGATAAAGAAACTCAGCTCGTGGCAGGCGTACTTGGAGTACTTCTCACGTTTCTCCTCGTCGTCCAGTTCCGGCCAGCGCGTCACGAAGTTGAACTCGTTCAGCGTGCCGTTCCCGCTAAGCGTGGCGTAGAGGTCGAACACCTTGGCCAGCGAATCGAGTGTCTCCATGTCGGAGGTGGTGACGTCCGCAATCGTGAAAGGCTTTCCCTTGCCGACGGGGGAGATGAGCTTCTGTTCGGCAAAGCGCTTCTCGGGATCGAGCCCGGCCGCCAACCTGAGCTCGCGCGTCGCCAGGGCGCTGTCCTCGAGGGAGAGCGTATGGGCAACCGCGCCTTCGGGATCGACCGCCAGAATCCGAACAAGCGCATGGTCGCCGAGCTGCCCGCGGTCGATGCGCACCGCGCCGTCCTTGTCCGGCTCCAGGTTCGCCAGCACGACCGACGGCGACTTGAGGAAGTCGAGATTGGTGTATCCCCCTGCGACACCACCGCCGCCGGCCTTGCCTCCGAACCTGGCGGCCGCCATCGGCGCCGCCTCGGCCAGGGCATCCATAAGGTCCGTCCCTTTCTCCAGCGATTCCCGCCCCGCGTCGGTTTTGCGAATGGCCCAGGGGTTCAGCAGCAGGCCGGGGCGCTCGAGCATGTTGCCCGGGTACTTCTTCGCATACTGCCGGTCGAGGATGTAACGATACTCGTCGCCGATTTTGCGCCCGGACTGGTAGAGCGTCCGCGGGTCCCGGCGCGACTGCACCAGCAGGCCGGGGCGCAGACCCTGTGACAACGAGCCGAACAGCGCGACCTCCGGAAGGTAGCGCGACGCCACCACGTGCACCCGCGTCAACGGCGTAGCGTTGGCGAGCTGAACGTCGATCTGCTTGTCCGCGGCCTTCACCGACGCGATGGAGAGCGGCGCGAGACGCGGCGTTTCTAGGAAACGCGTGGCGGAAAGCGCAAAATGCCCCGCCTTCTTTCCGGCGGTGATGCGCACGGGGATGGCGTGGTTCAACGGCTTGATGAACAGCTCATAATCGCCCGGCTGGAGCCCCTTGATGACGAGAAAGCCGGCTTCGACCGACAGCGCCTTCTTCAGGTCGCGGGTGTAGGAGCCGCTGACGACGTCCAGTAGCGAGCACTCACTCGCGGCCGCGTCCAGATCCCGCACCCACGGCACGCGCAGGACTTCACCCGCGGCGCCGTGCAGCGCGGACGGTAGATGCGCCCTGTTGCGGGCGGTGAACCACGTGGCTTTGCGGCCGACGGCCGCCTGCAGCCGGAACCAGTCGATATCCTTCAGTACGCCCAGGTCACACCGTCCCGCGGCGTCGGTCTGGAGGGAGACATGCACGCTCTCGCGGAACAGGCGGTGCTTCAGCTCCACGCGGACTGGCCGCGCGTTCTTCAGTTCCCCGTTCTTGCCCAGGTACTCGACGATGTACCGCCCCCCGGCATGCGTCACGTGCAGGTCGTCCACGCCCGCCTGCTTGTCGATCGCGTTCAGGCCGAATGAACGGGAGGCCGACACATCCTCCTTCTTGTTGCGGCTCACGTTGCGCACCTTGGCCGTCAGCGCGAACTGCAGCTGCGCCAGGTTTTCCGGGACCTGAAACTCGTAGGCCGCTTCGCGCGTGTTGTTCAGTTTGAAGCCCGGGACCTCCTTGCGCGAGGAGACGCCGAAACGGTCGTGGGACTCGATCGTCAGCTTGACCTCTTCGAGCAGCTCGAGGCTGATGGGAAGCTCGTTGACGCGCAGGACCGGCCGGATCAGCACCCGGGCCTGGTTGCGCTTCAGCAGGGACTCGCGGTCGACGTAGAACCCGGCGTGCAGGCTGTAGGATTCCGCCCGGTGGTTGAACGTGGCATGCGAAGCGAAATCGCCCTGCTGCAGGATCACGCTTTCGCGGCCGGGCTTGGTGCTGAACGGCACGAGGATTTCGCCGTTCTTTTCCGGTTCGTAGGTGCGACCGGCGATCCACAGGCTGGCGTCCTTCACCACCTGGTTGTCTTCATCCAGAACGGAAAAGGCGTGCCCCGCCGGCGTGGTCTGCTCGATGAACCGCAACCGGCCCTTCTGCACCAGCGCCCGGCTGCTTCTCCCGTTGCCGATGAACTCCACGACGTAGACGCCGCGCTTCTTGAGTTGCGGAAACTCGAACGCCCGGCGCGTGCGCCGCAACGGCGGTTCGGTGTAGGCTTTGCGCTCCTCGCGGGTGGCTACCAACCCGTCGAGGTTGACTGCCAGGTTCACCTCGTTGCGGTGTTCCCGGTAGTAGTTCACGGTGTTGATCTCGAACACCTTGACGATCAGGTCCTTCACGTTCTTGACGTTCAGCTCGACTCTGACCACCTCGTCGGGGTCGAAGTACTTCTTGTTCCGCGGCACGAAATCGAGTTCGACGCGGTCTTTCAGTGCCTTGTACTCCGACGGCGTGAGCATCGAGGCCCACCGCTCCGGGTCGGGCGCGCCGCCCAGGATTTTGGCCTCGGCCATCACCCGCTTGAGGATTTCCTCGCGGATGTAGGGCAGGTAGGCCTTGTAGTCCGCGGCGTCGGCGAGGAAGTGGGCGAGGTAGTCCATCACCACCGGTTCCTCATTGCCCACCGGCGGCAGCGAGATCTCGTTGAAGCGCTGTCCCAGGTTCACGCGGTGCTTGCGGTTCTGTCCGTCGTAGTACTTGCGGTTGATGTACGGGACGTTGCGGGGCAGCTTGATGTAGGTCATGAAACGGCCGGCGTCGTACACGCCTTTGGCCCGGTCGTGCACCAGGCGCCGGTAGAGCACGTTCGCCTTCAGGCTGTTGTGCACCGGGTCGAGCGTTTGCACGTATGCCCACAGCCGTTCGAGGTAGGCCTCGCGCGCGGCAGCATCGCGGTTCGAGTCGACATCGGCGTTCACGCGCAGCTTCGTCAGGTAGGCCCGCACGAAGTTGCCATTGTTCTTCAGCTCGGGCATCCGCTTGAGCAGCTCGTCAAGCTGGCCCCGCAGCATCCTGGCGTGGATCTTGTGATGACCGAAGCCGCGGCTGTCCTTTGTTTTGAGATCCGCGACCGCGAGGTCGACCAGGTTGGGAATGTCCGGCCGCCGGATGCGTCCCAGCAGATCGCGGCGACGGGTGGCGTCCAGGTTCGCGCCGGCGAGGCCTTCGAGCGCCGCGTCTTCAAAACCGTGCAGGTTCTTGTGACGGCGCATGGCGTTGCTCTTCAGCGTTTCGTAGCCGATCCGTTTCGGATCCAGGCGGGTCGGGTCGCTCGATTTCTCGTTTTCCAGCTTCCGGCGATGGTTGAAGTGCAGACCCAGCTCTTTGCGGATGTGCTCGAGAGCGCCTTTGCGGTTGCCCTTGTAGTCGAGCAGCGCCTGTCGGTTGCGCAGCTCCTTGACCCGCCCGGTATAACCGTGCCGCTTGATGTACTGCCCCATCATCTTGTCGTACTCGGCGTGGTTGCCGGTGTTCTGGTAGTGGAGGCAGTGGTAGTAGTAATAATCCCGGGTCCCGGGAACCAGCTCCTTCAGGGCTTCACTTCGATTCTTGGCCAGGCTGAACGTCTCGACATAGCCGATCTCGTTTGCCCCGAAAGCACTGAACGACAACAGGATAACCAACACGGACACAGAACACGGACGTTTCATGGGTACACCTCTCTCTTGCTTGTTGAACCTGCCATTTATGTTAGGACGCCTGTCACGACGGCGTTGTTCCGAAAAAGTGTAGACGCCGGCGACGCCTGTTTACAGTATATATCTTGATAGCGCAGCTGAAATGACCTCCATCCAGGGAGCAGATGATCGAAACCAACGCATCATGTGGCCACCGGCAGAACGAGCAGACCTGCCGGATGGGCCGGGGCACACGAATCGGACGCACCGTTACCCTTGTGGCCGCGGCACTTGGAGCTGTCTCCGCATTCGGTCGAGAGCCTGCCGGCTGGCCGGCGTACCATAAGGATGTTCGGCGCACCGGATACACGAGCGAAGAGATATCCGGGCCGCTGAAACTCGCGTGGACTTTCGAGCTGCCACACGCCCCCACGCCGTGCTGGGCACGGAACGGACGGATCCGATACGACGATGTCTTTCACCCGGTTATCGCCTGCGGACTTGTATTGATTCCCGACACCTCGTCATCATGCAGCTGCAGTTACTTAAACCAGTGCTGGATCGCATTGCAGCCCGCGGACAGGCATTAGACTCCCGGGCGGGGAGTCACTGTGGATTTCGGCCGACATATCACCCTCTGTGTCGTCTATCGCGCACCTTGCGCAGGTCTTTGGCGTCGGCTTGGTGACGCGGATCGTCGATCCGTTCCTTGATCTCTATCAAACTGTCAAGATCGATCCAGTTGGCCTGTACCGGACCGTACGGTGCAATCTCACGCTTTGGCCATGCCGCTTCGAAAGAAGCGCCTTCGATCGTCTGCAGGAGGTCGATTCGGTTCGGAGGCAAACCGATCTGTAGGATACTCTCCGGGCGGTCCGTATCCAGCAGATTCGGGCTGCCAAACTCGGCGAGCGCCTGGTTGGCCCTTGCCAGGTTGGCGGCTGTCGGCTCGACCCATACATCCATGTCCTTGGTGAAGCGCGGCTTCGCGTGATAGATGAACGCCAACCCTCCAACAATCAGGTATCGCACGTCGTGCTCATCCAGGGCCTCAAGCAGATCCGCAAAATCCCGGACGGTGTCCATCAGTCCTCCCATTCCAGTTCGCAATCCGTTCCCCGTATCGCGGCCAGGTCATTGCGCAGTGCGACAAGCGCCGAAAGACGCGCCTCGGGGCCCTGGCGCTGCCAGAACTCCAGATCCCAGTCCTCCGCATCATTCCAATCCGCCGCGATGTGCACTGTCATCCGGTGGCGTCGCTCCGCGGCGCGTGCTGAAAGAGCGCTATGATCAAGCTCACTCATGGCGTCACCCCACTGCTTCGATTGACAACAGAGTACACCGTCAGCGCCCTGAGCGCAATTCCGCCTTGAACGGAGCCGGCCATTCTCGCTATGGACGGTTATCCTTCTGATTTTATAATGGTCTCAGTGGTGTTATGAGTCTTTGTTGAGAATGAAGAGAATGACGGATGCGGAGTGATAAAGGCTCGGGCGATATGAGCAGGAACCGTAGACCGCTTGGAGGACGCGTGTGATGGAGACGAGAACGGTGAAGATGTTGCTGGGCGGTTTGCTTGTAGCGATGGTAGTCGCGGTTGGTACGGCGGCGGAGACCGCTCCGGACGTGGCGCCCTTCTCTGCATCCCTGCTCGGGCACTGGCGGTTGGATGAAACGGACGGACGGACCGCGGTCAATCCGGCGGGGAAACACGCGGGAACCTGCAAAGGAGGCGTGCGCTGGGTCCGGGGGCGCTTCGGCGGGGCGGCCTCCTTCAATGGACGTGACAGTTCGATCGCTCTGGGGAATGTGGGCGAACACGCCGAGGCGACGATTGCTTTCTGGATGCGCGCGCACAACGTCGACAAGGAAGACTACCAGGGCCTGGTCACCAGGCTGTCGTGGGGACAGGGCACGTTGCACCTGCCCATCCGCAAGGGCATCATCGACGCGTTCCTGCATCTTGGCGGCAGTAAGCGGGGGCGCGTGCAGAGCCCGCCCCTTACGAACGATCGCTGGACCCACGTGGCCGTGACGGTGAGTGCGTTAAGCAGTCGTATCGCACTCTACGTGAACGGTAAGCTCGTGGACGATGATCGTACCCCCGGCCTGGGGGAGTTTGACATGTGCGACATGTCGGCGGGCTACGAGGGTTTGCAGCGCTATTTCGAGGGCGAGCTCGACGAGATCGTGATCCTCTCCCGCGCACTGTCACCCGCGGCCGTCGCGTACCTGGCGGGGGGAGAGGCGCAACCCGCGGCAGAGGATCGCCAACCCGGTTTCCCGGCCGAAACGGCGGAACGGTTGTGGCGCAAGCGGAAGGGCGATCCGGTCAAGGGCTCCCTGGTGCGAGCTCGGGGCAAAGATGTCATCCTGCTGGTCGGGGAAAAGGAGATCCCCGTGGCGCTGTCCGATCTGGCGGAACGGGATGCGCAATACGCGCGGTTCCTGGCGGGTGAGGGTCTGTCCCTGGCGCATGCCGACTGCGCCCGCACGCGGGACTGGCGCAACATCGTCACGGGCAAGCGCATTCCCGATGAGGGGTATTGTGATCAACCGTACGTGGTGGTGAATCCCGACGGAAGCTGGACCTGCTTGCTGACCACCGGCGCCGGCCACGAGGGCCAGGGCGGGCAGCATTTCGTGGCCACAATCAGCAAAGATCAGGGCAAGACATGGAGCCCGTTGATCGACATCGAACCCGCCGACGGCCCCGAGGCTTCCTATGGCGTGCCGCTGCTCGTGCCGGGCGGGCGCATCTACGGCATCTACACCTACAACGGCGACCGGGTCACCACCTTGCCCGGCAGCAAGAAACGCATCCGCAGCGACACGCACGGCTGGTATTGCTACAAGTACTCCGACGACGGCGGTCGCACCTGGTCGGAGCGCCACCGTATACCCATGCGCGTGACCGCCTGTGACCGGGCCAGCCAGTTCAACGGCAAGGTGCAGATGTTCTGGGGCATCGACAAACCGTCCATCGTCGACGGCGGAGTCTATTTCTCCTTTACCAAGCTCGGGAAGTACTTCCTGGGCAACGGCGAGGGCTGGCTCTACTACTCGGACAACATCCTGACGGAGAGGGATCCCGAGAAGATTCACTGGGAACTGCGTCCCGAGGGCGAATACGGCATTCGCAAAGCGGAATGGACTTCCGATCCCGGCGTGTTGACGGCCGGCAAACTGCATCACGTCGTCTTCATCGCTGACGGCGGACCTTGCATCATCTCGGTCGTCTGCGACGGGGTGCTGTGCGACGGCGGACCCGACCGGCAGTACGGTTGGGGTCGCTTCGCCCGGAACTTCGGCAGCCCGTGGGGTGACGCCCACCTTCGTGTCACTCCCGCGTTGAAGAAGGCGGTCAAGCATGTCAGGGTCTACGATCGATATCTGCGCACCTCGGAAGCGATTGGCAACTTCCTGGCGGGCTGTCCCGCTGCGCAGTGGTGAGAGAAGGGTGCTATTCGTCAAAGCGCCATGAAAATGGCGGAGCTTGTTGGGGTTGGCCATGTCTTGGCCTTCTCCCCCGTTTTCCTGCCTTTTCGGTTGACGATAGCGGGCGACGATAAGAGGCCCGTGCCACGCTCCTGCCTATTCATAATGTGAACGGATGCTCGACCCGGCTTTCCGTATCGAGTATCCAGTAACCGGTCACCAGCATCGAGAAAGGCAATATCGTGTTCGAACCAGACTGCAGGCACATCGTGGCAGCGGCAACGAATCGGCGGCCGAGACGATTGCCGTTGTATGAGCACATCATCAGTCCCGTCGTGATGGAGCGAATCCTCGGCGTATCGTTTGCCGGGCTGGAGCGTGGCGGCGAGGCGGAATTGGGAGAGTTTTTCTCCCACTACTGTCGCTTCTGGAAGGAGATGACCTACGACACGGTTTCGTACGAGGTCTGCGTGACCGAAACGCTCCCCGGCGGTGGGGCTCTCGCCGCGGAAAGGGCAGGTGTCATCCAGAACAGGCGCGACTTCGAGGCCTACCCCTGGCAGGATCTGCTGCGCATCTTCTGGGAAAGGGCCACGCCAAGGCTGGATGCCCTGGCGGCGAGCTTGCCGCCGGGCATGAAGGCGATCGGCGGCGTCGGCAACGGCGTCTTTGAGATTAGCGAGGACTTGGTGGGATTCGAGCAACTGTGCTATATGCAGATCGATGATCCCGAACTGTTCGCCGACCTGTACGTGCGCATTGGCGATCTGCTCGTGGCGTTGTGGGCGACCCTCCTCGAACGCTATGGCAATCTCTTCTGCGTCTGCCGCACTGGCGACGACATGGGCTTCAAATCACAGACGTTGCTGGCGCCCGACGTCCTGGTGCACCACGTGGTTCCGCAGTACACGCGCATTGTGAGTGTCGTGCACGGCGCCGACCATCCCTACCTGCTGCATTCGTGCGGCTGCATTTTCGACATCATGGAAGCGCTCATCGATACCGGGGTCGACGCCAAGCACTCCAACGAGGATGTGATTGCTCCCTACGACCGTTGGATCGAACAGTACGGCTCGCGCATCGGGCTGTTTGGCGGTATCGACACCGATCACCTCTGCCGGATGGCGCCGGATGACATCCACGAGTTTGTATTGGAAAACGGCATCCGCTTCCGCGAGACGGCCGCCGGGTTTGCACTCGGCTCCGGCAACTCAATCCCGGACTACGTTCCCGTCGACGGCTATCTTGCCATGGTTCGCGCCGCGCGGGATATCAGGAAGAGAGAAGCGTCATAACGAAGCTACTCCTGGCCACTGACTACCACCACATCTGTTCTCCGGGCTTCGGGCGTGACACTCAAATCGACGATTTTGCCGGAGCGGACTTTGCCTGCGACCTCGTGAAAAGAAAGGGACCTCAAATGACTCACACAACAAAACTCACAATCGGACTGGGGCTGCTCATGTGCACAACGAATCTCTGCTTCAGTGTGTCAACTGACGCTGCCGGCGTCTTGAAGCTGGTTGGGCGACACAAAGCCGTTTGGACGGCGCGCCCCGGGCGGACGCCGGCTAACCACTCCGTCGACGGGCCGTTGATGGGGAACGGTGACATGAAGGTGGCCATCGGGGGGCCGGCGGAGGAACAGCAGTTTTTCCTGGCCAAGAACGACATGTGGCGGCTGAAGTCGCAGTATGGGCAGTCCAGCCCTGTCGGCTTCGGGCGCCTGGCCATTCGCATCCCCGAACTCGCGGGGGCAGCATACAAGCTTGAGCAGCGGTGGGACGTGCCGGAGACGGGTGGGACGTTCGCGCGCGACGGTTTGACCGTGCGTATGAAGAGCATGGTCGTGGCAACCGAGAACCTATTGCTCCTCGAACTGGAGGCAGAAGGGCGTGCCGTGGATGCGGAGGCCGTGCTGCGCGTTGCGGCCGGGCGTGGGTCGATGAGCAAGGCGGAGCGCAGGGGTGACGTGATCTTCGGGCAGCGCGCGTTTATCGAGGACGTCGACATCCCCAGCGGCGTGGCTGTGGCCTGGAAGGTGCTTGGGGTCGAGACATCGGCCGCGAAAGGCGGTTCCGCTGCCGTACCGGGCAAGGTGCACTCGCACCGCGTCAATATCGGTCGCGAGCAGATTCGTGGCGGCCGCTGGGGGTTCAAGGGGGCCGTGGATGATCTGCGCGTGTACGGGCGAGCGCTCACCGAAGAGGAGATGAGTGGCCTGGCAGCCGGCAAGGCGCCCGAAGGGGCTGCGCACGCCTGGCCGATGGATGAGCCGCCTGCGAACAACGCTCCCATGCAGGTCGTCCCCGGCAAGGTCGGCAAGGCGTGGCACTTCACGGGAGAGAAGAGCTGCTTCCTCGACTGCGGCAACGTGTCGTTACCCGTCGAACCCGTGACGATGGCCTGCTGGATCAAGATCGACGACGCGGAAATGGACGGCAATGCCAACTACATCCTGAGTTGTGGCGAGTGGAACAAGGGCGTCAGCATCGGGTTGTCAGGAGGCAAACTGCGTTTCACGGCCGCCGGCGGCAAGTTCGTGGAGAGCGCGGTTCTGCCGAAGGACAAGTGGGTCCACGTGGGGGGCACGTGGGATGGGTCGCAGCTCACGGCCTACGTCGACGGTGCAGTCGCAAACGCGTCTGGCAGCACGGGCGTGCAGCCGGTCGGCGCGCGCTTTACGCTCAAGCCCGGCAAGCCGGTCACGCTGGTGCTGGCGATGGACAGCGTGTTCAAGAGCAAGAGCTACGCGGAAGAGGTGGTTGAGGATCTGTCGGGCCTGACGGATTCGTCCGATCTGTCGGATCTTCGCAAGGCCCACGCCGCCTGGTGGGCCGACTATTGGGCCAAGTCCTGGGTCGAGCTCGGCGACGCCGAGCTCGAGAAGGCCTACTACCGCTCCCTCTATGCCATGGGCGCCTGCAGTCGCGATCCCCGCTTTCCGCCGGGCATCTTTGGTTGGGTCACGACTGACAAGCCGGCCTGGGCCGGCGACTACCATTTGAACTACAACCACATGGCGCCGTTCTACGCGCTCTACTCCGCCAACCGCATCGAGCAGGGCGATCCCGAGGACGCGCCCATTCTCGACTTCCGCGAGCGGGGGCGCTGGTACGCGAAAGCCGTGTTTGGAGAGAAGATGCGGGGCGTGCATTACCCGGTGGGCGTCGGGCCTCTGGGCATCGAGACAACGCGCGGCGAACATCCTCGGCAGGGAAAAAAGGGCGGTCTGTTCTACGGACAGCGCTCGAATCCGTCATACTGTCTAGTGAATATAGCCCAGCGCTGGCGAACGACCCTGGACCCTGAGTATGGCAAGGAGGTCTATCCATTTGTGCTGGAAGTCGTGAGCTTCTGGGAAGACTACCTGAAGTTCGAGAATGGCAGATACGTGGACTATGACGATTCCATCCACGAGGGGTCGGGCAAGAACATGAACCCGATCCTGGCGCTCGGCCTGATTCGCAATTCCTTCGATCTGGCGCTCGCCATGAGCGAGGAGCTGGACGTGGACGCCGGCCGCCGTGAGAAGTGGCGGCACATTCTCGACCGCCTGAGTTCATGGACGACCCAGGAGATGGGTGGCAAGACGGTCTTCCGTTACTCGGAGGACGGCACACACTGGTGGCGCGACAACACGCTCGGCATCCAGCACATTTACCCCGGCAACGCGCTGGGGCTGGACAGCGATTCGAAGTGGCTCAAGGTCGCGCACAACACCATCGCGGTCATGCAGCGCTGGATCGACTTCAACGGCTCGAACAGCTTTTTCCCTGCCGCCGTGCGCGTCGGTTACGACCCGAAGGCGATCCTGGAACAGCTCGGGCGCTACGTGCGCAACACGTACCCGAACGGCTTCCAGTTGCGGAACCCGCATGGCATCGAGAACCAGTCGACCGTGCCGAACACGATCAACGAGATGCTGTGCATGAGCCATGTGCCGGTCGACAAGGCGGATCGTCCGGAGTCCGTCATCCGGCTCTTCCCGGTGTGGCCGAGGGAACAGGATGCGAGATTTCGTCACCTACGGACCTGGGGTGCGTTCCTGGTCTCCAGCGAGTTGAAGGGCGGCGAGGTCCGGTTTGTGTCGATCGTCAGCGAGCGTGGACGCAAATGTACGGTTGTGAATCCGTGGCCCGGTCGCAAGGTGCGGGTGGAACGTAGTGGCCGCCCGGGGGAGACCGTGGCAGGTGTGCGCCTGGTGTTTCCAACAAACAGGGGCGAGCTCATCGCCCTCAAGCCCAACTGAGAAGTATCCGGCGCAATGCCTCATGCCAATCGTTGCTATCGGTTTGGTGGTTGCGGCGGTGTTTGTAACGGCGGAGGACCGCCGTCTCCACTGGCGTCTCTGCGGTGTGGGTAGTCGGGACAAGCCCGGCGGGGGCCACTCTGCAGGTGCAGCAAATCGCAGACGCGCCCGAAGAGCAACGTGGTCGTATTCAGGGGAAATACGGCCGACGCCGTGCAACTTCAGTGGTCCGGAAAACTCGGCGGCGGGGAGGACTGACACCTGCGTGCGAATCTGCTGGGAATGACCCTCCAGTGTTGCCACCTCTGGTCCCTTGGTATAGTCTAGGGGCCATGGAACACAGGCACCTCAACCATGGAACCCTCACGCTGGCTGCGATTGACGACATCATCGCGCGCGGCGGACGTCGGGAGTGGGTTGAGCTACGCGATGCGACGGCAGACCCTGTCATTGCACAGAAGATCCTTCGAGTTTGCGAAGCCAACGCGGATGATCCGTACGCGCAGCGCTACCACCTCTGGAGGCACTATGTCGACCGAAACGTTGCCTGAGTGGGATCGGCTGCTCTCGTCGGCTGCGCGCCTGCAGCGCATCCTGCCTTCCGCGGTTCTCGTGGGCGGCTCGGCGGCGGCCCTGCATGCACACCACAGGTTTTCCCGAGATGCCGACCACGTGTTGACTGACCTGCGGGAGCACTTCGATCGCATCCTCGGCGAGCTCGAGCAGGTTGCGGGTTGGCAAACCGCCCGCGTCAGACGTCCCGTCATGATCCTGGGCAGTCTGGACGGCATCGAGACGGGCGTCCGCCAACTCATCCGCGAACAGCCGCTCGAAACGACGCAGACCGAACACGAAGGCCAGACGCTGACCGTTCCGACACTGGCGGAAATCCTGCGCATCAAGGCCGTGCTGATCCCTCCCCCGCCGCCAGCAGATCCGTTCGCTTCAGGCCTTCGAGGCGAACATCGATCTGGGCCACGGCTACGCCTTTGGGGTAGGCGGTGTTGGCGTAGACGGCGAGCACGTTGGAGCCTTTCTCGAGGTGCTTCACCGCGCCGGAACCGAGACCGATCGGGCGGTAGTAGGGGTTGTCCTTCCACCAGACGTAGGTTTCGATCTTGCGCCCGTTCAGGTAGATGTGAAAGCCCTGGTTGGCCAGTACGCTGATGCGATAGAAGTCGTAGTCGAGGGACTCCACTTCGAACGTCGTCCGCATCAGCAGGAATTCGCCGTCCCCCCACGCCGACTGGTTTGCGAAAGTCGTTCTGCCCCTCTTGAACACCCCTTTGCCGATCGGAGCCTTACCGCTCTGCCACCGGCTGTCGTCGAAATCGGGCGCATACCACCCTTCGAGTCCCTCGGGGAGGGTCACGTTGCGGAAGCGTTTCTTCTCACGCTGGTGCCGCACGTCCTTGGGTTGCGGGTCAAAGGAGGTGTACCTCCAGACACGCTCGGCCGGCGGGGTTTTGCCCAGGGCATGCCACCCGAGGTCGGGATTCCTGAGCTTTGTCAGCGAGAGAATCGTGTCGAGCGGGACTTCGCCTGTGCCGGCCGTCATGCGCCGGACCAGCTCTTGCCGGTAGTCGTTGAAAAGGAGGTCGGTCAACGCCTCGCGGTTGGCGTCGGGGAGTCTGTCGATCGCGGCCAGGAGTGCCGTGACGAGTGCGGTGATCTGCCGTGTTTCGAGCTGCGCAAAGCGCGCCTGGAGAATCCGGGCGACCTCCAGCGCACCGGTGGGGTCCTGCTTCAGGCAGGTGGTTGCGGCCTGCAGCACGTTGTGCGCCCCTTCGCCCGCGCGCGACCCCGGTTTGATCTCTCCCTCCCTGGCTGCGCGCTGCAAGGCGGACAGGATCTGCTGCCCGACGGGGCTGTCGGGTTTGTGCTTCTGCAAGAGGCGGGACACCTGGTTGTTCATTCCCGCGCGTGACTGCGTGGGGTACTCCTCTACGAGCACGCTCAGCATTGTCGGCAGGACCTTGGGCAGCAGGGCATCGTCCGCGGCGGCTCCCGACAGCGCCAGGAAGGCCGACTGGCGCAGCCACCACTCCTCGTGGGTCGTCCACGGCAGGATCGCCGGCAGGCTGTCCGCGACTGCCTGCGCCGGGGCGCGGTTCAATGCCATGAGGGCGCCGTCGACCACGTAGAGGGCCTCGTCCGGGTCGGCAAGCATCTTCCTGACGGTCGCGAGCATGGCGGGCGAGAAATCCTCGGTCTCGATCGGATCCCTGCCCATAGCGAACCAGTAGCGGTAGTCGGTAAGCCCGTCCAGACCCGCGCGCCGGACACGGGGGTCTTTGTCCCGCAGGAGTCTCTCGAGCTCGTCGAAGGCACCCACACGCCGCAGGGCCTTGGCCGCCTGTGTGCGGATCATGTAGCGCTTGTGGTGGATGTTCTTGAGAATCTCTTTGCGGGGAACGGCTTCCAGCTTGTCCGTTGCCCTGCTGTACGCGCTGCCGAACTTGTAGAATGGAATGTGAACCGGTTCGTCCTCGCCGTATGTCCCGTAGGGCTTGCCGTGTTCGATCGACAGGAATGCCAGGTCCGCCTCTCTGCCCCAGAGGTGTGCCGGGAGTCGTCCCTTCCACCTTGAGCGTGACCCCGTCGTAGACGCGCAGGTCCAGGCCGGTGACGCCGACCTGCCCGAAGTGCTTCTCGCCTTTCGCCCTGGGGCGCGAGCCGAAGATCTGGGGCTCGGTGTAGTAGTCAGGGGCGGCGTGTGCGGACATAGTGCCTGCCAGAACGGCAATGGCGAAGATGGCGGAAGTGATTCGTTTCATGGTGGTTGGCTCCCTTTCCCAGCTCGACGAATCGAGGGAATCGATTCATTCGATTGATCCGATTTTGTCGATTAGCTCGACTCCCCCATCTCTCTCAGCCCCCTGCAATCCGGGTATCCGGTGCAGCCCCAGAAGTCCTTGCCGGCGTTCGTTCCGCTACGGGCCTTGCGCCGTGTCATTGGCTTGCCGCAGTCGGGGCAGTTGGGGGCGTCTTCCTGCTTTGCCCGCGCTTCTACCCTGATGCCGGTCAGCTTTTCGCGGAAGCCGCCTTCTCTTTTGAACGTATCGCCTTGCGACTCCATCTGGTGGTTGAGCATGTTGATTACGCGCGCAATCAGAATCAGCAGCACGTTCGCCATGACTTCATCGTTGCCGGAATCCAGCCATTTGGCGAATCTCCTTTTCTGTGTCAGAATGTGCGCGCAGGCGTCGTGGACGACGTCCTCGCCGTAGGCCGGTTTGTCCAGCCGGATGGCGTACACTTCCCGCGCGTCGGGCGTGTCCTTGCCCCACGGCACCTTGTCTTGCAGCAGCAGCCAGTTCAGATAGTCCCCGGACAGTTCCGCGAGGCTCGAGCGCGCCACGTCGGTGAGTCTCATCTCGGTTTCCCTGGAGGTGGCCCGTCGCGCCGATCCCTCGGCGTTGTTGGCACACCCCGAGCGTGCGGCCTGCGTCATCTGGTCGTATTGCCGCCCGCAGGGGTCGTTTCTGCGGTTGAGAAACCGCCGGCAGAACTGTTGGGTTCCGAGTTGCACGATGTTGCCCAGGATCCAGGAGTCCAGCCAGAAGTAGCCGCCAGTGCCGCCGAACATCGGTTGGTCCTTTCGTTTTGCGTTTTTCGAAAAATCGAGTGACTCGACAGATTCGACTGAATCGATTCATTCGATCAAGTCGATTCTGTCGAATCACTCGATTTTCTCCCGACGATCGGCACGAGCTGCACGATCAGTACGCCGCAGAGGATCAGGGCGCAGCCGAGCATGGCTCGGCCGGTGAGCGTCTGGTCAAGGACGATGTAGCCGGCCAGGGCCGCGAACACCGCTTCCATGCTCATGATGACGGCGGCCGGCCCGGGAGGACACCTCTTCTGGCAGACGACCTGCAGCGTAAAGGCGACGCCGACCGACATGAAGCCCGCATAGGCCAGCGCGCCCGCACCGGCCTTGATGTGGGCAAACGTGCAGCTTTCGAAGATGATGTAGAAGCCGGTGATGAACCCGGCATTGGCGCTGGAGGTGTATTGCAGGCCGATTTGCTGAAAGCTCGTAGCCGCCAACCATGGCCCCACCGTGACCACAAATCACGGACGCGCCCGGCAAGAAAAGAACGGTGGCCTTCTTGGGGCAAAACACCCATAGTAACGCGAAGTGAATAGGAGGACCCAATGACGAAGTTTCTGGCACACGCAATCACGGTAGCAGCAACCGTCGGCATTCTCGCCGGTCAGGCAATGGCCAAGCCGCTCAAGGTGTACATCCTTGCCGGTCAGTCCAACATGGAGGGGCATGCCAAGGTCTCCGCGTTCGACCACCTGGGCATGGATCCGAAGACGGTTCCCATTCTCAAGGAGATGCGGGCCGACGACGGCACGCCGCGGGTCTGCGACAAGGTGTGGATCTCCTATCTTACCGGCAAAGACACGCAGAAGAGCGGCAAGCTGACCGCCGGTTACGGCGCCCTGGGGCGCGACCCGAAAATCGGCCCGGAGTTCACCTTCGGGATCTACATGCAGAAGATGCTGGACGAACCGATCCTGATCGTCAAGACGGCCTGGGGCGGCAAGAGCCTGAATACGGATTTCCGCTCTCCCGGCGGCGGCCCCTACGAGTTCAACGAGCAGCAACTGGAGAATTTCAAGAAGCAGGGCAAGGACGTCGAACAGATCAAGGCCGCCCGAGCCGAGAAGACGGGGCACTACTATCGACTGATGCTCGAACACGTAAAGGCGGTGTTGAAGGACGTCAAGAGCGTCTATCCGGACTACGATGCGAAGCAGGGCTACGAGGTGGCCGGGTTCGTCTGGTTCCAGGGCTGGAATGACATGGTCGATCGAGGCACCTATCCCACGCGGGACAAACCCGGCGGGTACGATCTGTACAGCACGCTTCTGGCCCGGTTCATCCGCGATGTGCGCAAGGACCTCTCGGCGCCGGGGATGCCGTTCGTGATCGGCGTTATGGGTGCGGGCGGACCGGTTGACAAGTACGAAGGCGGTCAGCTCCGCTACAAGAACGTACACGAGAACTTCAGGAAAGCCATGGCGGCGCCGGCGTCGTTGCCGGAATTCAAGGGGAATGTCGCGGCGGTTCGGACGGAGAAGTACTGGGACCCGGAGCTGGACGCGGTGACAAAGAAGAACGCGCTGGTCCACGGCAAGGCTCGCAGCCTGAAGCAGGCGGGCAAGCTCAGCCGGGAGGAGCAGAAAGCCGCCGTAGAGAAGTACCGCGCCGAGCTCTTCACCGAGAGGGACCGGGAAGTGGCCAAGGGCATCACGAATGCGGGCTACCACTACCTGGGTTCGCCCAAGATCATGGCACAGATCGGCAAGGGCTTTGCCGAGGCTATGATGGGGCTGGGAAAGGGAAAGACCGATTAGACGTTGTCCGAGGGGATCCTGGAGCCGGCGGTCCTCCGCCGGTGGGGGTGTGTGATCGCGTCGGTGTTTGTAACGGCGGAGGACCGCCGTCTCCAGTTGCTCTGTGTGCTTGATCTCTGCCTTTTCCGTTGAAGTATGAAACTCGTCCGAGAGATGACCGGGTTGGTGCGCATGCCGCGAGACGCCGGCAGGATTGTGCTTTGCCTCCTGTGCCTGCTCTTCGCCACCGGCATGCGGCCGATCAATTCGCCTTACCCGGAGTCTGAACGCGAGGCGAACGTTCACTATCGCAGCCTGCTGGACGAGGCGATCGAGATGGACCCCGGCAAGAACTACTCAGCGGAGTTTGCCTTCGAAGTCATCGAACCGCCGCTCGTGTATCATCTTCTCAAGCGTCCGCACGAGCTTGCTGCGCTTACGGCCGTATCGGTCCCGAAGGCGGAAGAACGCACGGTCTCCTTCGAGGGAAAGGAAGTGCGGGCCGTCGTCTATCGGGTCGACCTCAAGCGGGGCATTCTGTACCAGGACCATCCCTGCTTTGTCCCCGCCAACCACGAACTCACGGCCGCCGCCGTGGCGAAGCTGAACAGCGTTCGCGACCTGGCGCAACATGGTACTCGCGAGCTGAAGGCCGTCGACCACGTCTTGGGTGTCTGCCGCATGGGCGATTCGCGCGTGAGTTGCCCAATCTACAACATACTCGAGAAGAACCTGCTCGGTTTTGCCGAGTACAAGCAGCGTATCGAGGAGGTGTTGGAGGCGGAGCGTGCAAAACGAAAGGCGGCGGCCGGGATCGCCTACAGCCGGGAGTCGGACGAAAAGTGCAACCCGATAGAGGTCGACTACATCGCGCTTGCACGCGGATTGCCGTTTGCGCGAGAGACGGGGCCGTATTCGTTCGAACTGGCGTTGAAGCACCCCTATCCGCAGATGCTCGCCTGGCTGACCTTTTCCTTTTTCGCGCCCGTGCCCGGGGAACTCCTGGATTTCTACTCCCAGCGCGTGCTGCTCGAGCGGAATCTTACATTCACGACCGGCATGCTGGGCACGGGGCCGTACAACCTGGAGATAAGCGATCCGAGTCACCAGATCGTACTGACGCGAAACAAGAACTACCGCTACGACGTCTATCCCAGCCTCCCGAAGCCCGACCCGAACGACGCCCAGGCGGTCGCGAACTACCGCTACATGGAAGAAATGGGCATGCTGGAGGATTGCGGCAAGCAGATACCGTTCATCGACAAGGTCGTATTCCGTATTGAGAAGGAATCGATCCCGCGCTGGAACAAGTTCGTGCAGGGGTACTACGACGAGTCAAAGGTGGAAAACGAGCTGTTTGACGAGACGGTTCGACTGAGTTCCGCGGGAGGCTCGGTGTTGACCCCCGAGCTGGAAGACCTGAACGTGCGCATGGTTCTGGCCATGCCTGCTTGCACGAGCTGGATCGAGTTCAACATGGGCGACGAGGTAGTCGGCGGTTATACGGACGAGAAGTGCAAGCTGCGCCGGGCCCTCAGCATCGCGTACGACAGCGAAGAGGAAATCGCTCTGCTCAAGAACGGCGTCGGTATCGTGGCCCAGAACATCATCCCCCCCGGCGTCTTTGGCCAGACGACCGACCGCGCGGGCATGAACGCGTACGTTTTCGATTGGGACGAGGAAGCGGGAAAACCGGTCCGCAAATCGATCGAGGAGGCCAAGCGGCTGCTTGCGGAGGCCGGGTATCCCGGCGGCATCGACGCGTCGGGCAACCAGCTTGTCCTAGACTACATGATCGGCCGGTTGGACATGAACACAAAGGCCCTGATCACTTTCCTGCGCCGCCAGTTCGACAAGATCGACGTGGGCCTGAAAATCACATTTGTGAGCGGCAACCGTTTTCACAAGAATCGGGAAGCCGGCGCGTTTCAACTGTGCCGTTGCGGATGGCTGGCCGACTATCCGGACGCGGAGAACTTCCTGTTTCTTTACAATAACGGCAAGCCCGGCTCGCTCGACAACCTGAGCGGCTACCGCTACCACCGGGCGGAGTACAACGAGCTCTACGTGAAAATGCAGCGCTTGCCGGATTCGCCCGAGCGCCTGGCGGCGATCCGGGAGATGCTGGGCATGCTGAGTCACGACGCGCCGTCGGTTTTCAAAATGCACCCCGTAGGCTACTCGCTCTACCACGGTTGGCTGCACAACGCGTTGCCCGACAGGCGCACGTGCAAGATCAAGCACATGCGGATCGACTCCGAGGCCCGCAGGGCCTTCCGTGAAGAGCACAATCGGCCGCAGTGGGGCAAGGTGGCCCTGATGGTCCTTGTTGTGATCGTGTTCGCGGTTCCTGCCGTGCGCGCGGGCGTCAAACGGTTCCGGGGGGCATAGGCGATGATTGCATACCTTGTTCGACGCATTCTCTACATGGTCCCGATCGTCCTCGGGGTTGTCGTCATCACCTTTGCGCTGTTCTTCGTCGTCAACTCGCCGGAGGACATGGCGCGCACCGCGCTGGGCCAGAGGGCAAACCCCGACAGCATCGAACGCTGGATCGCGGACCACGACTACAACAAGCCCACCTGGTTCAATCCCCACAGATCCGGTTTCGATAAGATCACGGACACGCTCTTCTGGAGCAAGTGTGCCCGCCTGCTGGTTTTCGACCTCGGTCGCTCCGACGATACCGAGCGCGATATCGGGTCCGAGATTCGCAAACGCATGAAACCGAGCCTGGCCATTGCCGTGCCGACGTTTGTTCTGGGGCTTGCGGTCAATATCACGTTTGCCCTGATCCTGGCGTTCTGTCGCGGTACCTATTTCGACCGTGTCGGCTCGGTTGTCTGCATCGTCATGATGTCGATCTCGGGACTGTTCTACATTATCGGCGGGCAGTTCTTCTTCGCCGGTTGGCTGAAGCTCTTCCCCATTTCGGGTTTCGAGTGGGGACCGGGCATGGGCAAGTATCTCTTCATGCCGGTAGTCATCGGCGTCATCACCGGCATCGGCCGCGGCACACGCTACAACCGTACGCTCATGCTCGAGGAGATCAACCGCGACTACGTCCGCACCGCGCGCGCCAAGGGGCTGGGGGAGGGGAGGGTGCTGTTCCTTCACGTCCTCAAGAACGCCATGATCCCCATCCTTACCGGCGCCGTCATGACCATCCCGCTGCTTTTCATGGGATCGCTCATCACCGAGTCTTTCTTCTCGATCCCCGGCATGGGCAGCATGACCATTAACGCCATCATAGCGCAGGACTTCTCGGTCGTGCGTTCCATGACCTACATCGGCTCCATCCTCTTCATGGTCGGTCTCCTCCTGACCGACATCAGCTACACCCTGGTCGACCCGCGCATTACCCTCGGCAGCGGCGGCAACCGCGCGTCATTCGTCCAGCCCGGACTCCGCGATATGCTCAAGTTCCTCGCCCTCGTCGGTGTGTTCGGCGCGGTTGCCGCCGGAATCTACTTCGCGGTCAGGGCCCTGTCGGCCATCGAAACGCGTGTCCCGATCGTCCAAAACGGGATGCTCGCCCTCGTGCTCCTCGGCCTGGCCGGTTTCATCCTGCGCGCCAGGAGGAACGACCTCTGGATCAATGCCTGGCGGCAGATCCGCAAGAACCGCCTGGCGCTGGTCGCCCTCTGGGTGCTCTGCGCCTACGGCGCCATCGGCGTGCTCGACAGCGTCGTCTGGCGCGACACCCGCCGGGTCGCCGGCGCGACCGGCGCCGCAACGGTCCTTACCCCTCCGCGGTCCGCCCTCGACCGGCTTCTAGCGTTCGTGGCCGACAAAACCGAACGCACCTACTCCGCCCCGCTCTCCGACAGGCTCTATACCAAGATGAACGTTAAGAAAGCCGTTGACGGCAAGACCGTCACCGTCCGCGAGTACGCCCCGCTCAAGTATCCACGCTCGCACCTCCTCGGCACCGACAAAATGGGCAAGGACGTGCTCTACATCACCCTCAAGTCCGTTCGCACCGCCCTCATCGTCGGCGGGCTCACAACCGTCATTGTCATCCCCTTCGCGATTCTCTTCGGGTCCCTCGCCGGCTTCTTCGGCGGCTGGATCGACGACGCCATCCAGTACGTCTACTCCACGCTGTCGTCGATCCCGTGGATCCTCCTGGTGGCGTGCCTGATGATGATCTTCGGTCGCGGTCTCCCCCAGGTCTGTTTCGCCATGGGCATCACCGGCTGGGTCGGGCTGTGCCGCGTGCTGCGCGCCGAGACGCTCAAGATCCGCGAACGCGAGTACGTGCAGGCCTCGCTGTCGCTGGGCACGTCCAAGTTTGAAGTCATCCGCAAGCACGTCGTGCCCAACCTGATGTATCTCGTCCTCATTACCGTCGTCCTGCGCTTCAGCGGCCTGGTGTTGGCCGAGGCCGTTCTGAGCTACATCGGTGTCGGTGTCGGCGCCGAAACCTACAGTTGGGGAACCATGATCAACATGGCCCGCAGCGAGCTGGGCAAGGCTCCCGTCGTCTGGTGGAACCTGGCCGCATCCTTCGGCGCAATGCTCATGCTGGTTCTCTCCGCCAACCTCTTCGGCGATGCGTTGCGCGACGCGTTGGACCCACGGCTGCGCGTGCGGGGGGAGGGCGAATAATGGCGCTGCTCGAAATCGACAACCTTCAGATGTACTTCGACACCGGGTCGGCGCCCAGCCGGGTCGTCGACGGCGTCTCGCTCACGCTCGACGCCGGCGAGACGCTCGGCCTGGTCGGCGAGTCCGGCAGCGGCAAGTCCCTCACCGCCCTGTCGATCATGCAGCTCATTCCCCAGCCCGGCTACATCGCCGGCGGGTCGGTCGTCTTCGACGGCCGGGACGTCCTGTCGCTGGCCCCCGAGCAGCGCCGGGCCATGCGCGGGCGCAACGTGGCCATGATCTTCCAGGAGCCCATGACGAGCCTCAATCCCGTCCTCTCCGTGCGCACCCAGCTTTGCGAGGCAATCCGCCACGCTGCCGGCGAACGCCTCTCGAGGAACGAACAACTCAGGCGCGCCGTCGATGCCCTGCGCCTGGCCGAAATACCCGACCCCGAGCGCCGCGTCCACGAATACCCGCACCAGCTTTCCGGCGGCATGCGGCAGCGCGTGATGATCGCCATGGCATTGGCCTGCCGCCCCAAGATGCTCATTGCCGACGAACCCACGACCGCCCTCGACGTTACCGTGCAGGCCAGGATCCTCGACCTGCTTGCCGATCTCCAGGCGCGGCTTGGAACCGCCGTCCTGTTCATCACCCACGACCTGGCCGTCATCTCGCAGGTAGCCGATCGTGTCGCCGTCATGTACGCCGGCAAGATCGTCGAGACCGCACCGGTTGGCGAGATCTTCAACAACCCCGCGCACCCCTACACCGAACGGTTGCTCGAATGCCGCCCGCGGCGCGATCTGCGCGGCAAGACGCTGGAGACCATCAAGGGCATCGTCCCGGCCCCGCGCGACTACGCGCCGGGTTGCCGTTTCTGCGACCGCTGTCCGCACGCCTTCGAGCCGTGCCGTGACGAAGTTCCCGAGGTCGTCGAAATCGCAGCGGGCCATCGCGTCGCCTGCCATCTGCATCGCAAGGGACGCACGGCCCTGGCCGAAATCCAGTCGTCGACACACGAGGCCCTGCCTGCCGCACGGGTCGAGGACGACGTCATTCTGCACGCCCGTCGCGTCCGTAAGCACTTCCCCATCCGCAAGGGCTTGCTCAAGCGCACCGTCGGTCACGTCAAGGCGGTTGACGACGTCGATCTGACCATTCGCAGAGGCACGACCCTCGCCTTGGTCGGTGAATCCGGCTGCGGCAAGACCACCCTCGGCAAGACCCTGACCCGGCTCTATCAGCCGACCGCCGGCACTATCCTGTTTCGGGGCAGCGATATCATGAGCTACGGCGAGGAGGAGCTGCGATCCGCGCGCCGCGGCATGCAGATCGTGTTCCAGGATCCCTATTCGTCGCTCAACCCCCGCATGACCGTTCGCGAGATAGTCGAAGAAGGCATGCGTGTTCACGGTATTGGCGACCGGTCCGAGCGCACCGGTATGGTCCGCGGAATCCTCGAGAGGGTCGGCCTTGCGGAAGAGGCCATGGGCGCCTATCCGCACGAGTTCTCCGGCGGTCAGCGCCAGCGCATCGGCATTGCCCGCGCGCTCGCCGTCGAGCCCGAGTTTCTCATTCTGGACGAACCCACCAGCGCTCTCGACATGTCGATCCAGGCGCAGATCCTGAACCTTCTGCGAAGGATTCAGGACCTGGGAGAGAAGCGCCTGACCTACCTTTTCATCACCCACGACCTGGGCGTCGTCGAGTACGTGGCCGACGAGGTGGCCGTGATGTACCTGGGCCGTATCGTCGAACGCAACCGCACGGTCGAGCTGTTCGATCGGCCCCGGCATCCTTACACCGAGGCCCTGCTTGCGTCCGTGCCCGCGGGGGGGCAGGAGACGTGCACCGCTCTCGAAGGAGACGTCCCGTCTCCCATCAACCCGCCGCGTGGCTGCCACTTCCACCCGCGCTGCCCCCACGCCACCCCCGAATGCCGGGAAACGTATCCCGCCGAGACCGCGTTGGACGGCGGGGGCATGGTGCGGTGCCATTTGCGCGGGAGCAGTGGGTAGCCGTCGCGGGCTCAGGCATCCTTTGCCTCAAACAGCTCTCCCGTGACGCGCGCTTCGTCCCAACAGGTGAATTCCAGAGCGTTGTGGTGAATTGTCCGCGTGATCGCTAAAACGACGATGCGGGAAATGCGTGTGGCGCCCTTGCCGGATGTATGTTCGACGGATGTGCGGCAAACGTAGGTCCGATTTGCAATCGGACCCAAAGCCGGGAGGATTTGGTCGCCCGTGGGGCGATCTGAGGCAACCGGCGGGGGTTGGGTCCGATTGCAAATCGGACCTACGCCGGTGCGCCGAAGCACAGTGGGTTGTACGCACGCGCCGGTTGTGCCATCATCCCGCCATGAAACCTGCACAAAGAGTCACTGACCGTCCCCCCGTAGAGCTGCTCTTCACCCCGGATTTCACGGCGGAGGAACTCAAAGCAAGGCGCGCGGCGATTGCCGCGGAGATTGGCGAGGGAGCGCACCTCCTGATCGTCAGTGCCCCGCCGATGCCGCGCGACGTCGCAGTCCAGGACGCGGTGTTCTACTACTTCTGCGGTCTGGAGACCTGTCACTCCTACCTCCTGGTGGAAGGCGGCTCCGGGCGAACGAGGCTCTTCCTGCCGTCGCGGGACACCATGGCGGGCGAACCGCGGAATCGGCTCGGATTCGAGGATGCGGAGCTGGTTCGGGAACGCCTCCGGCTTGACGGCGTTCTGGCTTCGACGGAACTGACGCCCGCGCTCTCCGGCGTCAAGACCCTCTACACTCCGCACGCCGAGCTCGAAGGGGGGGGAACGACCCGGTTCGGGGCGAATGGTTGCGCGAATCGGCGCGCTGAAGAGGAGTGGGACCAGGCTGAGCCGCGCCACAAGCGGCTCGTGCGGTTGCTGAAGGAGCGCTTTCCGGAGATGGGAATCGAGGACGCGTGTCCGCTCGTCGACGGCATGCGCAAGATCAAGAGCCCGGCCGAGATCGAGGTCCTGCGTCAGGCCGGACAGCTTTCCGCCAAGGTGACGATCGAAGGCATGAAGGCGACGCGGCCGGGAATCGGGGAAAGGCGTCTGCAGGCGATAGCCGAATACACGTTCCGCGACCAGGGCCACTGCGGGCTGGGATACGGGGTGATTGCGGCCGGGGGCAAGCGTACGTGGGACGGGCACTACCATTTCAACAACGCGACGCTGCGCGAGGATGAAATCGTGCTGATGGACTGCGGACCCGATCTGCGGCACTACACCAGTGACATCGCCCGCATCTGGCCGGTGAGCGGGGTGTTCGATGAGTGGCACCGGAAGGTGTACGGCCTCATCCTGGCCTACCACAAGACGCTCCTCAACCTGATCCGACCGGGGGCGCTGCCCGCCGATATCTACGAAGAAGCGGCACGCCGCATGACGGCGCTCTGCGACGATCCGGACTGCCCGTTTGCCGACCGGCGGCCGCTGGTCGACCAGATGATCGAGAAGGGCGTACGCTACCTGAACCATGCCGTGGGCTTGAGCGTTCACGATGCGGTCGCCAAATGGCACGAGGAGCCGTTGCGCGAGGGATTCGTGTGCGTCGTGGACCCGATGGTGTGGTGTGAGCCGCAACACGAGTACATCCGCGTGGAAGACACGATCGTGGTGACAGCCGACGGATGTGAGCGCCTGACGGGAGACGCCCCGATCGAGATTGACGAGGTCGAGTCACTCACCGGCAGTGGCGCCGGCCTCTACGAGCTTCGCAGCACCAGCACGCCGTAGCGTTCCAGTGCCACGTCCGTTTCGTGCGTCTCCCCCGTGAGCACATTGGTGTAGCTGCCGTCGAGCGCGATCCGCGTCTCGTGGCCGTTGAAGTTCATCAGAAAGAGATACCGCGTGGCGCCGTCCGTCCTGAGCTGGGCGGTGACGCCCTGGGGCAGCTCGGTGTCGATGGCGCGCGCGATACCCAGGTCTGCGATGAGTCCGGCGTACAGGTCCGACAGAAAGGCGCCTTCCGTGCGCGCGGCAATGTAGTAGGCCCGGCCCTTGCCGAAACGATTGACGGTCAGCGCCGGCGAGCCGGCAAAGTACTGGTCGGTGTAGGTGGCCAGGACTTCAGCCCCTTGCGCATGGATGACTGAACAGGTGTCGACGCCCTTGTAGGTGCCGCTCAATCCCGTCGCGTTGCCCTCGCTCACGGCAATGCCGACCGACTCATGCGGGAAGTAGCTCTGGCTCTCCTCTTCCCAGACGCCGAACACATCGCGCAGGCCCTGGCCGGGGATGCCGCCGAGGCAGCACAGGTCCGACTCGTCTGCCACTGCGCTCCAATAGGTCATCACGGCCGTGCCGCCCTGTTCCACGAAACCCCTCAGCCGTTCGGCAAATCCGGGGCGCAGCATGTAGGCCATGGGAACCACGACCAACTTGTAGTGGTCCAGCTCGCAGGTCTGGTCGATCACGTCCATCGACACACCGGCATCCCAGAAGGGGCGGTAGTGGGCCGTGCAATCCTGCCGGTATTTCGTGTTGTCCCCGAGATAGATGCGGGCGCCTTCGCGGATCGCCCATTCGTTCTCCCAGTCCTGGATCAGGGCAACCTCCGGCCGGACGCTGGTGCCGACCACCCCGTCGAGTTTTGCCAGGGCCTCGCCAACCTGTGCGACCTCCTTGAATTCACGGGTCTCTTCGGTGCCCACGTGGTCGACCACCGCGCCGTGGAACTTTTCGCAGCAGCCGCGGCTCTTGCGCCACTGGAAGTACTGCACCGTGTCGGAGCCGTGCGCCACGGCCTGCAGGCTGGACAAGAGGTGCATGCCGGGCTCCTTGCGTTTCTTCACCCGGGCGCGGGTCGGGATGCTGGGAACGCTTTCCATGAGCATCCATGGTTTGCCGCCCTTCATGCCGCGGCATTGATCGTGCATGCGTGCGGTGAATACCGCTTCGGCAACGTCGTCGCCGCTTTCGTGCCAGTTGGGATAGGAATCCCAGGAGACGACATCGACTTCGCGTGCAAAGGCCCAGTAGTCGAGCGTGTCGGAACCGTTCATGAAATTGGTAGTGACCGGTACGTTCGGCGTGATCTCATGCAACGGTGCCGACTCGGCTTTGAAGAAGTCGATAGTCTGGGCCGTTTTGAAACGCTCCCAGTCGAGCATCAGACCGTGGATGCCGCGGTCGATCGGTATGACCGACTCCCAATCCGGGAAAGAGTGAGACCAGAATGCCGACCAGTAGGCGTGGTTCAGTTTGTCGAGGTCATTGTCATAGCGTCTGCGCAGCCAGGCCTGGAAAGCGGCGAGGCAGAGCTCGCACTGGCAGTCATTGCCGTTGTATTCGTTCGAGACGTGCCAGACCAGCAGGGCCGGGTGGTCTTTGTAGCGTTCGGCCAGTTTCGTGTTGATGAGCGTGCATTTCTCGCGGTAGACCGGCGAGGTGCGGCAGTGGTTGTGACGCTGCCGGTGCGGCTGGCGAATACCGTCGGCCTTGACGCGGCGGATTTCGGGGTAGGCCCGGCTCATCCAGGCCGGCTTTGCGCCGCTGGGGGTGGCCAGCACCGCGTAGGCGCCGTTCTGCGCCAGTTTGTCCATGACCGTGTCGAGCCAACCGAACTCGAAGCGCCCCTCTTCAGGTTCCAGCGTCGACCAGGCAAAGATGCCGACCGACATGGCATTGCAGCCGGCCAGTTTCATCAGCCGCATATCCTCGTCCCAGATTCCGGGAGTCCGGATCCACTGGTCCGGGTTGTAGTCGCCGCCATGCAGCATGTGCGGGCACCTGGGATTGATCGGGTCGAATCTGTTTCTCATGTCTGCTCCCCTGTTCGTCTCGCCAAGATAGTATCACCGCCCCACGGGGGCAAGCCCCGTGGTGGCGAGTCTGCCTGGCGTCCGGCCACCACGGGGCTTGCCCCGTGGGGCCATGATGTGCGATATGTCGGGCATGCCCCGCTACAACCCTATATACACCCCCGACCGCGCCCGTGTCGTACACGCCCTCCGCTACGACTGGACCGGCTGGCTGCGGGAGGGGAGCTTCCCTGCCACGACAACTTCGGCACTGGAAAGCTGTCGTGCGGCTTGGTCTACCGATGGTCTCGAGGTGGACAGGTTTGAAGTCCAGGACGGCAGCATCCAGTGCCTTTTCGGCGTCGCTCCCTCCGTCAGCCCGGCGTTCTGCGCCATGCGTGCCAAGGGTCGTCTGCAGCACGCGCTGCGCAAGGCGGGCTCGCCGGTTGTCTTTCGCAGGAACGTGTCCATGCGCACTCTTGGCGAGAACACCAGGGACATCGTGGCGGGCTATATCGGACGGCAGGTCGGCAAGAGTGACTATGCGGACCCGCGTTGGAAGGAGTTCCTGGGACGGTTCACCTTCGCCGAGGGAGCAACGCGGCTGGCCGAACCGCAGGCCACCGGACACGGACGCTACTGGTACAACCTCCATTTGGTGATCGTAGTGCAGGATCGGCGCTACCCGATTGGATTGAAGGACAGCTTCAGGAAGATCAAGGAGGCTTGTCCGCGGATAGCGGCGAAGAAGGGCTACGACCTGGCGGAGGTGTCTATCATGCCGGACCATGTCCACGTCGCACTTCGAGGCAACATAGAGCATAGCCCGATGGAAATCGGATTGGCGTTTCTGAATAACCTGGCGTTTGTGCTGGGTTACAACAGGGTGTGGAGCGACGAGTTCTACGTGGGTACGTTCAGTGAGTACGACATTCAGAAGATCGGGGGAACCACTCGGGCGCCACAGCGACGCACCCCATCTTCGCCCCACGGGGACAAGCCCCGTGGAGGCGCATGACGACCACGCGGGACAAGCCCCGTGGAGGCGCATGACGACCACGCGGGACGAGCCCCGTGGAGGCGCGTGACGACCACGCGGGACGAGCCCCGTGGAGGCGCACGGCGACCACGGGGCTTGTCCCCGTGGGGCCATCATAGCTCTCTCAATCGATGAACCGGCCAAGTCCCCTGGCGACGGCTTCACCCACGAGTTCCTGCAGCTCGCGGTCCCAGAAGTGGACATCCTTCTGCTGTCGCCAGCGGTCAAACGCCTCTGACTTGCGAATGTAGGTGTTGATGTCGTTGATCCCGATCTCGGGGTACTTGCGGATCACCTTCTTCACAAATTCAGCCCTCTACGGCTGTTCAGTTTCCCTGAGCGCCCCGCACCGTCTTGTAGACAAGATCGTATGCAAACGTCAGTTCCTCGATTGTGCAGTGGTCCTGCACGAAGTGGGTGGTGCAGAAGAGCAGACCGCGGTCGCCGAACAGTTTCAGAACGCTTTCGATCTCCGTCTTCAGACGATCGCAGTTGCCAAACCCGATCGTCGTCTGGATGTCGAGCCCGCCCATAATGGCGAAACGGTCCCGGTACTTCTCGAAGTAGAGCGCGTACTCCATGCCGGCCGATACCTGGTATGGGTGCAGGACGTTGTAGCCGAGCTCGACGATGCCGTCGAGCACCTGCGTGACGTTGCCGTCGGAATGCAGACTCAGGTAGCCGCCACGGTCGCGCACCGCGTCGCAGGTGATCTTGTGGTAGGGGTAGATGAGTTCGCGCCACGTTTCGGGGCTGAACATCAGGCCGGTCTGCGCGCCCCAGTCGTCGGAGACGTGAATCATGTCGATGTCCAGGTCGAGGCAGTTCATCGCGAACTGCCGGTTCCACTCCGCCTGTCGTTTGTAGACTTCGTGCAGCTCTTTCTCGTAGAGCGCCAGGTACATCAAGTGGTTTTCGATGCCGAACGGTCCGTTGAGGCATTCAAAGATGCCCGGCGTCTGCACGTAGACAAAGCGGTCGCGCTGAACCTTGTGGTGCTCGACCTCGGCACGCAGCGAATCGAAAGCCTCGTTCGCGTTCGGATCGCTGATGGGGATCTCAAGCAGATGACCGGGTTCGACGATTCCGCCGTTCGCCTCACGGATAGCCTCCAGGTCTTCCCGGCGATATCTCCCCGGCCCGCCGAACAGATGCGCAAAATCAAACTCGTACTTGTCCTCGAACGCCGCCACCGACCCGAAGGCGTTGTCGATCGGTTCTTCCAGGTTGGCCCGAACCCATCCGTAGACGGGAATTCGATCGGGCGCGCGTCCCTCGATGACCGCCACTACTCTCTCGTGTGAATTCATAGTCCATTCCTGCCGGCAAATAAAGGTGGCGGGACAACCAAGCCGGAACGCGCAGACTACGCTAACTGAAACAGCCGCGGCAAGCGCAACAAATCGCGGATGCGCCCGCGAGAGTCCGTCCATGGCTCGCGGCTACCTGCTCACAAGCGATTCAAGGTAGGGAGGGACCTTCGCCTGGAAGGTCATGTCCCGGTGCGTGTGCGGATGCGAGAAGGCGATTGAGGATGCATGCAGCGCGAGCCTCCCCGCTCCCTGCTCCCTTTCGCCATATTTCCCGTCGCCCACCACGGCATGCCCCCCTTCCGCAAGGTGAACCCGGATCTGGTTCTTCCTGCCCGTGAGGAGATCGACTTCGAGCAGACTGTACTGCCCGGATTCTCTCACAACTCTGTAGCCGGTCCTGGCCAGCTTCCCGTTTCGCGGATCGGCAACCGAGTACATCTTGTGAGCCCGGTTTTCCGCGAGATACGAGGTGATGACCCCTTCCTTCTCTCGCAGCGTTCCGTGGACGACTGCCACGTACGTCTTCTTGAAGCCTTGCCACTCCTCCTGCAGATACCGCTTGGCGCGTTCACTCCTGGCAAACACAAGCACTCCGGACGTGTCTCTGTCGAGACGGTGTACGATGAAGACCCGGTTTCTTGACTTCTGATTCCCTTTGCGCACGTAGGTGTTCAAGCGGTAGTACGCCGTGTTCTCCCGGACATTCCCGCCGCTCACCGTTAGGAGACCGCTCTCCTTGTCTACAACCAGAATGTCACGATCTTCATAGAGGATCGTCAGTCCCTTGGGTTGGAATCTCCTCGGGGGACTCTTGAAGGCTTTCCGGTTTCCCGTCATCAGGTTCACTTTCGAATGCTCGAGTGCCGACCAGCTTGCAGCTACCTGCACGTTAAGACCGTGCCGGCCGGGGAACAAGCGCAAAGAAGAGACAATCCGGGTCGTGTACGGTGGACCATTGAAACGCATTGCGCTACATTGCGTCGTCAGTCCAGAAGATTGGCATGGGTATGGACGTCGAATCCACAGTCGCAAATGGAGATTCAGGGGCGGAGGATGTGGGGGTCACGATCAGGAAACGGATCCCGCTGAACATGGATCGGTCGGTCATGATTCCGGTCGAAGAGGGCAAGACGATCAAGTCCGTCAGTCTCTACCTGGAATCGAAGCGCACCAGGGCACGGGACGTCAACGCCCGCGTGGCCGGCCTGAAGGAGTTTGGCGCGTTCGATACGGCCAAGGCCGTGGGGGAGCATACCGTGAGCGTCCCGGCAGACATCGGGGGATGGGTGACCGTGCCGGTGAACGCGACACTGCCTCAGGGCACGCGTTTCCTGCAGATCGCGCTACCCGAGGTTCCTGGCGTCGAGTGGCCGACCATGGCCGTCAGACGCATGCCGGGCGGCCGCAGCTACCAGAGTACCGTGGTGTCCGGCGAGTTCTACGCGGTGCGGACCGATCCGCCGACCTTTCCGCGGTCCGATCCACCGAGCTATGACGCCAAGAACGTCATCAACGGCTGGACGCGGCTGGCGGACAACGCGGCCAGCATGTGGCGCTCCGATCCGGCGCAGCCATTGCCGCAATGGGTGGAGCTTGACTTCGGCAAGGCGACGACCTTCAACACGGTGCAGTTCACCTTTGTCACCGATCCCAGGGGGCAGCGTCCCAAACTGCCGTACTCGCCGACCTGTGTCCGCGACTATGAACTCGAGGCGCTGGTGGACGGCAAATGGGTGCACGTGGTCCGGGAGCGCGACAACTTCCAGCGCCACCGCGTGCATTCCTTCGCGAGCCGGACCGCGACGAAACTGCGTCTGACCGTCTCGGCCACCCACGGCGATGGATCGGCATCTCTCTTTGAAATTCGCGTGTACAACGAAGCGTATTGAGAAGTGGCAGCATGAGCAAGTACTACTTCGTCGGAGGCAATCGCGGCGCGGCGCGGCAATACTCGATGTCGGGGCTTTTTCGATCGAGACGGTGAAGCTGAGGCCGGAGCCGCGCGTCACTCACCGAAACCGAAACACGGTTCCGTCGTCCCCGGACGCCCCCGCGTCGAACGCTGTCGTGCGCACCTTGTAGGCCGGTGCCGCGTTCTGGAAATGGATCCACCCCGTGTTCTCGCACCAGGCGTAGCCGCTCAGGTAGCCGTTGGCCCCGTTCTCGTGTACCGTCACACCGCCGTGGCGCATCACGCTTCTGCCGTGCCTGCCCGATCAGTGGCCCGCCGGCTCGCTCGAGGGAGTACGCTGCCGGGGCGGTTTCGAGGTGTCGTTGAAGTGGGCCGGCGACAGAGTGACCAAGCTCGACGTAACGAGCCTTCGCGGTGAACCGTGCGTGGTGGAGTTCAACGACCGCGCTCGTGAGCTCGACGTCGTAGGTCTGCCAGGTTAGTGGCGGGAAGCACATGTTCACGATGGGCCGCGCGGTCTTGTAGATGCCGCCGCACTCGTTGTCGACTCCCATAGTACTGTGCGTTGTTTTCTCCAACTACCGGGGACTGAGGAGCCCCGGAGGGGCGGCATGATAAAGCCTGGGGTTTCGCTACGCTCCACCCCAGGCTCTACTATGGCGGCCCTCCGGGCCTGGTGCAGCAAATCGCAGGTACGCCCGGTTGGCTCGTATTGGTCGAATCGTACTGGCGCCTGAACAGGACGCGAGCAATCCCGTCTGAAACCTTGGTTCTCACTTCCCACAGGTAAGGTTCCAGCTTCTCCAACAAGGCGGGCCGGGGCCCACAACCCAAGTTGCCCGGCCCTTCGCGGTTCCG
>CAZKRK010000020.1:6862-37326 GCA_964555035.1 uncultured Victivallales bacterium | reverse complement strand
CAGATTCGGGACTTTATCTGCGTCAATCTGCGTCATCCGCGGGCAACTGCTCTTTTTAGGGTGAGTGACTGTTTGGTTCATAAGAACCCCCTGGGGACAGACCCTGCCACAACCCCCTGGGGACAGACCCTGCCACAACCCTGCCACAACCCATCGACGAGTTGCGACATCTCACCTTCCGGATCCCACTCCCATGCTCATGCGCGGAACTGACTTCCGCGCTACGGGCAACCGGGCGCTGCTTCGTCGGATACCCCTGATGCAACCCGGCGAAAGGCAGCGGGAGGGGGGGGCGGGGCCATAGCGACAGTTGCTCGTATCGAACGCGCTCTACTTGCGGTATACCACACGGTACGAGAGCGCGGCGACAAGCCGTTTGGGAAGCAGCCAGGACAGGAACGATACCAGGTTGGGCATGAGCCCATATACGGAGACTGCTCGCCCGCGTTCCGCGTCCTTCAGGGCCTTGCGCACCATGGCGTCCGGAAGGACCTTCTTCTTGAACATACGTTTTTTGCGGGGCGAATGCGTATGGCAGTGCAGAGAAAACTCCGTGTCTACCGGACCTGGGCAGACGGCAATGGAGTGGATTCCTTTGCCGCGCAGCTCTGAGAGCAGCGCAAGACTGAAACTGGTCACGTATGCCTTTGTGGCGGCATAGACGGCGAACGCTCCCAACGGCGCGAAACCGGCAATCGACGAGACGTGGAGCATGAACGACTGCCGCGGCATGTAGGGGATGCAGAGGTGCGAGAGTTGCGTTACCGCACGTACGTTGACGTCGACCATCTCGAGCTGGTCCTTTGCCGGGATCTGGGCAAAATCGCCCAGCTTGCCGAACCCCGCATTGTTGACCAGGTAGACGACTTCCGGCACTTCTTCCCGAAGAAGCGCGCCGATGGACTCGATCGCGTCTTCGTCACGCAGGTCGATGCACAGGGGCCGCACCTTCGTCGTGAGCTGATTCGCCAGTTCTTCCAGTCGTTCTCTGCGACGAGCCACAAGCCACAGCTCATCCAGCCCGTTGCCATCCAACTGAACAGCAAACTCCCGTCCGATTCCGGCCGATGCGCCTGTCACGATTCCGATTCTCAAGATATGTTCTCCACTGGTCAGGCGTTATGCGGAAAGCCCTGGAGACGGCGGTCCTCCGCCGTTGCACGCAAGTGTAGACGCGTTTCGCGAAACAGAGGAGCACTCTATTCGCCCCTGTTTCCATCAGCGTTCATTCCTTACTCGCAACGGCGGAGGACCGCCGCCTCCAGGGACATGTCCGGGCGGTTTTGAAGTACGGTTTCTCTCTCGGATGGCCCTTGGCCAGCCTCCTTATCCCAGCACTCCGTGTCGTTGTCCAGCGAATACGGGGCCGCGTGCGGTCCTATTGCGGCACCTCCCTCGGGTATACCATGTGGCCGGCTTCTTCGTCTTCCGGCCACGTCTCCTCTATGCCGAGGTTACACCACGGGCGCTGAAAGCAGCCCGGGCAGTACCCGCTGCATGCCGTTATCTGAACGAACTCCCCGAAGAGCACCTCGAAATCCGGCGCCTTGAGCTCACGGCAGAGGTAACTGTAGACCAGGTGCGGCGGCACGCCTTCTTCCAGCCTGATCACGACATGGTTCTTCGCCAGAACAGACCCGAATCGAGCGATCTCCGCCTCCACCTCACGCGGCGACAGGTCCTCGATCGGCCTGATCTCCCCAATCTCCGCTGCAATTCTCGCGTTCACACCTGCGTTTCCCATTGCTTCTCCGATTTCTACCAGGGTCATGATACGACCTCCTTTCACCACCACAGAAGCAATGGAAACGGATGCATTCCGGAAAAAACTGCAAAAAAGTGCAGAATAGCGCCGCAGCCGCCGATTTGGGGATCAGCAGCCCAAAATCGACCGCTTTTCGGCGTTTTTCGGGGACAGACCTGGTTTGTGCCGGCGCGTTTTTCGGGGACAGACCTGGTTTGTGTGGTTTGTGCCGGTGGTTTGCCGGGGACGGTTTGCCGGGGACAGACCTCGCCAAGCGGTTTGCCGGGGACAGACCTCGCCAAGCTGTCACGTCCTGATTTCCGTTTGACACCTTTTGGTTGTTGCTTGAGATGGTCTCCATAGTACAGGGGTCATGGGTAGACACACCGCGGGATGATGACAGGGACTACCTGTAGGGGACAGACCTCGCCCGGGATTGGAATCACCCACCCGTATGAGCCAGAATGTCCCGCCTGAGCGCATCTTTAAAGCAGACTAAGTGAGCCAGCATGACCCACGCGACTTGTCTCAAACCAGAAACTGCGGACTCCTAAACAACTACTGTAGCGCGACTTAGGGACTATAGGCGTCAAAAGGTCCGTAGCTGGCACGGCTGTTGCTTAAACGAATGGCGAGTCAAGTAGAAACAAACCGAAATCAAGGAGGAATGCAAAATGAGAAGCTTGACACTGTGGAACAGCCCGTGGTCGGTACTGGATGAGCTGGGGGAGTTGCAGGGGCGATTCAATCGCGCCATCGAGGGCTGCGCTGAGGGTGCGTGCACCTATCGGCCCCGGATGGATATCTGGGGGGACGAAGACAAGATTGTCGTGGAGGTCGAGGTCGCGGGGGTCGATCCGAAAGACGTGGAGATCTCGGTCGAAGACGACGAAATCACGATCGCTGGGGAAGCGAACCCGCCGGAGAGGAACGAAAAGGCAAACGTGTACCGGCGCGAGCGTCCGGGCGGGAAGTTCTCCCGGACGATCAGGGTTCCTTTCCCGGCCGCCCCGGACAAGGTGAAAGCGGCATGCGGCAACGGCCTGCTGCGGGTCACCGTGCCACGGGCCGAAGCGTCCAAACCACGCAAGATTGTGGTCAAGGCGGCGTAGGCTACGAAACCGGCACGTCCGCCTCTCCGGCACCCGACCCCGTAGCCGGGCCGGGGAAAAGGGAGGCGGACACGTTTTGCATACCCGCACTCGGTATCTGCCGCAGGGGGGGGGCTCGAAGTCCCCTCTTCTTCACTCGTCGACCAGGCCGGCCTTGCGCATGTAGACCAGTTCGGCGTCCAGTACGGCGTGGATGTGTGGGAGCTCGAGCTCCTTGTCCCGCAGCCGGGCCTTGGCCTGGATGTCGGCCGCCATGGCGTCCATGTCGATGTCGGGAGGACCGCCCGAACGTTCCTCCTCTATCTCGGCCGCTTCGTTCACGTACCGTGATTCCAGCTTCAGGATCAGTTCGATGTCAGCGTGATCCAACGCCTGCTGGTTGTCTTTCGGCAGATTGGCGAATACGATCACAACTGCCTTGTCCATCTCGTAGACGGGGCCGGATCGTGTTCCGAAAAGCCGTTTCAGAGAATCAAACAGTCCCATGATGCTCGTCTCCCGTTTTCTGTTCGGTGTCACGTGACGGATTGCTCAACGGTGTTCTAGCAAATCACGCGGGAAAGGAAAAGCAAATGGCGTCGAGGGAACATATCATTCCGCGGATGAATGAAAAACACGGATGGAGAATTGGAGTCCCTCCATCCGTGTTTTTCATTCATCCGTGGGGCTCACCCTGAAGTCTCCACCCCCGAATGGAGGACTTGAATCGGATTTTCGCGACGATTGCTTACTGGTACTCGTTCGGACACGCGGCGCGCGAAGCGCTGTAGGACGGCGATTGCGGCAACGTCCGGTCGGTTTCCTCTTTGTTTGTCAGTCCCCCGCGACTCCGCTATCTTCTCCCGAACATGGAGGAGAACCGAGGGTGAGTGCGGAGATTCTGCCAAACCCCGGAATAGAGAATCGTCGCACAGGAAGACGCGCTGTCATCTCCGGCAAGAGCGGTCTCTGCACAAAGGAGTTGAACATGATTCGCACGGCACTGAGATTCACCGTTGCACTGCTGGCTTTTGGGTGTGTGATAAGCAGCCGGAGTGCCGCCGAGCAGAGGCCACCGAACATTCTGTTTATTCTCGTGGATGACCAGGGCTACTACGACCTCGGCTGCTACGGGGCGACGGAGGTGAAGACACCACGGATCGATCGCCTGGCGGCAGAGGGGGTGCGATTCACTGACTACTATGCAGCGGCGCCGATCTGTTCACCGTCCCGTGCCGGACTGCTTACGGGGCGGTATCCACGTCGTTTTGCCATGGAGGTGTGGGTGCAACGGGCAGATTCGCGGCGCGGCATTCCCACGAGTGAGCTGACCATTGCGGAGTTGCTCAAGGCGAACGGATACGCCACGGCGTGTATCGGCAAATGGCACGTCGGCTTTGCTCGGGACCTGTTGCCGCGGGCTCGAGGTTTCGACCACTACTTCGGGCTGCTGCACAATCTCGACCCTTGCGAGACGGTCTACTTCGACAAGCAGGGCGGCATGCCGCTCTTGCGCAACGACAACGTGGTGAAACGCCCGGCCGACCCGGCCGAGCTGACACGGCTCTACACGGACGAAGCGATCGCCTTCATCAAACGGCACTGCGGTCGCCCGTGGTTTGTTTACCTGCCGCACACGATGCTTCATGTACCACTCGGCGTGGGAGACGCGTTCAAAAACAAGTCATCATGGGGACTCTACGGGGACGCCATCCAGGAACTCGACTTTCACTCCGGCCGCCTGCTCGACGAACTTGAGCGGCTGGGGATAGCAGACAACACGTTGGTGGTCTACGCCTCGGACAATGGCCGCGGCCCGGGCCGCAATCCCTCGCAACCGATGCGGGGTGGGAAGCTTACCACATACGAGTGTGGCATTCGCGTGCCCTGTATCGCACGGGGCGCCGGCGTGCGGTCAGGTCACGTGTCACGCGAGCTGGTCCACGCCATGGACTGGTTTCCGACGCTGGCAACCTTTGCCGGCGTGGAAGTGCCAAAAGGACGCGTGCTTGACGGGCGCGACCTCACACCGCTCCTCAGGGGCAAGACCGATATGGTCCCGAGTGTCAGCGACGGCGGGTCGCTCAACGCGGCCGTGCCGTTGCGCCGCCCCTGGAACCCGCCCGGAGAGTGGGCGCCGCTCGTCTCGCGCGATGAATACGTCAACGCATTCTACTACCACGGCGCGGAAGGCCAGCTTTCTGCCGTCCGGTCCGGCAAGTGGAAGTTGGTGCTCAGTCCGTCGCTGCGGCTGTGTGACCTGGATGCCGACCCCGGCGAATCCAGGCCTGTCAGAAACGGTGCAGTCATACGCAAACTCCGCGGCATGGCCGTGATGTTTCAGGAAGAGATGAATAAGTAAAGCACCTGTTACCCCCACATTGTGCCCGCACAGCCTGTCCCCGCATAGCCTGGGTTTATTTTTGTAGTTTTTCTTGAACACCTGTTGACATCCGCAGTCTGGTGTATATATTGAGCCACTTCTGATACATCCACCCTGCCTTTACGCGACAAGCACTATGCAAGGTATTCTTGAAGACGCCGTTCAGCACGGCAAGGCCGCAGACAAGCACCTTCTGATTGCGAATCACGTCCGGGAGAAGATCCAGTCCCGCGAATACCGGGACAAACTGCCGCCGATGCGGCAGCTTGCCGCCGAGTACGGCGTTAACTATCGAACGGTGATCGGCGCACTGGACGCCCTGTGTCATGACGGTTTCATCTACCGTACGGAGAGGTCGGGGACCTTCGTGACCGCGCGGCACCGCCCTCGAACGCACACGCTGGCTGTCGTCCTTGGAGGAAGCTCCATTGGAAGCCTGCATGCGAGACTGGTCACGGGCATGCAGCAGGAAGCGACGCGGCACGGGCAGACTCTTCTGCTCAAATCGAACATCCAGTACCAGCTGGGGCAGGAGGTACAACAGGAGGCTCGCGCCGTTGATATCGCCCTGTCAGATCACGAAGTCGACGGGGTCGTTCTCTGGCCGACGCTCCCGAACTACAGCTCGCCGGCCGTCCAGGCTCTGTCCGAACGAGGTATGCCCTTCATTGCGGCGGTCAGTATCGACGTTCCGGCGGAATCGTCCTTCAGCTACGTAATGAATGACGACGAAAGAGGGGCGAGAGCGGCGATCGACCACCTGATCGGAAAAGGCCACAAGAAGATCTGCATGTTGCAGCCGTCCGACCCGTCAGCGGTAGCGGAGAAGGTCTACTTCTCGAGGCGCAGGGATGGATACGCCCGATCGATGTTGAATGCAGGGCTCTCTGCCGCTCCGCCCCTCGTCGCGCCCTGGGACTTTTTCGGCAACCTCGACGCAACGAAGGAGAAGGCGTTTGTGAGGAACCTGTTGAAATACAGCGCGGTTTTCTGCGCTACCGACAGCACCGCGGCGCACTTGGTCGGTCTCCTTCTGCGCATCGGCATCCGCGTTCCCCGCGACCTGGCCATTGTCGGCTTCGACGACATCGACGTCGCGCAGCCGTTGGGCCTGACCACCGTGAACCAACAGATGGAGAAAATCGGGGCCAGAGCCGTGGAGCTCTTGCTGGAGGAGATCGAAGGGAAACGGTCCGCTCCCGCTCAGGAGATGCTGAAACCTGAATTGGTGGTCAGAGACTCAACCGCCGGCAGAACCGGATAGAGCGGAAGCGAAGGGCGGCACGCTCGCCGACAGCGTGAAAGCAGAGGCCCCCCGTCTCACCGGGAGCTTGCCCGCGCAACATCTGCGACGGCCTGTTCATGCACCGCCTCGGTTCCTGTGGCGGCGTTGCTCCAGGTGTAGTGACGGGCGCGTTCGCGGCCGCGGGCGGTGAGAGTGTTGCGCAAGGCGGTGTCGCTCAGAAGCCTGTCGAGGCCGGCGGAGATGGCGGCGACATCCTCGGGGTCGACGACCAGGGCAGCGTTGCCGACGACTTCGGGGAGAGAACCGCGGTCGGACGTGACCACGGGAACGTCGCAGGCCATGGCCTCGAGCGGCGGCAGGCCGAACCCCTCGTACAGCGAAGGAAAAGCGCACAGCGTCGCCATGCTGTAGAGGCACGGCAAGTCGTCCCGCGGGACGAAACCGGGCACGTGTACGCATTCGTTCAGTCCCAGCGCCCTGATTCGGCTCATGACGTCATCGTGTCCCCACGCGTCGCAGCCGGCAATGACGAGGTCGGGCGACCGGGCACGTGTCTGCTTGAGGCAATGGTACGCATCCAGCAGGCGCACAAGGTTCTTCTTCGGCTCGGTGTTGCCTACGAACAGAATGTACTCAGGCGGAAGCCCCAGGCGAGTGCGCACGTCGGCTCTGACCCTCTCGTCGGTGACGGGGCGCAGGTCGTCGCCGATTCCCAGCGGAACGACGGTGATGCGGGGTTCGACTTCCGGGAAGCGTTCGACGATGTCGCGTCGCGTCGCGTCGGACGGGACTACGATCGCGTCGGCCCGGCGAATCGAGCGCGGCAGCATGATACCGTAATGCCACCGGTTCGCGGTGTGACACCATTCCGGAAACCTGAGCGCGATCAGGTCGTAGACCGTGAGCACGACCGGTACCGCCGTTCTTTGCAGAGGAGCGATGTAGCCGGGACAATGCAGCAGGTCGAACGGGCCTCTTGCTACCGTGCGCGGCAGAATAACCTGTTCCCACAGGATGCGGAACGGACGCATCCCCGTCGGCAGGCACGTGGATCGTACTTTCAGATGAAGGCCTTCGTCCACCTCGACGGCGAAACGGGGAGGCGCAAAAAGGGTGTACTCGTTTCTGCCGAGCTCCGCCAGAGCGCGAACGAGGTTGAAGATCGCCACCTCTACGCCGGAGAAGTGACGACTCAACAAGGCTCCATTGTAGACTATGCGCACGACGTCACCTCGTCATACAGTTCCGCCATGCGCGCGCCAAACGCGTCGCGGTCGAATGCGGCAACGATGCGTTCGCGCGCCGCGCAGCCCAACGACGCCCGCCGACCAGGCGAGCGCACAAGCTCCAACACGGCTACCGCAATGGCGCCGACGTCGTCGGCGGGCACAAGCATACCGTCCGTCCCATCCCTGACGATTTCAGCCGGTCCGTTGGCATTGACGGCAACAACCGGCCTCCCCATCGCCATGGCTTCGGCCAGGGCGCGCCCGAACGGTTCGCGGTCTGCCGTGTGGACGACTAGATCAAGATCGGCCAGCGCGGGCACGATATCCTCGCAATAGCCGACGAAGTGTACCTTGCCGGCCAGCCCCAGAGTATCGGCACGGGCCTCCAGTTGCTCCCGGTAGCCGGGATGGTCGCCGAAAAGGTCGTCGCCGATTATCGCGAAATGCACATCGCCGTCCTGGCGGACGACTTCCGCCGCGGCGTCCAGAAAGAGCTCGTGCTTCTTCCACGGCACGAGTTGGCCGACCGCACCGACCAGTACGGCGTCAGGCGCAACGCCCAGCTCATCCCGTATGAGACCTGATCGGTCTCGCGGCGAGAAACGAGCGGTATCGACGCCGTTGTGGATCATGTGCACTTTCGCGGCTTCGTCCGCATAGGTGTTGAGATGTGTCGCCACGGCCCGCGAGATCGCCACACAAGCCCGGCAGGACCTGAACATCCTGCGCCCCAGGGCGCCGAGCTCGACAAGGTCGCGGCTGTGCCAGACAGCCGGCACGCCCGCCAGCCGTGCAGCCGGGCCGCCGTATAGATGGGCCGTGTTGCTGTTGGCGTGAACCAGGTCCGGGCAAAGACGCCGCATGATGCGGACGAGGCGCAAGACCCCGACCGCATATGTGCCCGCGTAGCACGCGAGACGGATTGGATTGCGCGTGCGTGTGAAACGCCGAAACCGCAGGGTCTCGACATCCGCGCCCGCGGCTCTCACACGCTCTTCGAGATTGCCGCCGGGAGGTATCACGACTGTGAAACGGTAGCGGTCGCGGTCCACGGATTCGACGGTGTCCAGCAGGCCCTGTTCGCCGCCGGACACGCGCGAAACGTGATTCAGTATGAGGATATGTCGTTTTTTCGACCGGCAGTTCTCATCATGGCCACGCCCCCTGCCGCACAAGGCGACAGGGGGCGTGGCCATGATGAGAACTGCCATTGCGGCGGTTGGCCTGTACCGGTTGTTCCGGACTACTCATGTCGCGCTGAAATGACGTGATGCCTCACCCAGTCCAGCGTCTTCTCAATGACCGGCGTATAGTCGACGAAACCGACGAGACTCCAGATGGGCGGCATTCTGAGTCCCGAGAGCGTAACATCGGCGCCTGCGTCGCGCAAGTGCGATGCCATGGCGGCCAGCGGCCGGGAGGGCTCTTCCGTGGCGCCCACGTGCAGGACGAGTGCCGGACCACCCGCATCCGGTGCAGCGGCAGTCAGGTCAAGGCCGGCGATGTCGCGATAGAGCTGCGAGGTAAGGAGGAAGCCGTCCGCATCCACGCTGCCGCCATTCTCGAGCTCTGCGACAACGTCGGCACGTGACCGCCGCCCCTTGCCGTAGGTCATCATCTCCTTGACAAGCATCTGGCGGAAGAGCTGGTTCACGTAGGCCGTACCGGAAACGATCGGTTCCCAGAGGACCAGGAAGCCCGGGGCGGACACACCCGCACTGACAGTCGATACGGTTGCAAGCGAGGCGCCCAGGCGAAGGCCGAGCAGGCCCATGGTCGCCGACGGGAACCGCTCGGACAGGCAGGTGCGGGCCGCGCCAACGTCCTCACGCCAGGCGGCGAAAGCGAAGTCCGCCAGCGCGCCCGGGCTGTCGCCCGTGCCCCGGTAGTCGAAGCGCATCACGGCCACGTCCGCCGCGGCCAGCGCGCGCGCCATTTCGACCAGCACACGCTGCGCCGATTTGCGCTCTTCGAGCAACGGTGGACAAATCACAACGCCCGCGGCCGGGTCACCTTCGGGGTGATGCAAAACGGCGTGGATGGATTCCGTGCCGACTGGAATCGCGAGTTGCTCTTCTGACGCTGCGGTGTGCCCGGGATGACGACCAATTCCCTCCATCTCCCCAATCAACCAATCAACCAATTGACCAATCAACCAATCTACATCTTCCCGCGCACGAACGCGGCGAGATTGGCGACGGTTTCAAAATTGCTGACGCTGAATTCGTCGTCATCGACTTGAACGCCGAACTCTTCTTCGATCCCGACTACAAGCTCGAGCAGGCTGACGGAATCCACTCCGTAGTGGTCGATCAGCGACTTGTCTTCTTCGATCTCCTCCGGGGCTACCCTCATGAAGAGCCGCTCCACCATCATCTTCTTCAGCCGGTCTTCCATTCTCTCTTCGCTCATGCCGTACCTCCAATCAGCGGAAGCTCGCCTACGTCCGAGAGCGTGCACGCGGCAAGTTTGCGCCACCGCGTCTCGGAATCGGGCGGGCCGTCTTCAGTCTCGAACATGTGCCGCCACCGCTTCTTGAACAGCAAGCCGTGGCGGATTATCAACCCGGTGTTCGGCAGGGCGGGTGTGCCCTGCGTAGTGACACTTTCAAAGTGATACATCTCTACGCTCGGAAGGTAAAGGACACGATAACCTTCGCTGCGTGCGCGGTAGCACAGATCGAAATCCTCGAACTCTACCGGGTTGAATGCTTCGTCAAAGCCGCCGCAACGGTCGACAACTTCGCGTTTCAGCATGAAGCAGGCGCTGATCAGGCATTGCACGTCTTCCTCGCGATTGAAACGGGGGTCGTCACGCGGCTCGCCACGGCCCCGGAACTGGACGCGTCCCGTGCGCGAAATCGCTGCTCCGGCGCATTGAATGTCGTAGGGCGGGAAAGGATAGACAATCTTAGGACCGACAATGCCGAGCGAGTCGTCCTCCGTCAGTCGGTGCGCCATTGCCTCCAGCCAGTTCACGCTGCGCAGCGCGATGTCGTTGTCGACGAACGTGAGCAGAGCGCCGCCGGCCGCTTCGATGCCCTGGTTGCGCGCGGTTGAGCACCCGATGTTGTCGTCATTCAAAACCGTAGACACGGCCACGCCCGCGCGGGCCCCATCCGCCTTCAGTGTCCCCAGCCATTCGCGCGTGCCGTCGGTCGACCCATTGTCCACGACCACAAGCTCCCACGGGCTGTAGGCTGTCGCCAGCAGGCTGGTCAGGCACCGGCGGGTGTATTCCAGCTTGTTGTGCGTCAGCGTGACGACCGATATGAGCGGTGTCGTAGTCATTCACATAGCTCCCAATCCCCGTTGCCGGCCGAGGACGGCCGGCTCCAGATCTCAAACCCAAGGCCGGACTCATGCCCATGGAGACGGCGGTCTCCGCCGTTACAATCCCACCACGGGACAACCACTCCCGCACCGGCCGAGACGGCCGGCTCCAGATCTCAAAACCAAGGCCGGACTCATGCCCGTGGAGACGGCGGTCTCCGCCGTTACAATCCCACCACGGGACAACCACTCCCGCACCGGCCGAGACGGCCGGCTCCAGGGGCATCATCCTGCTTCCACCAGCTCCCTCACCGTCTGTACGATCTTGCGGCTGTCCGGCAGGGCGGCCTGCTCGAGCGGCGGACTGGCGGAAAGCGGGATGTCGGGGGTTGTCAGGCGGCGGACGGGGGCATCGAGATAGTCCGCCGCGGCTTCGGCAATCCCGCAGCCGATCTCGGCCGCGACCCCGCCCGTGCGCGGTCCCTCCTCCACGATAAGGACGCGTCCAGTGCGCTTGACGGAATCGATCACGGTGTCCATGTCGAGCGGGCTGAGCGTTCGCATGTCGACGACGTCAGCCGTGATTTCATCCTCTTCCAACGCGGGCAACGCGAGGAGCGCTTCAATCGTCATCCTGGACCAAGTCACGATTGTGACGTCATCCCCTTCCGCCACAAGATTGGCCTCTCCGAACGGCACGGCGCCGTCCCCGTCCGGGTCGATCGGCCCTTTTTGCCCGTACAGCATCTTGTGTTCGACGAAGAGGACGGGGTTGTTGTCGCGAATGGCCGTTTTGAGCAGACCGCGCGCGTCCGCGGGAGTGGCGGGCACCGCGATCCTGATTCCGGGAACCTGCAGGAAAAGCCCTTCGAGGCTCTGCGAGTGAGTCGGGCCGTAACACCGCCCCCCACCCGCGGGAGTGCGCAACACCAGCGGGCACTTCGCCTGCTCGCCCAGCACGTAGCGCAGCTTGGCCGCCTGGTTCAGCATCTGGTCGAGAGCCAGGGTGACGAAGTCCATGAACATGATCTCGACCACGGGGCGCTGTCCCACGAGACCGGCCCCCACGGCAGCGCCGACGAAACCGCCCTCGGAAATGGGCGTGTCGATCACGCGATCCCGGCCAAACTCGTCCAGCAAACCGCGCGTCACACCAAACGCACCCCCGTAGACGCCGATATCTTCCCCCATGAGAAACACGGATTCGTCTCTCGCCATCTCTTCGAGCAGAGCCGTGCGCAGCGCTTCCGTGTAGCTGACCGTCTTCATGCGAAAACCCCCTCGCACAGCGTGTCCGCCTCGGGGTAGGCATCGGCCTCCGCAAAGGCGACCGCGGCGGCGATTGTCCGCTCCACCTCTTCGCGAATGGCCCGGTCCTGCTCTTCGTCTATTGCCCCCCCGTTCGTCAGCACGTCGCGCAGCCGCTGGATCGGGTCCCGGTTGCGCCAGTCGGCCTCTTCCTCGGCCGAACGGTACACGCGCGGGTCGCCGCGCGAATGCCCGGACAGGCGGTAGGTCTTGCACTCCACCAAGGTCGGGCCGCCGCCGGACCGAGCCCGTTCGACAGCGCTCCGAACCGCATCTTCCACCGCAACGAGGTCGTTGCCGTCGACAGCAACCCCCGGCATGCCGTAGCCGGCAGCGCGGTCCGCGATGCTGTCGATCGGGACGGAACGCGACACGTGCATGGACATGGCGTACTGGTTGTTCTCGCAAACGTAGACGACCGGCAGTTGCCACAATCCGGCCATGTTGAGCGACTCGTGAAAGGTGCCCTGGTTGGTCGCACCGTCGCCGAAAAAGCAGACTGCGATCCGCCCCAGGTTCCGTTGCCTGCACGCGAGCGCCACCCCCGTGGCCACCGGGATGCTCCCACCGGTGATGCCGTTGCCGCCGACGAATCCGAGGTTGAAATCCGCCATGAACTGGCTGCCGCCGCGTCCGCGCGAATACCCTGAGGCCTTACCGTACAGCTCGGCCATTACCCGCTTCGGATCGGCGCCCCGCGCCAGGAAGTGTCCGTGTCCGCGGTGGTTGCTGGTTATGTAGTCATTGTCCGCGAGCACGTTGCAGGCGCCCACGGCGACAGCTTCCTGCCCGCTGCAGGGATGCGTCGTGCCCTTGATGACACCGGTGGTGAAGAGTTCTTCGATCGTCTCTTCGAACCGCCGGATGATCCACATCAGGCGATAGCTCTCGACCAGCCTGTCCATGCGCAACTCCGCCTACGCGACAACCATTGCGGCCACGCTGCCCCCCGGGTCCAATGCCGTGACCAGAATCGCCGCATTGTCGGTGCTCGTGGATTGCGTGGCAAGTCGCAATCCCGGCTCTTTGTCGTCGAGGGCGCATCTGCGATTCGGTGCGACAGTGCCCGTTTCGCGCACGGCGAGTGCGGCCGCGAGCTGGATCGCGCCCCCTGCCCCGAGGGTTTCCCCCGTCAGCGATTTGGGCGCCGTCACCGGAACCTGCTTGGCGTTCAGCGCGGCCAGGCCGTCCGCCTCCAGCGCGTCCGGAACGGGGTCGCCGTTGGCCGACGCCAGAATGCAGCCCAGGTCCGATGCATTCACGCCGGCTTCGGACAGGGCTCTCTCGCAGACGTCAGTCACCGTTCGGCGTCCCCCGCGACCTTGTGTCGCGGGAGCGTGAGATTGGAGAGAAAGGACGTCGCCTTTCTCTCCAATCTCACGCCCCTGCCGCGCAAGGCGGCAGGGGGCGGGTTCGCACCAGGAGCCCAGTGCCGTTCCGCGAATCTCACCCAGGATCTTCGCGCCGCGCGCGAGGGCGTGTTCGCGCTCCTCGAGCAGCAGCACGGCCGCGCCTTCGCCGAGCACCGTACCGGTACTCGCGCTGTCGAAGGGTCCGTGAAAATCGGCCGTGGAACGGACCGAGGCCAGCGCGCCCATCCGGTCGTACGCGGCGTGCAGCGGCTCGCCCAACGCCTCGTATCCGCCGGCCAATGCCAGCTCGCACCGTCCCGCTTGAATCGCGTCGTGCGCGCCGGCCAGCGCACACGCACCGGACAGGGCGCCACTCCCGAAACTGACGTGGTGCCCCGTCAAGCCGAACTCGATCGCGATCAGGCTCGGGGCCGTGTTGTTGTACGTGTGCGGGAAAAGAAACGGCTTCACGAGACGCGGTCCCTTTTCGACGTAGTCCTTGAAGAAAAGCGCCATCGTCTCCAGGCCGGCCGCGCTCGATCCCAGGAGCAGGCCGACGCGCGAGCGGTCGACGGCCGTGAGGTCAAGCCCGGCATCTTCCATCGCGAGCACCGTCGCCGCAAACGCCAATTCCGTGGCGCGGTCCAGGTAGCTCTTCTGGCTTTCGAGATACTCCTCCACGTCGAAGTCCAGGATCTCGGCGGCAAGCCCGCAGCCGTAGGCGGAGGCATCGAAGTGTTCGATCGGGCGGATGCCGCGGTCGCCGTTGCGCCAGGCCTCGACCCACTCCTCGCGGCCGATGCCGATCGCGGTAACCGGGCCCATGCCGGTGATGACTGTGCGGCGTTCCGTCATGGGCAGGCGCCTCCGGTCCGCGGCTTGCCGAACACCACCGCGGCATTGCAGCCGCCGATACCGGCGGAGTTGGAAAGGACGACGTCCACGGGCATTTCACGTTTCGTGTTGGCCACCAGGTCCAGGTCACACTCCGGGTCAGGCTCCCGGTAGTGGATCGTGGGCGGGATCACGCTGTCGCGCAGGCTGAGCACGGAGGCGATCGCTTCGACAGCGCCGGCCGCGCCCAGCATGTGACCGACGGTTGACTTGATCGACGTGATCGCAATCTTCGCGGCGTGCTCACCGAACACGTCCTTGATCGCTTCCGTTTCGGTCAGGTCGTTGTACTTCGTGCCCGTGCCGTGGGTGTTGATGTGGTCGACCGCGTTCAGGGGCAGCCCGGCATCCCTCATTGCCTCGCGCATGACTGCCGCCGAGCCGGCGCCGCGTTTCGCGGGCGCCGTCATGTGGTGCGCGTTGTTGTTCATGGCACAACCGAGCACTTCGGCGTAAGCGGCTGCGCCACGGGTCACCGCGCTCTCGGCCGACTCCAGCAGCAGCGCGCCGGCGCCTTCACTGAAGATCGTGCCGGCCCGGTTCTTGTCGAAGGGCCGGATGACATCCTTCGTCATCGTGCGCAGCGCGCTCAATCCGCTCCAGGCGAAGCGGCTGAGAGCATCGTACCCGCCGACCAGCACCGCCCGGGCCCGTCCCCGCCGAATGAGCTCCGCCCCGTGAGCGATGGCCGCGCTTCCCGACGAGCACGAGAGCGACAACACCATGCGCGGACCGCCAATCCCCAAATGACACGCGACCCGGTCCGCCGCGTTCTGAAAGAACAGCTCCCGAACGGCCCCGGCATCCGCCCGTCCCTTGCCCGCCAGCTCTTCGAGAAGAGCCTCTCCCGACATGACTCCGCCGAAGTTCGTCGCAAGAACGACACCGGTGTCCGCCGGAAGCGGCTCGCCGTCGCCCACGGCCTGCGCGGCGGCTACCAGCATGAAACGGGTTGCCGGATCAATCTCGCGCTCCTGCGACGCAAGGTCGCAGGGGGCGGGCTCTTGCTTTCGCGATACAAGGTCGCAGGGGGCAATTTCTCCCCCCTGCCGGTATGCGAGGCTGCTGACGTCGAACCGTGTCAGGGGACGAATGCCACACTCGCCGGCGCAGATGGCGGACCAGAACGCATCCACGCCCATCCCCACGGGGGAGACAACACCCATACCTGTTACGAGCACTTGCACGCGCTACATCCTCAATCCGCCGTCCACGCAGATCACCTGCCCGGTAATGTAATCCGCCTCCGCGGATGCCAGGAAGACCGCAACCCGCGCGATCTCCTCCGGCTGTCCGAAGCGTCCCTGGGGAATCATCGCGAGTTGCTTCTCCCGCTTTGGCTCCGGCGTGCCGGCGGTCATGTCTGTCTCGATTATGCCGGGCGCGATCGCGTTGACGTTCACGCCGTAGTTGGCCAGCTCACGCGCCACGCTCCGCGTCAGGCCGTGCATGCCCGATTTCGAGGCCGAGTAGTTTGCGCGCAGCATATCGCCGAGCAACCCCGCGTCGGAGGAGATGTTGACGATCTTGCCGGACTTACGGCGCATCATCTCGCGGCCGACGACCTTGGCACAGTAGAAGGCTCCCTTGAGGTTCACGTCGATCACCTCGGTCCATTCCTCGTCTTTCATGAAGACGGCGTAGTTGTCGCGCATGATGCCGGCGTTGTTGACGAGGATGTCGATCGGCCCCAGTCCTTCGGTCACCGCGGCGACCATCGCCTTGACATCGTCCAATGCGCTCACGTCGCACCCCACCGCCAGCGCGCGGCGCCCCGCCGCCTCGAGCGCGGACACTACTTCGCGCGCGGCCGCGTCGTTGTGGGCGTAGTTCACGGCGACGTCGGCACCTTCCCGCCCCAGGGCCAGCGCAATCGCGCGCCCGATCCCGCGGGAAGCCCCGGTCACCAGCGCGACTTTGTCCGCCAGTTTCATGAGTTACTCCCGCGCGCGTGAAACTCGCGCACGACGTCCTCGGTAATGACGTCCACTTGGGCCGACTGTTTCAATTCGCGCAGGCCGACCCCCAGCTCGCGCGCCAGCCGTCGCGCCGCGGGTGTCGTACGGACAGCCTTGCGCCGTTCGCTACGGCGGCGGTTGCCGCCCAGCTCGAGCACCTGCGCCTCCGCGTGCTTCCTGAGCAGTTCCGCGTTTGCTTCCTCGACGTCCGGCAGGTCATCCTCCGCGGCGCCCACCAGGGCAACCACGTAGCCGATCGGGAGAACGCTCTTTTCCGTGGCGAGTGTCCGCCGCACGAGACCCTCCGCGGGAGACTCGACGTCGATGTTCGCCTTCTCCGTGGACAGCTCCACCAGGATGTCGCCCTGGTTGACGGCATCTCCCTCGGCGCAGCGCCACTCGACGATCATGGCTTCGGTCACGTTGGCGCTGAGCTGTGGAATGGGGACCTGGGAAAGCATCGCGTCCTTCCTGGAGGAGAGTCACTGAAGATACGGAAACCATATCACCCGGGTGCGGCGTAAGACAAGCCCGGGAATCGTGGTCCGGTGGTCTTCGGGGGCTCGCCGGAGGCCGGCGCGCGGAAGGCGCGGGCCGGAGACGAGGGGGTGGTCCGCGCTCCTGCGCCCTCCGGTGCGGCTCTTCGAGCCGCACGCTACGGACGCTCTACGAAGGGGGGAGCCGTTTTACGGGGCGGGGCTGCGATGGGGAGGCGTGTGGTGAAGGAGACGTGGCCGGCTTTGTCGCGGGCGCGGAGGGCAATCCAGGGGTGGTCGGGGGGAGGGGCGGGGAGGGTTGCGGGGGTGATGGCGGCACCGGGGATAAATTGCCACTTGCCGTCGGGGACGTCGCCGGTGGCGGCGGGGGCGTAGCCCCATTCGATGCCGGCCAGTCCGCTGGCGTCGTAGGCGTCTACGCTGACGGTGTCCTCCGGCCGCCATGGCGCAAACACGAACACGTTTTGCACCTGCAGGTACAACCCGGAGCGCGGATGACGCATGCAGAACATAAGCCGGGAAACACGTGTCGATCCGACGGTCTTGCCGAGTTGAGCGAGAAGCTCGGGGATGTTCAGGTTCACGGTGTGCCACGTGTCCGGTTGCCACTGTATCGGGTCCGGCAAGGGGGAGATCTTTTTCTTCTTCGTGCTCTGCCCTGCCAGGGCGAATGAGGCTGTTTTTTCGTCCGCGAACGCGAGCAGCACGTAGATGCGAGACGTGTCGTTCGTGGTCATCTTGGGGCGCCGCATACGAAACGACAGGTTGGGGAATTCGGCGATGTCCCAGTGCGGCGCTTCGAAGTCCTGCCACATCTCGCTGGCGGTCGAAACCGTCCGCGTGCTGAAATAGGGTTCCCGGTTGGGCTTGCGCACGAGCTTGACGGCGTGCTCGGCCGTCGCCGCCCAGCGGCGGCGGCGCTTACGCAACTGCCGTTCGAGCATCGCCTTTTCCCAATCCGCGCACCAGAGCACGTTGGACGGACAGTACGCGGCCACGAGAGTCGGGGGCGTTTTGTCCTTTGAGTAGTCGATCTTGATGGGGACGGCATGATCGGCCACGGCGTTGCCGGCGCCGTCGCGGATGCCGGTGAGCGTCAAGGTTCCGCCCTGGCCGTTGGTCATGGCGTTGAGCTGCTCGCGCAGGATGTAGGGCCAGTTCAACGCGAGGCGGTCCCGGGTCGGCGCATGCCGGACACTCGACCCAAACGGGCCTACCGCGAAGTCCTCGCCGTTCCATTGCAGCTTGAGAGCGCTCAATTCCAGCGGCGCACCGCCGTCGGTTGCCGTGTCCAGGTTCAGGATCGTGCCGTTGTGCAGGGCGTCGCTCGATGCCGCGAAGGCGTTGGTCACGACGTCGACCCCGCGGTCCAGCAGGAACGGTATGTCGGTCACGGGCGAGGTGATGCCGTCGTCGGACACGGCCTTGAGGAAGAAATGGCTCACGCCGTCTTCGAGTCCTGCCAACGGAGGCGTCGCGGCCACTGCGTTGGCGATCTCCCGCCATCTGAGGGCGAGCGTGTTCTTGGCGGGGAGCTCGCAGTATGGAGTGGCCCCCGCGTGAACGGCCATGAACACGCGCGTGCCGGGCCGGAAGTCGAAGTAGTGCGGCGTAAAGGTGAGTTGTTCGGCCTTGGACACGGCGGGGCCGAATACGAAGTCGTCCACGTCCAGGGCGCTGTGGCGGCCGGTCTGGTCCCTGGTTGCCGCGGAGCCCAACGCCGTCGAGCTTATGGCGTAGCGGGATCGCGATAGAGACCCGCCGGGCATGGCGTCGGCGACGATGCCGCACCAGGTATGCCAGCGATCGTCTCTCACAAGGGGGGCGCCGTGCCGGACGACCTTGGCGGCGGAGTAGGCTTCGCCGAGATTGACACACGTCGTGTAGCCGAGCCGCATGCTGATGAATCCCATCTCGCCGGTCCGATAGCGGAACTGCGCCACCGGACGCCTGGAGAGATAGATCTTGCTCGCATAGGATGCCTTCAGCCGGTACGCGGCGCCGGGGTTGAACAGCCCCAGGTATCTCCCCTGGACAGGATCGTGGTGCTCCAAGCGCATGCGCGATCCGGTCGGCTCCACCAGGGCTCCCCACCCGCCACGTTCGTAGTTTTCGAAAAAGGGCGTCGGCCCTTCGAGCTCCACGAGGGCAGGACCAAGACGATTGGTGTTCCCGGCGTACGCGAGCGAGTAGCTGAGGCTCTTTCCGGCGATGGCCACGGTCACGGGCACCCTGGCCGCGGCATTGGTCATGACCAGGGACTCGATTCGGGGCAGCGACGCCCAGCGACACGTGAGACCGTCCACGCGGTCGTAGGCACGCCGTCCCCCGATTGTGGCGATTCGCGCCGTTCGGAAACGCGGATCGGGATAGTTGGCCGTGTGCTTGAGCTCGACCGTGTCGGGGCGCGTTGTGCTCCAGGTGCAGGCGACGTCCGGCGTGGCCGGGAGATTGATCCAGGAAAGGCTCGCAGCGGCCACGTCGCTCTCCCGTTCGTGGAGGATCAGCGCGCGCACGATCCCGGTCGCGCTGTGACCGTCGATCCACTGCTGCAGCCTGGACATGGACGGGCACGAGGCCATGCGCCTGCCGGATGCGCCGTCGAGCACGGTCACGTTCATCGCGGCCGGAGCGTTTGTTGCCGGCGACAGACGCGGCTTTTCGCAACGGACGGCCGTCAGGCCTTTGACGGCGTAGGTCTCCCCGGGCGCATTCCCGTGAAGTCCTTGAAGCACGTAGCTCGGCTGCAGATTGCCGAAGCCCTCGAACCGCGCCATCAGCGGGGAGCTGCCCGTTGTGCTCGCCGCGCGGGCCCTGCACGGCAGCCAGACGTCGACCGGGGTCCAGGGCACACGTGTGTGCCAGTTGGCGTTGGTGGCGGGCGTACCCGGAACCGTCGTCTCGCCCGTCAGCTTGTAGTCGCCCTTCGAGAAATCCGTCCCCGAGATGCGATGGAAGTAGTGATGGCCGGGCGTGTACGCGCCGTTTGTCCCGGTCCCGATGCTGTAGTGGACGTTGAACCCGGCGCCAGGCGTGCGTTTGACGGAGAACGTCCATCCGGCCAGCTCGTCGCAGGGCACGGGCGGCAGAGTACAGCGCGCAAACATCGGGCCGCTGCCGTGCGTGTTCCTGACGGCAAAGGTGGAGACGCCTTCCGGGGTCACGCCGCGGAGCATGCGCGAATGCCCGACCGGGTCTTCGATCTCCCAGTGTTCGGGAAGCGTCATGTCCAGGGGGCGACCGTCGTTGAGGATGCCGCGCGCCAGGACCGGCGGGGGAGCGGGATCGGGCGGCCACGACAGGGCCGCGTCCGGAGTGACGGGCGTGAACGCAACCGGCTTCGGTTCGATATGCGTCGCTGACACCTTCACGCGGGCAATCATCAACGAGTTCAAGAATGTCCAGACGCCGAACGAGCCCTCCTGCATGGGCTCTTCGTCGTTGTGGGAGAACACCAGCTCGTTGTCGAAGCAGTACTCCAGCTTACCGCCAATGCGACGGAGCTTGGCGTAGTACCACGCGCCGTGTACGTCGCGCAGCCGGCTGACCTTGCTGATCAGCGGCACGTACCCCTTGCGCACGTTGCCGGCGCGAGCGCGCGGCGCCAGGTACTTGTCCGATTCGGCCACGACCGCGCCGTTGCGATACAGGCGGGTGTGGAGCTGGGAGTGGTCGTGGTCCCAACCGGTGCACGTCACGGTGTATCCCTGGCTGGGTGAGGTGTCCCGGTTCATTACGGTCATGTTGAGGTCGCCGCAGCGAGCGTACCAGCTTGTGCCGTGGCGTATGCCAACGTACATCTCGGCGCAGAAATCCCCGCGTATGCGGGACTTGGCCCACAGCGCGGCCAGGCCCTTGAAGGATTCGCCGTTCATGTGCGACCAGCGTGGATCGCACTGGAAGCGGTTGACGACATCCCAACGCCCGCCATTAAGCAACCACTCGTGCGGAGACTCCGTGAAGAGGTAGTCTTTGACATTGTACTGCTCGACACGTGTCAATTTCAGATCGGCGGGTGTGAACCCATGCACGCGTACGCGGGTGCCCTTGAACGGCACGTCCAGAAGGCTCTTGAAGAGCAGTTTGCCGTCGGTGCTCAACCATATCCAGCGCCCTTCGCGATGGACCGCATAGGTAGCCCGATCGCCGGCGCCTTTCGCGAGGGATGCGACGGATGCGCCGCCGAGGACTCTGCGGCGAGACGAGCTGCCGTCCCCGGTGCGCAACACGACATCCTCGGCGCCGGCATCGACGACCACGGTTCCGTTGGTCTGTCCCTCTTCCACGCCAAGATGGACCACCGAGTTAGTAGCGTGCGGGAACGTAATCGAAAAGCGGCCGAAGAGGTCTCCCTTGAACCAGGTGGCGCCGTCTTCGAACCATATCCACTGTCCTTCCGGCGACGACCAGTGGCGCATGTACGGGTCGGTGCTGAAGACGGGGTTCTTCTCGTAGCGGTTCCGGTACAGGCCACGACGTTCGAAACCGTACTCGAGCTTGGCGACGCGGCCGCCGGTGCCGACGCCGAGATAGATGCCGGAAGCGCCGTCGAGCGGCAGCGGCGCGTTGTGAATGATGACGAGCTCGTCGTTGCGATAGAGGCGCAGGCGGTTATCGCCGGCTGCATCGCACATCAACCGAACCGGTTGATTTGCGCGTGCCGCGTCCGGGCGCGGCATGACGACGCTTTCGACCACACGCTTTGTCTTCCCCGTGACCGCTTCGAGCGTGAACAGCTCGAACGCGTCCGTCGGCCGACAGACGAAACGGTAGTGCGTTCCCGTGGCACACGTGTAGCCCGCGATCAGGCCGAAGGCGGGTGAAGCTCCGCGCGGGGTGAATTCCGCCGCAAAGACGTGCCCGCCGTGCGTGGGACTACCGAGGCACAGCCAGCGTTCGCCGTCCTTCACGTCGGCCTCGATGGCGCCATACGGTGTACGGGCAGTGCCGCCCCCCCGGCGACGACGCGCGGGAAGCATCTGCCCGTGCTCGGCAACCTTGTGGCGTCGGATTGCATCCAGATCGGAGAGGTCGAGCTCGGGGTTCGAGCGGGCAAGGACGTCGTCGAACCGTACCGGGCCGGCGCCGTTCACGAAAAGGCCGAACCGTCCCCCGGGGGGCAGCTCGACGGGAACATCGATCAGCAGGCAATCGTCCATGAAGCACTGCACGCGATCCGTGTAAGTGCGTGCGCGCAGCCGCACCCACTGGCGCGGCGCAAGCGCCGTTGTTACGGCGCCGAGGACGCGCCGTCCGTGGGGCGCGGCCGGGTCCCTTTTCCAGAGGTGGACAAGGCCTTCCGGCTCGCCCTCGTCCAGCTTGACGGTCAGTCCCCAGAAGTTCTGCGTATCCTGGATGTAGAAGGCCACGCCCATCTCGCCGGACGTGATTTCGACGGCGGTGGCGACGTCATAGCGGTCGTAGAAACCGTAGCCGGCCGAGATCAGCGCATTCGTGCCGGCGCCCCGCAGGCTGTAGAAGTTGGGACTGCGCGCCGCCTGGGGCGGGTAGGTTCCCGTCATCTTCTCCTCGTACTCTTCGACTTGTTTGCGGGCCGTGTGCAGTTCCCAGACGCCTGAATCGAGCTCCCATTGCGCCAGCTTGTACTCGGCGTCTTCCGATCGCAGGAAGTTGTCCTCGAAACGGAATGACGCCGCCACTCTCTGGAAGCGCACGCGCGCGTCGTCCGGCGGGGGCAGAAGCTCCTCCGGCATGGCGAGAGTTGCCGGCCCCTCGAATGGCGCGGGAAGCGTCACCACGGGACGGTCTTCGAGGTACAGCGTCCACTCTTCGGGACGCACTTTCAGCACCAGGCCGACGCTGTCGCGGCGCCTATCGGGCAACGCGGCTGCATTGAAGCGGCTCTCTTCCACCAGGTTGTCGCGAAACGCGTTGCCGGGCAACGCACGAACGAGTCCTTTTCCGGGATACAGGCCGACGAGGAGCTGTCCCGGCCTGGACTCGGGCGTGATCCGCAAACGCAACCCGGCCGTCGGGTTCCAGCGTGCGTGCAGCTTCAGGTTGCCCGCGTGGTGGGTGATCTTCCCCCTCTCGACCCACTGCTCCGCCGAGAGACCGGTAGCGACGGCCGCCATGACGCAGAGCACCGAAGTGAGAATGGGCTTGTGCATGCCTAGTCGGAAACTTCAGAAATGTTCAATTTTCAATGTTCAAGTTGAGCATTGAGCATTGAGAATTATCCCGCGGTTTCCCTGCCGAATTGTCCAAGACCCCAGTGCCGGGGGGCGATCCTGACCAGAAGCTCTACTCGTCGCGGCGTTCCGTAGAACCGTTCTCCCTTGGCCCGCCGTAGCCTGGCGAAGGAGGCAGGACGGTTCCCAACCAGGCGGGATCCACCACCCCGCCTGGGCTCCGCTGAACCGTCCCGGAGAACGGTTCTACTGCTTCGTGGCGCTGAAATTGCCGACGTAGATGCCGCTCCTGCCATCCCCCGTCGTCACGGAGCCATGCACGGAGCCGGAAATGCGGTCCTCCAGAACGGTGCCGACGAACTGGATCTCGCCGGTAGTCCCGTCGTCTTCTTCAACAGGTGCGCTCAGCAGAAAGTCGTTCTGGGTAAGCGCCGCTTCCATATAGTGTCCCGGTCTGAGCGAGTCAGAGCCGACGGTGCCGGCGGCAGTAACGGTAATGCCGATGGCATAGGTGTCGTACTCGGCCGCGGCGCCGCTGACCTGCAGGCCCACTGTGGCGGAACCGGCATAGACAGTTGCATTGGTGCCGGCGCCGCCCCCACCGCCCCCACCGCCGGAGCCACCCGCCACCGCCAGCGCCGTACCTCCGGCAACCGCGGCAAGACCGCCGCCGATCAGGACCGGTTTCTTCCAGGAACGGGTCTTCTCAACCGGCGGAACTTCGCCTTCTTCGGCCGCGCTTCCGCCGATACTCACCTCGTACCAGGACGTCTCCGCCATCGCGCCTTCCGCGTCCACGGCTTCAAGGTAGTAGGTAATCTTGTCCAGTCCCGTCAGCAAAACGGCATCGATCGTTCCGATGTACGCACCGCCGCCGGCATCGTGCATGGGTACTTTGAAAGGCGCCACATCCGAGGACGGCGTGTAGTAGAGATTCACGCTCTTGAGCTCCGGCCCTTTGGTCATGACCACCGCACGGAGCGAAATGGCCTGTGCGGGGACGGCGACCTTCACCGGCGTATGCTTGATTGCGGGCACGGCCGGCGCCGGCGTCTGGGCGCTCGCGCGGCCGCCCGACGCGGCGAGAACCACGCAAAGGCAGACCCGGCAGACCGTTTTCTTTGCCGTTATGGTCATCGTCTGTTCCCTCTCACGAAAACACGCTCCAAAGTAGTGGAAAGCACGGACGGCTAGCAAGACCAAACGGCGCAAACCGGACCACGGAAGGAGTCCTCCCAAACGCTACACACGCGTCAGCGCATTGGCCGAGACAAAGAGATTGCGCCGCCGAAAGGAAACGGGGCTCTCGGCCAGGAGAATGGCCTTGAGGCTCTCAAGTCCACCGGCAAACCATGGACGGTGCAGGTAGCAGCGAGGAGACTCCGTCCAGTCCGGCGGTCGCAATCCGGCTTCGCGGCAGAGCGTCTCCACCATCGCGGCCCAGTACGCATTGCAGTCGGCGTGAGAGGGCGATTCCACCCATCTCGGCGTATCGCGGACCAAGGCCAGTTTCTCTTCCTCCGTGGCTGTTCGCGTTCGAAAGTCGTCGACAAGATCTCCCAATCGCCACAGCGTCAGGGGAACGCCGCGTTGGATAGCGTCGTTCCACTCAAGGCTGATATCTCGAACGCTCATTCGTTCGGGCTTCATAGCGTACCGGCTCCCTGGCAAAGCTCCTCAATTGCGAACCGGGTCTTGGGCTGAACCCGATTGCGCGGATAGTACTTCTCGACAATCTCCAGCACGGCCTCGGCCCGGTTCAGTCCAAGGAGTTCCATTAGGAAACGAATGTCCTGAATGTCGGTTTCGTCTTTTCCTATTCGCATGCTCATGCACTTCATGGCCAGCAGGTACTCCGGCACGGCCACGAACACCTTCAGATTCGGCAGATCCAGCAGAGGTTGTGTTTCGTTCTTGTCGCTCACAAACCCCTTGACGGCATCGTTCAGCCAGCCATCGGGAGCGCCGTGCTCCCGGCTCACTTCCGTCGCGGCCGCATACACTTCCGACTTGGGAGCAAATACGGCGTCTACGTCCTTGGTGCTCACTCTTGCTCTGTGAGCCAGCACCATTGCCGCGCCACCGAAAAGAACGACTTCTCCCACGATATTGCGTCTCTCCAGAAGACCGGAGAGATGTGAGAGATACCGCTCGATTTCCTGTCGTTTCATGCCCGCAAGCTAGCAAGTTCCACCCCGCGGCGGCAATGCGAATGTTCGGGCCTACTGACCGGAAACCGGGGAAATGCTCAATTCTCACTTGAGCATTGAACACTGCTGCCGTTTCCACCCCCGAATTGTCCAAGGCCCCAGCGCCTTGGGGCATTACTACCCGGAGACTTGACTCGTCGCGGCGTTCCGTAGAACCGTTCGAATTGTCCTGGAAACGCAAAGCCCCGGAGCGGGGCTGACCTGAGACTTCATGCCTCCCTGTCATTCCGAGGACCGTCACGGGCGAAACCCCGTTGGCTCGTGAGCATGACGTCTTTCTCTCCGGCACGGGGTTGCCCGCGGATCACGCAGATGAGCGCAGATGAATTGGTAGAATGATCTGCGTCGATCCGCGTGATCCGCGGGCAACTCCTTCTTTCGCGTATCTTGTCAGGAATTGCCTGACAGACGACCGCGCCGAGCCGCGCAATTCAGACACGCTCGCCGCCCCGAACGGGAACGTACGTTGATGGCGTTGCATCGAAGTCCAAGGTTCGAAACACCCAACTGCGAACACATGTACCTCTTCAGTGGGCCGGATTGCAAATCCGGCCTACTGAAGGGCGGACCCGAGGGCTCGGCTCACTCCGTCCGCAGCGCGTCCGCGGGGTGCAAACGCGCGGCGGAGAGCGCCGGCGGCCACGAGCAGAGCGCGCCCAGAACGAGTGCGCCGAGCACGGGCAGGCAGAACACGGCGAGGTCCAGGCGCAGGGCCAGGAGGCTTCGCGCCGCGGCAATGCGCAACAGCACGGCACTGACGGCGGCGGCTACGCCGGCCGCCGTTCCCGCAATCACTGTGCCTTCGAGAAGGAACATCACCGCAATGTCCGCGGGCCGGGCGCCGATGGCCCGCCGCAGGCCGATCTCCGCAACGCGCTCACGCACGGTCAACAGCATCAGACTCACGAGCGTCGTCCCCGCCAGAGCGAGACACAAGGCGACGACGCTGCCCGCCGCCATGGCAATCGTCTTCTGAAGTCCGCGGATGTCGCGGACGAGGCGGTCGGGCGTGACCCAGGCAAGAGCGCTCTCGCGGAACTCCGGTCCGTCCGCGACACGGCGCGCGGCCGCAACCGCCGCTTCCAGCGATTGCCCCGGCGAGCTTTGTACGAAGACTGCGTCGACGGCGTCCTTCGCGACGGGGGACAGAGGAAACGTGATGGCGGCGGTCTCCCAGGGGACGAAGACCGCGCCGGGGCCGGGCAGGCCTTCGGGAGCGCCGGCGTTCAGCGGGGCGTCCGCCAGAATTCCGACGATCCCGAACGTCCCGTCCGCAAGCGTAATGTCGCTGCCGACCCACCACCCGTAGCGTTCCGCGAGTGACCGGCCCACAACCGCGTGCCGACAGCGCCGCCGCGCGTCTCTCGCGTCCAGAAAACGCCCGGCAACCACCTCCCAGCCACGAATGTCCGCCAGGGCGGCGTCAACGCCGAACACGGGAACACGGTCGTCGTTCACGTGACACACGTAGCGTCGGCAAACGGCCATCCGGCATTCGGGCAGACTGGCGGCAAGAATCGCCGCGTGGTTACGGAGCAGGGCCGCCGACCGGACATCCGCGCCGCGCTCGCCGGCACACACGGCGAACGTGTTGGCGCCCAGCTCCGAGACCATGCGGCGGGCGCGGTTCTCCAGGCCCCCGAGGACGGCGACCAGCAGCGTCAGCAGGACGACGGACGCCAGGATGGCGCACCAGGCCGCCAGGGCCCGGCCGGGACGGGTGCGGACGCCTTCCCACATATCCGCGACGGAGTGCTGGAACCGGCGCATCATGCAAGCACTCCCTCCCCGCATACCCGGTGCCGCGTCCCTGCGCTCACGAGCGACCGGTTGTGCGTCACCATCACGATCGTCATGCCCTGCGCGTTCAACCGGTGCAGGGTGTCCATCACGCGTTGCGCGGCCGCGGGGTCGAGGTTGCCGGTCGGCTCGTCGGCCAGCAGCAACGCGGGCTCCGTCGCTACCGCCCGCGCCAGCGCCACGCGCTGCATCTCGCCCGCGGAGAGCAGGCGCGCCGGTGAGCCGGCAAGCTCGCCCAGCCCCGTTTCCGACAGGGCCGCTTGCGCGCGCTGCCGGCACGCGGTCGACGGCAGATCCAGGTAGCGAAAGCGGAACAGGACATTCTGGAGTGCGGAGCGGTAGGGCAGCAGATGGAACCGCTGGAAGACCATGCCTATGGAATGACCGCGAAGGCGACATCGTTCGCGTTCGCCGAGCGCGCCGACATCGCACCCGTCGAACATAATCGTGCCCGAGCTTGGATTGTCCAGCAGCGCGATCAGGTTCAGCAAGGTAGTCTTGCCGGATCCGGAGGGGCCGGTGATCAGCAGGAACTCGCCGCGGGCCACGCGGAGGTCGACGCCGCGCAACACCTCGCGCCGGCCTCCACGCGGAGTCGCAAAGCTGCGCCGCACGCCGCGCAGTTCGAGGATGAATGGATCGGCGCTCATTCCACCACAACACGATCGCCGGCCCGCAGACCTTCAAGCACTTCGAAGTGCGACATGTCGGCTTGGCCCAGGCGAATGGTTTTGCGTTCGCTCGCGCCGTTGCGCCATACGGTGCAGTGCGGCGCGGAGCCGTCCCACGCGACGGCCCGGCGGGGTATCTTCAGAGCGTCGTCCGCGGCATAGGCCCGGACGCGCACGCGGGCCGACATTCCCGCCCGGACTGAGTCCGGTGCGGAGGAGATCGCCACGGTCACGCCGAGAGCCCTTCCGCGCGCGTTGCGCGTCGCCAGCGTGTCCCCGACGGCGCCGATGGCCTCCACGATTCCCTCGAGGCGCAGGTCGGGATATGCGAGCGGGACAACGACGGCCGGAGCGCCTACGCGGGCCTTGAGCAGGTCCGCTTCGGGCACGGCACAACGGAAGACGAGGTTCTCGGTGTCCGGGATCTGGATGAAGGGCTGGTTGCGGTAGAGCGTGTCCCCGACGCGGGCCGTGCGGTGGTCGGCGCCGATCGGCAGGGCGACGTGGACAACACGCCCGGCGCTGGAAGCGCGCACGGTGCAGTTCGAGACGTGCGCGCGGGCCGAGTCAAGCTCCTGTTGCGCTGCATCGCGCTGGGCTCGCGCCCTGGCGACCAGGGCCGGGTGCAGGTAAGTGCGGGTCAGCTCGAGCTCGCGCTGCATGCGATGCAGGGCAGTGGCGGCCTGTTCGGCGCGTTCGCGTTGCCCGCGCAGCTCCAGTTCCGAAACAAGATCTTCGGCCACCAGCGCCTGCGTGTCTTCCAACGCGCGCGTTTCACGGGCCAGGGCGCGCTCCCCCTCGGCTATGCGCGATTCGATCGCGGCGATTTCGAGCGGCAACTTGGCATGCTCCAGGCTGCGCAGGTCTTCCCGCGCGACGGTTGCGTCGCGTTCCAGCCGGCGCATTTCGCGCTCCCACTCGGCCGAGTCAAACCTGGCCAACACGTCGCCCGCCTCCACCAGGCTGCCATCCGGAACCAGGGACGTCAGCGTGGCCGATCCGCTCAGCCGCGAGCGAACGAGCTGGACCCGACGGGACTCGATAATGCCTTCATAGGCATGCCACACCTCGAGCGTACCGCGCGCAATCTCCTCCGTGCGGGGCTGTGCCGTCCCCCGCCCGAGCCAGTCGCGCCACATCGGTCGCCCCACCACACCGACACCGGCGATCGCGGCAACCGGCAACACGATTCCAATCAGACGTTTCATGTTGGAAATCCCATTCTTCATTTCCCTCTACTCACGACCCACTCCCCCCGCGGGCATCAAGTCCGCGGGATACTCAATCAGGTTGCCCATTACGCGCAACAGGCGGCAGGCGGCGGTTGAACCGCCCGTCTCCGTGACCAGGCGCCGCGCCTCGGCCGCGCGAAGATCGTCCTCGGCCTCGGCCACGTCAAGGCTGTCGGCGCGTCCCATCTCGAACAGACGTTGCGCAAGTCTGGCGTGGCGCGACGCCAATTCGTGGTTATGGCGCGCAGCCGGAATCTCGGCAACCGTACGTTGATAGGCCAGAACGGCTTGCCGGACCTGGCGGGCAATGGCCGCGCGCATGGCATCAACGCGCACGCCGGCCGATCGCTCACTGAGCTCAGCGCGCGCCAGCAGGTGTTTCTCCCTGTACCGGGGAAGGGAGGTCGTCATACCGAGTCCGACGAACCATACGTCTTCGTCAAGATCGACGGCGCCGCCGAGCGAATCGCCTTCGCCCAACCGTTCGTAGCGGGTAATCAGTTCCAGGTCCGGCAGCAGACCGCGACGCGCCACGCGCACACCGCGCCGAGCGTCCTGCTCGTCCTGCAGTACCTGGGCGTAGTCCAGGCGGCGGCGGAGCGCACAGGAAACCGCGTCGGTGGCATTGGAAACCGACACGGCCAGGAGGGGCGGCGGCGCAAGCGCGAAGGTCCTGTTCGGTTCGACGCCGAGCAGCTCGGCGAATTCGGCCTGCAGGGATTCGTGTTGCTCGCGGGATGCCCGCAGACGCAGCTCGGAGTCGCCGAGGCGGATCTGCGCACGCTGCGTGTCAAGACGCGTGGCGCGTCCCTGTCGTTCGCGTACTTCGGCCAGACGGGCGAAAGTCCTCAGGCGTTGCACGGTCGCTTCATCGCACCGCACCTGGCGTTCGAGGCGAACCAGTTCTCCGTAGTTGCGCACAACCCGGACGACGAGGTCCGTCTTGCGCAACTCGACTTCGCGGCGGGCCGTTCGGGTCGCCTGCTCGGCCTGCGTCAACGGTTCGCGGTTGACGAGCGAGCCGAGGCGGCGCAGCAACGGCTGGCGTACGTCCACGCCGATCGCTCCCGTGTGAAGATCGGCCCCGGCGGCGTCTTCGCGCAGATCGAGGCGCGCGGATGCCTGGGCCCACGTACCCCACGTCGTCCGGCGGGACACGGAGAACCCGTAGGTTGCCCGGTTGCGGTCGTTGCTGCCTGCCTCCGCGCGCGCCTCGGGCCGAACGTTGAAGCGAAACGCGTCCGCCGCCTCCTGCACGGCACTTTCACGCGACCGCAGCGACAGGGCCAACAGGGCCAGGTCACGATTCCGGCGCAGGCCGAGATCGACCGCCTGTTCCAGCGTCAACGCCGTCGGCGCGGCGCCGGCCGGACCGGTGCAGAGCAGGCAGAGTGTAGTGCCGATTGTGGCCACGCCCCCTGCGAC
>CAZKRK010000020.1:0-6762 GCA_964555035.1 uncultured Victivallales bacterium | reverse complement strand
CCTGCGACACAGGGTCGCAGGGGGCGTGGCGGAGAACGACCTTGACCATGGGCTCTTCGTTCTCCGAAACATGCTCTTGCCTCTCTCGGCCGGATTGCAAATCCGGCCCACTGCATTATCCATCCGTGCAATCATTCCTTCGGCGGCAGCACGTTGATGTCCTTCTTCTGTCGCTGTTCCAGTTCCCACAGTTTGGCGTATTTCAGAAACACGCCGAAGGAATTTATGACCGCGATCAGAAAACCGTGGGCTCCATCAAGGAACCCGCGCCGGATGAAATAGCACTTGATGAAGCGGAACGCGGAGTGCAGGAGGAGACTGCTCCACCGAAAGCGCCTGTCCTGCACAAAACGCTGTTGCGAGACGATTGTGGAAAACCGGTTCATCGTGTTGATCTGGTCGCTCATGTCGTCATAGGTATAGTGCCAGAGCGCTCCGCGCAGACGCTTGACGCGTCCACTGACGACGATACGGTCGTGCGGCTCCTGTCCCTCCGAACGGCCGCATGATTTGCGGAAGAGGCGGAGCTTCATATCGGGATACCACTCGCCGTGGCGAATCCAGCGCCCGATGAAATACACGAGCCGCGGGAACTCGTACCCGGCAATGTCGCCGGAGCCGCGCTCCAGCTCGGCCAGAATTTCCTTGCGCAGGGCGGGTGAGACTTCCTCGTCCGAATCGAGCACCAGCACCCACGGTCCTTTGGCGAGCTGCCGCAACTGGTTGCGTTGCCCGACGTAGCCCAGCCAGGACTGCTGAACCACGCGGTCGGTGTACTCCTTGCAGATCTCTACAGTACGATCGGTGCTGAAGCTGTCGAGAACGACGATTTCATCGCACCAGCGCACACTGTCGAGGCAGCGACGGATCTTGCGCTCCTCGTTGAACGTCATGACCGTCGCGGATATGGATTCTCTCATCGGAACGGACTACTCCAGAGCGGTCATTTCGGCGTGCAGAAGCGCCCGCGGGCGCGCATAGGCATCCAGGATCTCGCCGCCGCGGCAGACGCGGACCAGGTAGCCATGGAAACCGCCGACCTTCTCGGCAGCGTTGTCCGATGCAAGCATGCCCTTGGGGATAACGTAGGTGGCGGTGACAACGGTCGAGGTCCCCTCCAGCCATGCGTTGCGGGGGATCTCGAACCGGCGCGGCGGCGTCACGCGGCTGGGGACTGCGCCGGAACCGGCGGGATCCTGCTCGAAAAACGCGATCACCAGCGAGACGCGGTCCGCCGGGTCCGGCGCCTCTTCCGGACGCCAGGCAAGCCCGATGCGCAGAATACGCATCTCGTCGTAATCGTCACTGGACGGAAAGCGTTGCTGCTCGACGCTCGCCACGCGGGCACGGACCTCTCTGGGCACGAGCTCCTCGACAACCGGTTTGGTGACGGGCTCCATCGGCGCCGGCTCCATGGACCCTGAACCAAGCGATACGATCTCGGCCGGGGCGGACGTTACCGAATCGCCGATTCTCACGGTCGCGGCCATCGATGTTACCATGGCCTTCAAGCCCTGCAGCTCCCGCAGCATTGTCAGGAACTCCTCGCTCTCGGCCGGTGACATGGCCCTGGCAACGGTTGCCGTTTCAACGACCACGTTGGTCACCAGGGTTACGTTGGTCACGGCCCCCGCGATCTCGACGATCTGGGTCACCACCGGATGCAGGTTGCCGGCAACGGGTGGCGGGTGACCGGTGTCGGGTGACGGGTCACGGGCAGCGCGGCGGCTGATCCACCAGCCGGCGACGGTCGTGAGGACCAGCAGGCCGAGCAGGGGGGCCAACCGCCGGGAGCGGCGCCCGGGCGTCACGGGCGTAGCGGTCGGTCCGTCATATTCGGCCTGCACGGCGGCCTGTACCAGCAGACGCGTCCGTCCCAGCTCGACTACGTCGCCGTGCTTGAGTTGGCTCTGGCGCAATTCCCGCCCATTGATCAGAATCCTGTTCATGGATCCCAGATCGTTGATCCACAGGCCGTCCGGTTTCTGCTCGATGGCCGCGTGACGGCGCGCCATCTCCGAGTCATCGACCCGGATATCGCAGTCCTCATCCGTCCCGATCGCCATCGGCGCCGGTTCCACCGTTCGGCGCAGTCCCTTGGACGCGCCGGTGAGAAATACAAGTCGATAGATCATCAGGTAGGACCATAGAAACAGGGGTGCCCGATGTCAACCGATGAAGGACGCAGTCGCAGCGTGTTGCGGCACACCGGTCGGCCGCATCTCAAACACGCAGCATACTCTTCGGTGAACGCCAACGGCGACGAGAACGGTGGGCGATGTAAACATTCTCGCCCTCGCTATCCGCTATCGTCGCCGTTGTCGTCAACCCATTCGAGCATTGCGCGTTGTGCGAGTGTGTGGGCGCAACAGGCGTGCGGCCACGCTTGAGCGAGTGGGGAGCAAGCCGTTCTCGCCCGTTCCGGCGCCGGCCGGTGCGTCACCTGCCGGTAGTGATCGTCTCACCCCTCAGGGTGACAGAGAGCGGCTCCCTGTCGCAGCGTTGTATCTGCGCGTCGGTCGGGATCGTGACACCCTCCGGCCAGTGCATATTCTCAATAGATCCGGCCTTGAGATGCTCGCCGACCATCTCCGTCGTCACCTTTGACGACGTAACGAAATTGCTCATCGACATAACCTCGTCGACGGTGTCTTCGATTATCCTGAGGTTGTTGATGCACAGGTTTCTCTGCGTCTCGGCGCGCGCCTTCACGAGGCTCGGAACCGCGATGGCGGCCAGCAGGGGGAAGACGGCGATGCCGATGTAGCCCGTTATCAGCCCGGCCAGGGCGACTCCTCCGCCCCCAAGTGTGCCGCCGGACCGGTTGATCTTGGAGCGTGCCACATGCCCGCAGATCACGGCCGGAATGGCCGTGAGAATGCCCGTGCAACAGAGACTGAAGATCCCCAGGACAAGGCTTGTGATTGCGATTCCGGGCGTGCGTTTCTCTTGTGGATCCGTCATGTAGTCAACCTCCTGCCATTGCGATCAGAAGAGGGTCACACGTGGAAGACGATAGGGCAAGAGCTAAATCCGCCGACGAACGTCGTACGAAGGACGCGTCCGTGATTCGGGGCATGAGCCCCGGAGGCCACAGCCGGTTGACTCGACAATCTGCCGCCGCAATGATACCAATGTTGCATTGGCTTTTCGTATGAAACCGAATCGACGTTGCATCGTGCTATTTGCAGGGATTCTGGCGCTGCGGGGACCGGCCCGCGGACAGGCGGATCCCGAGATCACGAACGTGGCACACTTCGTCTCGGGTGAGATTCGAATCGAAGCCAGGGTGACGGCGGGAGAACGTTGCCTGTTGCAGTCCACCGGCGATCTTGAGCAGGCTTTCACGAACGTCGTCGGCAGCAGCCGAATGAGCTCCGGCAACGGCGCCGTCACGTGGACTTTGCCCATGGGCGTCACCACTCAGTCGTTCTACCGGCTGCGGCAGCTTGCGGACCGCAGACTGATCACATGGTCAAACCTGGTCGCCGGTTTCGCGGGGACGTTCGCCGTCCCGCTGGCCCAGCAGGGCGACTACCGCTTCGGCTACTCGTCGGGTGTCCACGCCCAGCTCACGAACGGGAACCTGCTGGTTGTCGGACATCCCTACTACGACCGCCAGGCCCGGGTGCGGCTTCCGGCCGTTCTCGACGGGCGGGAAGGCACGCGTGTCGGCGGCTGGTTCGACATCACCGGGGGCCTGCTGCCCGATGGGTGGATACACGGTGAGCCGGCCTACTACACGGGCGGAATGCTCGAAGTCGGCAACCGCATCCACTTCACGAAGCACCAGTGGTACAACGGGGCCGGCACGGACTGGCAGACGCAGGGTTACTACGAGGGCGTCTACGACGGCAGCGGTACGGCCGCGGGTATGTGGGCGGTCTCCAATTCGTACGCCCATCATTCGCGTGTCGGCGGCTACATGAGTTATCCCCCCGAAGCCATTCGTGAGGACGGCTACGTCTACCTGGCCGGACTCGAAGGAACCTCCGGCGCGGCGCTCGGCCGCTGGGGGCCCAACCTGTTCGCCATCGATCCCACGCCGTCCAACGACGCTGTCGGCGCGGCGACCCTGATGTGTCACGACACGGAAGCTCACCAGGCGCCCGACGTGGCTGCGTCCAACGCCACCAGCGCGTGGTGGATCGCCAACAGCCCCAGCAACGAGCAGTGGTGGATCGCCAACAAGGTCACCGACGCCGAGTGGATCGAGACGGACACCCATCACGGCCTCGTCCTTCTCGTTTACCGCGGCCTCGGACACACCTGGTATGGCCTGCCCGACGCCGGCCCCGGACATCCCGATCCATATAGCGACGGCAGCTCCGGCTTCCACGCCGAAGGTTGGGCGCTCCAGGTCTGGATCTACGATCCGGTCGACGTGATGGCCGCATACCGCGGCGAACGCGACCCGTGGAGCCTGGCCCCCGCCGAAGCCGTGCTGCTCACCGAACGGCTGCCGGGAACGACCAACGAGACCCACTACAGCTTCTTCACCGGCCCCGCCCGTACCGACCTCAAGATGAGCCTCCGCAACAACCGCCTCGTCATCCTCCAGGAGAACGGGCATCCGGCGAACGAATGGGAAAACACACCAAAGGGATATGTCATCGATTTGCGGTGAGGCCGGACGCAGCTCCGATTTGCTGCAGCTGCAAATCGGATTCCCTGTTGAATGTGCGCAATGCCCTTGCTACATTGAAAGTCAAGGAGAGTGTGATGACCTTCACGTTTGATATCAGCAAAGCCACTGCAGCGACCGGCTATCTTCTCGCGCTTGGGGAAGGCAAGTGTAATCTGATCAAGCTTGTGAAGATGCTCTATGTGGCTGACCGTTTGGCGCTGCAATCCTGGCACCGTACAATCACCGGTGACCGTTTCTACTCAATGGCGAATGGACCTGTGGTGAGCACAATCTACAACCTAATCAAAGGTGAAGCGGCAACGAAACTCCAGAGTGCGTGGAACGAGTACATCGGGGAAAGGCGCTACAACACCATCAGTCTGGTGAAGATGCCCGATACCAGGACGCTGTCCGATGCCGAGAGATGGGCACTCAGTGCGGCGTTCAACAAGATTCACCCGATGAGTACCGGCCAGCTTGTCGAGTGGTGTCACACGTTTCCCGAGTGGCGCGACCCCGGCAAATCGTCGACAAGGATCGATCCCAAGGCGATACTCCGTCTGACGACTGTCTTGACTGCCGACGAAATCGATGCCGTCGAAGACGGGGCCGAGCAAGCCAAGTACATGACGGCCATGTTTGGGGCATAGCCGCTGCCATGGACTCCATCGGTGACACCTTCGTAGTGGCCAATCCAAAGAACGGGATAGAGCATTTCTACGTTGTGATTGGTCTCGCGGACACCGGTGATCCGATCGCCGTCAACGCCACGTCCACACGGATAGAACGTTCGACTTGTTTCCTTGAGCCCGGCGACCATCCTTGGATCGTCAAGAAGAGCGGCATCAATTTCTGGGATGTAGAGCGCCCACTTAGCTTGGACGCTTTGAAGGAAGGAGTCCGAAAAGGGCTTGTGCGGCCGCATGTGCCTCTCAGTTTGGCCGTGGTTGCACGGATCATCGAAGCGGCTCGTCAGTCTCGTCACTTTCCCGAACACCTGAGAGACTGTCTCGCCGAGCCGTAGATGACTGGCCATGTTCTTGGGCGCTACGCATACTCGGCTCCTGATTTCGATAGGACAGTAAGTAGAACAGGCGAGCATAACCATGACAACTCCATTCACCTCCCCCCCGTCCCGCGGCAAAGTCCTGGCGTCCGTTTCGGCGGGTACGGTCCTGCTGGCCGGCGCCGTTGGCGCCGAACCGAAGACGTTGCCCCTGTGGCCGGAGCTCGCGGGCAAAGGACCGACGATTACGGTCCATCTGCCTCCCGAAGAGAACCGCAACGGCACGGCGGTCGTCATCTGTCCCGGCGGCGGCTACCAGGCCTTGATGATGAGCTACGAGGGGCACGATGTGGCGCGGTGGCTTAACCGGTACGGCGTTGCCGGAATCGTGCTCAAGTACCGCATCAAGCCCCACCGCCACCCGCTGCCCATGCAGGACGGACAGCGCGCCGTGCGGCTGGTGCGAAGCAGGCGATTTGAGTGGGGTATCGATTCCGCCAGGATCGGCATGATGGGTTTCTCCGCGGGCGGCCACCTTGCCGCTACGGTCGGGACTCACTTTGACGGCGGGCGGCCGGATGCTCCCGATCCCGTTGAACGCATGAGCTGCCGGCCGGATTTCCTGGTTCTGGTCTATCCGGTGACCTCCGTGGGGAGGCAGGGTCATGTCGGATGCAGAAACAACATCCTCGGACCGTCGCCGTTGGACGAGGACATGGATTGCCTCGACAACGTGCGGCATATCGGCACAAACACGCCGCCGACGTTTCTGGCGCACTCGAAGACGGACCGCGTTGTCCCTGTCGCCCACAGCGCCGATTTTCACGCCGCGCTGCGCAAGCACGGCGTGGCGTCGGAGTTCTTCGAGCTCCCCCGCGGCCGCCACGGCCTGGGCTGCGGCAAGGGGGAGCACTGGAAAGCCTGGCAGACGAAGTGCCTGGCGTGGCTGAAAGGGCGGGGGTTGATTGATGATTAGCGATTGCCGATTGCATTCCGAGGGCCGTCACGGGCGGTTCCCGCCGGCTCGACCCCATCCGAAAAGGGTCGCGCGGGTTTCGCGGCGCGTAGAGGAGCGATTAAGTAGAAAGATTAGTGACTCACCCTCCCAAAGCTGTCGAAAAAAACAAGA
>CAZKRK010000019.1:0-37437 GCA_964555035.1 uncultured Victivallales bacterium | reverse complement strand
TGAGCGGAGCGAACGGAGTGCCGTGGACCGGTCGGAGCGCAACGGAACTCCTGACTTTTGATATCGCCCCGTCGCCGCAGTGCAGCGGAGGCGGGTGAGGGGCTGGCCGTTGGTGTCCTCGGGATGACACGAGCAGCCACATGAAAACAGTCGTCATAGGTCTGCTTGGTCCGACGTTGGACCGGGGACAGGAGGCTGACCGCTGGAACCGCTGGCGGCCATCGGTCAGTCTGTGCCAACACGAGGAGCTGCTGGTCGATCGTTTCGAGCTGCTGTATCAGCGGAAGTACGCGAAGCTGGCGGAGCTGGTTACCGGTGACATTGGGGGCGTTTCTCCCGAGACGGAAGTCGTTGCACAGAATGTCGAGTTTGCCGATCCGTGGGACTTCGAGGCGGTCTACGCCGCCCTGCACGACTTTGCGCGCGGGTACGCCTTCGATCCGGAGAACGAGGAGTACCTTGTCCACATCACCACGGGCACGCACGTGGCACAGATCTGCCTGTTTCTGCTGACGGAGGCGCGCTACATCCCGGCCAACCTGATTCAGAGCAGTCCTCCCAGGCGCAAAGAGGCCGGCGGACCGGGCCAATTCGACATCATCGATCTCGATCTGTCCAAGTACGACCGGATCGCTTCGCGCATGAAGCAGGGCAAGGCGGATGACGTTTCGTATCTGAAGTCAGGCATCCCCACGCGCAATGCCGCGTTCAACGAGCTGATCGAGCAAATCGAACGCGTGGCCATGCACTCCACCGAGCCCATCCTGGTGATGGGCCCCACGGGCGCGGGCAAATCGCTGGTGGCCCGGCGCGTTCACGAGCTGAAGCGATCGCGGGGCCAGCTCACGGGCCGGTTCATTGAAGTGAACTGCGCCACCCTGCGCGGTGACACTGCGCTGTCGACCCTCTTCGGGCACAGGAAGGGCGCCTTTACCGGGGCCGGCCGGGACCGGCCGGGTTTGTTGCGTGAGGCTGATCGCGGCATGCTCTTCCTCGACGAGATTGGCGAGCTTGGCCTGGACGAGCAGGCGATGCTGTTGCGCGCGATCGAGGAGAAGCTCTTTTTTCCGATGGGGTCGGACGAGGAAGTGAGCAGCGACTTCCAGCTCATGTGCGGCACCAATCGCGACCTGCGCGAAGACGTAGCGGCAAGGCGTTTCAGAGAGGACCTTTTCGAGCGGATCAATCTGTGGACGTTCCTCTACCCGGGCCTGCGCGACCGCATCGAGGACATCGAGCCGAACCTGGACTACGAACTCGAGCGGTTTGCCGAACGGCAGCGCCGCTTCGTGCGCATGAGCAAGGAAGCGCGCCAGCGTTTCCTTGCCTTTGCCCGGTCGTCCGACGCGGCTTGGACCGCCAATTTCCGTGACCTCAACAATGCCGTCGTGCGCATGGCCACCCTGGCTCCCGGCGGCCGCATCACGGTCGACGTCGTAGACGACGAAATCGGGCGCCTTCGCGAGAAGTGGTGGACCGTCGAACGCAGCGACGACGACCTGGTTCTGGAGGAGGTCCTCGGGGCGGACCGGGCGGCGGGGTTCGACCGGTTCGACCGCGTACAACTCGCCGACGTGATCCGGGTATGCCGCGAATCCCGCACCCTGTCCGAGGCCGGCCGCGCACTCTTCGCCGTTTCACGCGGCAAACGCAAGGTCGTGAACGACGCCGACCGTCTGCGGAAGTACCTGGCCAGGTTTGACCTCGACTGGGTGGGGGTGGTGGAGCTGGGCGGCCGCTGAAGTCCTTTGAAGCGCATCCCAGCCTGGGCATCTGCGCCAGGCTGGGACACCACAACGACTTCCGGCTGAGTGTCGGTTTTCCCCGCCCGAAGCCGTATGAGACTCTCGCGTGTACTGTCGAGCGCTCGTACAGTCGTTGCTCACCCAGCACGTCCAGCTCTATCGCAACGCGCGTGCCAACCTTCGCAGGACCGCAGGATGGATTCGGGCATCAGGTTGATGACCAGGAAGTTACGTCTTTTGCCGTGTTGGACAGCACTTCGTCCCGGGGGGCATGGCCAACGCCTACGCTGAAGCGTGACCGAAAACCGTACACTGCACGTGTGATTATCGGACGGTCTTGTGCCGGACACACGCGGCGCTGACCCCGTAGGCGCGGAAATCCGCCCTGTCCCGCCGTAGCTCGGCGAAAGCGGATCCGCGCATGAGCATCAGATTCGCCGTTGCGATGAAGCGCCCGTCCCTAACGGGGACGCACGTCGCAGCTAGAGCGCCCGTCCCCAACGGGGACACACGTCCCAGCCCAGGGTGAGACCCTGGTGACCGGTCAGACTCCCAACCACCCAGGCTCCCTGAAGGGGAGCAACGTCCCTCTGGCCGCGTTCAGATGTAGCTGGGGAGCGGGGCTTCGGGTGGTGCGTGCGTTGCCCCCGGCGATCCTCGCCGGGCTGTGATGTTGCTCGCCCTCGGCGAGCCCGTTTTCCCGTCTCCGGGGCGGCTCCCGCTATACCGATACCGGATAGCTGCCGAACTCCCGCAACGTGTCCATCATTGCCTTGTAGTTCTCGGGCTTGACGCTGGAGTGGATCGAGTTGCTTGAGGAGAGGATGAAGCCGCCGCCGGGCATGCCGATGCGCAGCGCCTGTTTGGTCTCTTCGATCACTTCCTCCGGTGTGCCGAAGGTCATCGTCGCGGCGCAGTCCACGTTTCCCTTGAGGGCGACGCGGTCGCCGTAGAGCTCCTTGACCTTCGCCAGGTCCATGCCGGCCTGCGGGTCGATCGGGTCCAGGCAGTCGATGCCGGAGTCGATGATCATGTCGATAATGGACCAGAGGTCGCCGTCGGTGTGCTTGATGATGGGCAGGCCCTGTTCCTTAAAGCCGCCCATCACGCGACAGAGGCCGGGATAGAAGATCTCACGGAACTGCTCGGGCGCCATCATGGGACCCGTGTTGCCGGCGTAGTCGTCGCCTGTCCACACGAAATCGGCTCCCAGCGCGGCCACTTCCCTGGCCATGGTGACGTTGACGTCGACCGACATTTCGACGACGGCTTTGACCAACTCCGGGTCGAGCGCGATGTTCAGCAGAAGGTCTTCCATCCCCATCAGGTAACGCGGAATGGAGAAGACGTCGTTCAAGTGGACGCCGATTGCCTTTTGCCCCTTGAACTCGGCAATGGCCTTCTTGATCGACTCGTAGCGTCCCGGGGCGTGCGGGTCGGGCGGGCGATAGGCATCGAAGTCCTCCCGCGACCCGATCGGGGATTCGACTTCCACGCCGTGTTCCTCGGCGCCGCGTTGCGTTACGTATCCCCATTCGCTGCGGACAAGCCCAGGCCCAATCTCTTCCTTCTTGAAGTCCGGCCCGACCAGGACGGCGTCATGCCCCATGCGGACGGCAAACTCGTTGTGTGTGCCGCTTCCGGGGCAAAGCGCCTCGCGCACTTTGCTGTCGATCAGCCATTCGAAGTGGGGAACACGGTCCGGTTCTTCCCTGCGCAACACGCGCATCACGCGCTCGGTGGATGTCAGTTCGTGCATAATGGTCCTCTTATATCGACGTTGTCACATCCTTGGAGACGGCGGTCCTCCGCCGTTGCGTGCAAACGTGAGTGCATGGGACGAAACAAGGGGGAACTCTGCCCATCTCTGTTTCTGTCCGTGCTCGACCCTTGCTGGCAACGGCGGAGGACCGCCGTCTCCAGGCCGTGTCCGCGGTCAGTTCCAAACCGTCCTCGCAAACGGTCTTACTTGTCTATTGCGATTCCGTGCTTCTCCGCCAGAATGCTGGATGTGTGTTCCATTTCCTCTTTCGTCTGTTCCGGAGTCCAACCCAGCAGCGGAGCCACGATGTCTGCCAGCTCGGTCAGCAGCCCGGCCGTGAGTTCCCCGGCCAACGCGATTGCCGTGCGCCTGAGCAGGATGTCGTCCAGGCGCATCACGCGTTCGTGGCGCACCATGAATTCGATCTCGCGCCGCGTGTAGCCGGCGTGGTTCTCCAGCGGGGCGTCGTCCTCGGCGACCAGGAACTCGGCCACCTGTTCGGCGCGGGTTCCGTAGCGGTAGAGCAACGTCGCCACGCGTTCGGCCGGCAGGCCGCTCTTCTCCGCCAGCGCGGCAACCCAGCTCTGCCTGGCGGCCTCGCTGTCGGGATAGTCCTTGCCGCCGCCGATGGCCAGGGACAGGGAGTCCGCCTGCCGTTCCCGGTCAAGCGACGCCAGCAGCGTGTCGGTAACATCCGACGCAAAGGCGCGGAACGGCGTCCACTTGCCGCCCACCATACAATGCACGGGGAACGACAGCGGACCGTCGCCCGGTTCAAGCACGGTACACTTGTGAGCGCGGCTGAGCTGGCCGGTCGTCGCGGCTTCCTTGTTGGCCAGGGGGCGCACGCCGCTGAAGCTGCCCAGGATCTGCGACCGGTCGACCTCGATCTTCGGGAAGACGGTCTTGATGGCGTCGATCATGTAGTCGATTTCGTCGTCATCGCATACGGCCGTGTCCGGATCGTCGCAGCGAATATCGGTCGACCCGATCATGGCCTTGCCCTGCCATACCATGGTGATCGACACGCGGCCGTCCGGCGTCTCGTAGAAGACCATCCTGTCCCCGAGGGCCTTGCACAGCTCGGGATTCTCGAGCATGAGGTGCGCGCCCTTGGTTCCGCCGATCATCTTCGTCTCGAGCCCCATGCGTTTGTTGGTGAAGTCGATCCAGGCGCCGGTGGCGTTGACCACGATGCGCGGTTTGACTTCGAGGGTCTCAGCCGACACCTCATCGCGCAGGACGATGGTGTCTCCCGACGCGCTGTCCAGCGAAAGGTAGTTGACTGCCCGGGCGTCGGCACACAGCTCTTCGCCGTCGAAGAGCAGCTCCATGCACAGTCGCTCCGGATAGCTGACGGACGCGTCGTAGTAGGTGGCCGTGCAGAGGATGTCCGGGTTTAGCCCCGGCATTTCCGCGAGGGACTCTGCCCGCGACGTGAAGGTGTGGCGCGGCATGCAGCGTGTCTGTCGGCCGACCCAATCGTAGACCGAGAGTCCCAGCTTGACGAGGAACGAACCACGGTAGGGGGGACGCTTGCCGGCGCCGAACCCGAGCGTGCGCCGCAGCCAGCTCCCGAGACCGGAGACCCGTCTGTAGATGGGCACGACGGTCGGGAGCGGCTTGACGTAGTGGGGCGCGTTCTTGACCAGCCGGTTGCGTTCGTTGACGGATTCCGTGACCAGCCTGTATTCGCCGAACTCGAGGTAACGCCAGCCCCCGTGAATCATGCGCGAAGGGGCCGCGCTGGTTCCGCGGGAGAAGTCGCCCCGGTCCACCAGCAGGACGTCGACGCCCTGCAGGGCCAGCTCGCGGAACAAGCCGGCCCCGATCACGCCGCCGCCCACAATCAGGACCGACATGTCCGGCTTCCGCCGAACAGCCTCAAGTGCAGCCTGTCGTTCCTGCATCGTTACTCACCCAGGCCCGCGAGCTTCTTGCGCTCCGTGCCGAGAGCATCGGCCGCGACCATGGCATTGACCACGTCCTCTGAGGTAACGGGGAAGGGGTGGTTCGCGCAGAGCGACCCCTCGCCGCCGCAGATGTCGCCGATCGCCTTCAGACGCTCGCGATCGATGCCCTCCAGCCCGATGTCCTTGAACGTTACCGGCAGGCCGATCGCGATTTCGAAATCGACGATCCGGTTCCGCCTTTCATCGCTCATGGTCTTGTCCAGGCAGACCTGCGTGATGACGCCGAACCCGACCTCGTGGCCGTGCATCAGGCCGTGACACTCCGGGAACGAAGGCAGGCAGTTCGCGACCATGTGGGCCGTCGCCACGCCGCCGCTCTCGAATCCGAGTCCCGACAGGAGCACGTTGGCCTCGACGATCTTATCGACCGCCTCCGTGACTTCGTTCTTCTCGACCGCTTCCCTGGCCGCGACGCCGTGCTCGAGCAGCGCGTCGTAGCAGAGTTTGGCGATGGCGAAGGCCGCCATCGTGGCGTAGCCGCCGGCCAGGTTCGGGGCGTCTACCTGCTGGCAGGCTTCGGCCTCGACCCACGTGCCGAGAGCATCTCCCATACCGGCCACGAACGCGGAGACAGGCCCGTTGGCAATCACTTGCGTATCCACCAACACGAGGTCCGGGTTAACGCCCCAGCTCTCAAAGCCCATGCAGTTGCCGTCGTCGTCATACCATACCGTGTAGGAGCTGGTGGGGGAGTCGTTGGATGCGATTGTCGGAATCGTTATCGTCTTCGTCCCGGCCGCGGCCGCCGCGGCCTTGGCCGTGTCCAGCGTCTTGCCGCCGCCGACGCCGATGCAGACATCCGCACCGGATTCCTTCACGATGCCGGCCACGCGCTCGGCTTCGCCCTTGGTCGAGTCGCCCATGAAGTCCACGTCCACGACTTCGAGTCCGGCCTCTTTGAGGCTTGTCAACAAGGTGTCGCCGACGATGCCCTTAACCGTCGCGTCCCACAACACCATCGGCTTCTTGCCGATCGCGCCAACCAGTTCGCCCGCCTCCTGCAGAACATCCGGTGCCTGGACATATCGTCTCGGTGCGATCATGACTCTCTTCTTCATTGGCCTGCTCCTCCGTTGGGTGGTGACTCGATTGCGTGAACACAACAGAAAACACTGTCCGCAGATGCTAGCGGCTGATACGGCCGTTGTCACTCCTGAATTGCCTTTTACCGGGTCTGCCTCTATAGAAGTGGGTCCGAATGCAGTTCGGACTTACGGAAGGAGACTCCGAGATGAAACACGCGTTGCTCAGAATAGTCCCCCTGATCCTCACACTGGCCGCCGCGGGTCATGCCGCACGGAAACCGAACATCCTGTTCATCATGTCCGACGATCACACGTCGCAGGCCGTCGGGGCCTACGGCGGTCGGCTTCGGAAACTGAACCCGACGCCGACGATCGACCGCCTCGCGCGGGAGGGCGTTGTCTTGGAGAATGCGTTCTGTGTGAATTCGATCTGTACCCCCAGCCGTGCCGCGATCATGACCGGCCAGTACCCGCACAGGAACGGTGTCTACGACCTGGGCGGCAAGCTGGAAACGGAACGCCAGTATCTCGCGCTGGAGATGAAGAAGGCCGGCTATCACACCGCCATGATCGGGAAGTGGCACCTGAAGATGGAACCGGGCGCTTTTGACTACTACTGCGTGCTTCCCGGGCAGGGCAAGTACCATGATCCCGAGTTCCGCGTGCAGGGCGAAAACCCATGGCCAAAGAACACGATCAAGTTCGAGGGGAAACACTCCAGCGACGCGATCACCGACATCACCCTCGAGTGGCTGCAGGAAGGCTGGGACCGCGAGAAGCCGTTCTTCCTCATGCACCACTACAAGGCCCCGCACGACTTCTTCGACCACGCCAAACGCTACGACAGCTATCTCGCCGACACGTTGATCCCCGAACCCGAGAACATGTGGAAACAGCCGAAGTTCGGCTCCATCGCAACGCGTGGCCACAACGACGAGCTGCTGCCACACATCGGCACTTCGATCGGAAGGCGCAATCCGCGCCGCAACTACACGCAGAAATGGGCCAAGGAGCCGGAACTGACCGATGAGCAGGCCAAGCGGCAAGCCTACAACGAATACATGCGCCGTTACCTGCGCTGCGTGAAGGGCGTCGACGACAACCTGGCCCGGCTCTTTGCCTACCTGCGGGAGGAAGACGTGATGGACAACACGGTCATCATGTACACCGGCGACCAGGGCTTCATGCTCGGCGAACACGACTACATGGACAAGCGCTGGATGTACGAGGAGTCCATGCGCATGCCTTTCATCGTACGCTACCCGAAAACGATTCCCGCCGGCACCCGCACCGACGCGATCGTGGAAAACGTGGACTATGGTCCCACCATGCTCGACTTCGCCGGCGTCAAGACCCCCGCCGTCATGCAGGGGCGCAGCTTCCGCGTGGCCTGCGAGACCGGCAAAGCGCCTCCCGGCTGGAAGCAGGCGGCCTACTACCGCTACTGGATGCACATGGCGCACCACGACAACCCCGGGCACGTCGGCATTCGCACCAAAGACTTCAAACTGATGTTCTACTATGGATGCAACTATAGAGGTGAAAACCGCACGCCGCCGGGCTGGGAACTCTACGACTTGCGCGAGGACCCCGGCGAGGTCGTCAACCAATACGACAACCCGAAGTACGCCTCGGCGGTCAGGGAGCTGAAAGCCGAGCTCGCCGCCCTGCGCAAGCGCATCGGCGACACGGGCGAGGACTATCCCGAAGTCGAAGCGATCGTCCAGGAATTCTGGAATTACGACGAGGCCGCCCGCCGCAAAGCGACCGAGATATCCCACGCATACCTGGAGTCCAGGAACAAGCCCAGGGCGCGCCGTTCCCCCGCGCGCAGCCTGAAGGGCGGGTGGATTCTGCCGGCGGAATCGAAGGCGCCGCTCCGCACGCACAAGGGCACGAAGGAAATCTCGCGCGACGCGACCTACAAGATCATCGGGTCAGGCCCCGCCGCCTACAACGTCGACAACGCCCACTTGCTGAGCGGCACGCCACCCTGCGTGAAGCAGCACGCCTTCCACTCGGCTGAAACGACGGACTCTCCCGCCGTCGTCATCAAGCTCGCCGCTCCGTCAAAGGTCAGTCACGTCCGTATCGTTAACCGCAAGAGCGGCAGCAAAGAGCTGCTCGACCGCGCGAAGGGCGTGACGCTGTGGACATCGAACGACGAGAAAGAATGGGACCGCGCGTGGCAAGCCGATACCGTGTGCACCGAGTGGACGGTCGACCTTGGGGAGAAACCACAGTGCCGCTTCCTGAAGCTCGGCCTGGAGCCAAAAGGAACGCTGCACCTCAACCAGGTCGTGGTTTTCGGCGAACGGCTGTAGGTCCGATTTGCAATCGGACCCAACACCGCTCAGGTGTGGTGCTCCCCCTTCGTCATTTGAAACAACCGACGTGGGTTGGGTCCGAATGCAATTCGGACCTACGTTTCCACCCAGCCCCTACCGCATCTCCTGCCCGCCCGTGACGTTGATGGCCTGGCCGGTCATGTAGGAGGACTGGTCCGATGCCAGGAACACCACCATGTTGCCGACGTCCTCGTAGCGGCAGCCGCGGCGCAGAGGCACCTGGTTCACGTAGGCTGCGCGTACGTCGTCGACGGTCTTGGCACCGGGGATTTTGCCGGCCTCGAGGTATTGGACGAAGAGTCCCTTCTCCGGGTGTGTCCAGAGCGTGCCGTCCAGCAGGTTGCCGGGGCAGATGGCGTTGCAGCGCACGCCGTATTCCGCCATTTCCAGCGCGACGCTCTGGACCAGGCCGATGCCGCCGAACTTGGAGGACGCGTACGCGGAGTTGCGCGCGCTGCCCTTCTTGCCCGACTTGGAGTTGATCTGGATGATCGAACCACTGCCCTGGGGCTTCATGATCTTGCACGCGGCCTGCGTCACCAGGAAGTTGCCGAACAGATTCACATTCATCACCGCGCGCCACTTCTCCGGATCGGCATCCAGGATGGGTTCCGCAATCAGGATCGCGGCGTTGGAGACGACAATATCCAGGCCGCAGAGCTCGCGTACGGCCATATCGAAAAGGGCATCGACCTGCCCGGGTTCGGTCACGTCCACGCGCGCACCCAGCACGTTGCGCTCCGTAGCCGCGGCGATGCGCTCCGCGGTAGCCACGGCCCCGACTTCGTTCACGTCGCCGATCACGACGTCCGCACCCTCCTGTGCCAGTCGCTCGGCAAGGGCTTCGCCCAATCCCTGTGCTCCACCCGTAATCAATGCTCGCTTGCCTTCGAGTTTGCTCATGTGAGTCTCCAGATAGTCGATGTGCATCCGAAACCCTAGTTTTATGCAGCTTTACCGCAACACGTCAATCGAGAAAAGCCTGCCCTTCCCGGACTAGCCGCAGGCCCGCTCCCGGCGCGGGCCTGGGACGAGACGGTGGTCCGCGCGGCCTGCGCCCTGCGGTGCGGCTCTTGGAGCCGCACGCTACGGACGCTCTACAAAGGTCGCGTTCTCCCACCTTCGTAGACTCGCCGGAGGTCGGCGTGGCACGCCGACCGGAGACGAGAAGGAGCGCCACGCGCGGCCTGCGCCCTGCGGTGCGGCTCACGGAGCCGCACCCTACGGACGCTCTACAAAGGTCGCGTTCTCCCACCTTCGTAGACTCGCCGGAGGTCGGCGTGGCACGCCGACCGGAGACGAGAAGGAGCGCCACGCGCGGCCTGCGCCCTGCGGTGCGGCTCACGGAGCCGCACCCTACGGACGCTCTACGAAGGAGGGACGTACACCGAGAGATGCGGTATCTACCCCGCGCCCAGGCCGTCCCAGCACTCACGGCTGGCCGAGGTCGCCTTGTCGACGAAGGCGGCTGCTGCGCGGGCGCCGTAGCGTTCGGACGTTTCACGCACGCAGTCGACCCACGCGGCCAGCTCTTCGGCGGGCACTCGGGCAACGAGGCCGGGCAACTCGCGCAGGCAGAACCCGACGGTGCAGATGCCGGCGCTTTCGACGATGGTTTTGGACGTCTCGATGTAGCGCAGTCTGTTGGATTCATCGGTGTCCTGCGCTTTCCGGGGCAACCGCGTCGCGAGCTGGGTCGCACTGCCGTGAGACTGTGCCGCGGCGGTCATCGTCAGTGGGACGACGAGCGCCTGCTGCTCGAGCGGCAGAGACTGTCCCAGGGCGGCAATGGCGCAGACGCATTTGCCGGCGTCGTTTTGCTCCGCGAGGGTTTCCACCGTGAACGTCTCTTTGAACTGCTCCAGGAGCTTCTCGTCGTCGCGCGCATACAGCAGCGGTAGGGTTTCCATGAGCCCCGTCAACGGTTTGGTTTCGAGGTGACCGCCGTAGGTTTCCAGCATCTCGAGATAGTGGGTCTGTCGAGCCGGCGCGAGTTCCTTGATGTAGTGGCAGAGGATGTCCACGAGGCGGTGCGCATCGTTGCCGTAGCAGGAACACAGGCCACCCATCGTGTAGAGGCAGGAGTTGAAGGTCTCCGAGGGCAGGCCCGCAATCCATCGGGAATAGTCGGCACAGATTGCTCCGATCGTCCGGTGGTACGGCCTCGCGGCGCGCAGCAACTTCAGCCAGCCCTCGAACACGGTTGCCTTGTCGTGCTCGTCCTGTTCCAGGAGCGCGATAATGCCGGCCCGCACGTCGTCAACCGGATTCTCATCCAGCGCGTCGAGCACATCCACGATGCCGGCGACGGCGGAACGGACCCCGTCCGTGGCAGGATCGTCACCCGGCAACGGGTCGATGAGCTCGAACACGCCGTAGAGCGTTTTGCCGTCGGCAACGAGGGCATCGACATGTTTCCCGGCAACATCAACAGCAGCATCAGTCATTCTCGTTCCTCTGCGCATAGAATTCGTTTCAGCGTGCACTCACTATGACGCCGCCGTCGATCGAGTGCAACCCTGTAACAGCAATTCTCATTATGGCCACGCCCCCTGCGACCTTGTGTCGCAGGAGGCGTGGCCATAATGAGAATTGCTGACCCTGTAAGTCGCAAAGGGGGGGGAATGGTCGGGGCTCCTTGAAGACATCCGAACCTGGCATGAGCGGCAAGGGCAAATGGCTGCACAACTGCTATGCAAATCCCCTGAGACGGCTCTGTAGAGGTTGGGTGCTTTCTTGGGTCATTCGTTTTGGGCTGGAGTTTTGTATCTGAGCGGAAGCGTGAAAGCCATGCAGAAGATGGGCAGTGTCCCGGCATGCACCTGCGCTGAGCACATTAGGACTTGAGTAGCAGCTGGAACATGCTATTATCCAGTCATGTTTGCAGGCTAGTTCCGCAATAATCCAATGGTGATATCGTGAACCGTACTACTGAAGAAGAACTTGTGGAATGGAAAGACCGGGCGGGCAGAAAACCGTTGATCGTGCGCGGGGCTCGCCAGGTGGGGAAGACCTATCTCGTGGAGGCGTTTGGAAAAGAGCATTTTTCATCCCTCTTGACGGTGAACTTGGAGCAGAAGGAAGACCTGCACTCCTTGTTCGACCGCATGGAAGCCACGCAGATCGTGCAGGAGCTGAGTCTGTACTTCAATCAGCCCATCGAACCAGGTCGCACGTTGCTGTTCCTCGACGAAATCCAGGCCTGTCCGAAGGCCATCGCCTGCCTACGGTACTTTCATGAAGAGATACCAGACCTGCACGTTATAGCCGCCGGCTCTTTGCTGGACTTTGCTCTACGCGAGTTCCGGCACTCTATGCCTGTCGGGCGGATCGAGTACCTGCACCTCTACCCGATGAGTTTCCAGGAGTTCCTTTTGGCCATGGGGGAGGATGCGGTAGCGAAGCTCCTGAGTGCCTATCATGTCGGCGACGAACTCGGGGACGCCGTGCATCGCAAATTGCGCGACCTCCTTCGGACCTATTTCTTCGTGGGAGGGATGCCATCGGCCGTGGCGGCATACGTTGAGCGTCGTGACCTCCTGGAAGTGCAGCGCGTTCTGGCATTCGTTGCGACAACCCTACAGGACGACTTTGCGAAATACGGCACGCGCGCCCAGCAGCGCAATATGCGACACGTGCTGCGCTATGTGCCAAGGAATATTGGACGGAAGCTCCGCTACGTGAATATCAGCCGGGAGGTCCGATCCGCGGATCTGCGAACTGCGCTCGAGCTTCTTGAGCTCAGCCGCATCGTGACTCTCGTCCGGCACACATCCGGCAATGGGATACCCTTGGGCGCAGAGGCATCGGAAAGCCATTTCAAGCCGCTACTGATGGATATCGGCCTGTGCAACAGCCTGTGCGGCCTGAGCCTGCCGGACGCATCCGAATTGCTCACGGTTCAGGAGGGCGGGCTCGCGGAGCAGTTCGTGGGACAGGAACTGCTTAGTTCCGCCCCGGCGTTTCAGGAACAGCCCTTGTTCTACTGGCATCGGGAGCAGAAGAACGCGAATGCCGAAGTCGATTACCTCCGGGCTCATGAAGACCAGATCGTTCCCGTTGAAGTGCGAGCAGGATCGTCAGGGAGCTTGAAGTCACTTCATGTGTTTCTTGCGGAGAAGAAACGGGATTTCGCCGCGCGCCTGAACATGGACAAACCGTCGATCGGATCTTTCACGGCAGCGATCGGCGGCAAAGACGGTACCTGCAACCTGGCCTATTCGCTCCTATCCCTGCCGCTATACCTGGCAGGGCAACTGAGTCGACTCCTTCGCGAACATCTCAGCGAGAAATGACCAATCAATGAACTCTGACAACCAGGGCGCGCGGTTCAATCTAAGAGAGGTGAGTGCCGGAAGGGCTTGGGAGGTGGAATCCTGAAGTTCTGTACACGTTCTAATCTCCTGTATGCCCTGGGGCTGACAGCTCTCTGGGCGCTGTTCCTGTGTCTGCCGGGCGCAGGCATCACACCGGACCCCGAATCGGAGTACCGTTACTACCGCTTGACCGGTGATGAGCCACACTACCTGCTTATCGCCCACAGCATTGCGTTCGACGGTGACGTCGATCTACTCAACAACATTCGCAACCACGACTACGAAGCCTACTACAACCGCCATGTGAGCGGCTATATCAAGCACAAGGAGTACTGGCTGCCCCATGTCCGCGGAAAGCTCAGGTCCGCCCCGGACAAGTACTGGCGCAACAGGGCTCTGTCATTGTGCCCCGTGGGAATGCCCGCACTCCTGGCGCCTGTCTACCGGGTCGGCTACCACTGGAACAAACGTGTTCGTTTCGCCGTGGCGCTCTGGCTGAAGCTCTTTGCCGCCTGTCTCGGCCTGGTCGGACTCCGGCTGGCGTGGGAGGTCACTCACAACCGGGCTGCTGCAATCGTGGCGGGACTGGCCCTGCCCCTGTCTGCGCCGCTGCTGTTCTACACCTGGCCGGTATACCCCGACCTGCCGGCGGCTCTGTGCATAGCGCTCGGCTTCCTGCTCATCATAATGGCCGGGCGGGCAACTGGCCTGCGCGCGATGGTACTGCTCTTCGCAACAGCTCTGATCCTCGGCATGCTCTTGTGGATCCACACCAAGTTCTGGCTGCATTCGGCCCTGCTCACGGCCTGTCTCGTCATCGAGACGCGGCAAAGCAGGCAGACCCGGTCGAAGTACGCTTGGCTCGCCTTTGCATTGCCGCTGGCGGCCGCGCTGGTGTGGGTCAGCACATACCAGCACCGCCTCTATGGGATCCCGGTCCCGATCTCCACACACCCCGGACTCTCACCGGTGAACGGGATACTGAGGGGTTGGCCCGGCTTCTGGTTCGACAGGGACAACGGCCTGCTGTTCTACACTCCACTGGCAGTACTTGCCGTGCCGGGCACGGTCCTGCTCTGGAAGCAGAAGAACCGGATGGGGCTCTGGATCGCAGGTATGGCACTGGCGCACTGGCTCGCCGTTGGAATGTTCGACGACTGGCGTGGCGGCAGGTGTCCGCCCATGCGCTACTGGGTGCCCGTGGCAGCACTGCTGGCCGTGCCCTGTGCCGCGGCCGTGGCAGCTGTCAGTGCCCGGTGGTACCGGGTGGCCTGTGCCTGCACTGCGCTGGTAGGCATGGTAATCGGGGTGATGAGCATGCAGCACCCGGGGCGCCTCTACAAGTACCGGCACCCGGTGTTCAATCGCTGGCCCCAACTCCGGTACACGACACTGGCGCCCAGGTTCGACGGCGAACATCCGTGGCACACGGTCGCCTGCACGGTCCTGTGCGGTGCGGCAGTGGCTGCTGTGACCGTAGTGCTGCTCAGACTGGCCGCCCGCCGGGACGAGACGGCACGTGATCAGGGCAAGGTGCCGGGCACCGGCTCCCAGGTGTAGAGGCGAAACTCGCGCTCCTCTCGGGACTTTGGTGTGTAGTAATCCGTTTTAGACTGTATCATTGCGGAGCATTTGCGACGCCACGAAGCGGAGGCGCGAACCAATGTCAGGACCAGAAAGATGGCATTCGCCTGAGGAGATCGCGGAACACCTCGGAGTCAGCCAGGACACGATTTATCGCTGGATCGATAAGTGAGTTCTACGACCGCGATCGCGCAGCATTCTATGCCGCCATCCAGGGCGTCCGGGACAACGGCATGGATCTGACCGGCTGGCTCGACTATTTCACAACAGGGCTCGCCACGCAGATGGACGAAGTCAAGGAGCGCGGCACGAAGGTCATCAAGATTGACTTGCTCGTTCGGGAGCACAACCTGAACGAACGACAGGCCAAGGCCCTGGGATTTGTGCTGGAGAAAGGAAAGCTACAGCTCAAGGACTACGAGCAACTGGCCACGGGGGTCGATCGGCGCACGCTCCAACGCGATTTGAAGGCCCTTCTCCAGAAGAATATCTTCGAAGAGTCCGGCGTGGGACCGACGGATCCGAACCGCGCCTATGTCCTGCGGGAAGGGGGCAATAAGCTATGACACGAGCTGTGACACGGTCGAACTCGTGCCAACTTGCGCCATCATACGGAAGGCTGAGGATGGACTTCGCACAATGTCCATACTCCCTGTCCAGAGAGGAGGTCGAGGGCGGGGATCTTCCCGAAATGGTCGAACTCTGTGCAGCGTCTGACCAGCTTGAACATGGGCTGTGCCGCCTCCGCACTCCGATGCGTTTTGACTTTGATCCGGAGAACAACACGGAAGTCCACCCTGGCGCGCATGTGCACATGCAGCATGGAGATTGCCGCTGTGGCAGTGTTGGTGCGATCTCCGTTGGTAAGTTCGTGAAGTTTGTATTCCGAACAGCCTATCCCCATATTTGGGTAGAGCATGGTTTCCTGAGGGAGCTGCCAGAGGCGGAACTTGAACGCTGCAATGATTGCCTACGCACTACCGATGTGCACTTCGCTTGGGATGTCTGAGCTCACTCTTATTGCGTAGCACTCGCGTTCCGGCGCGGCGAGAGCATGGATTGAAGAAGGGGGTGGCACAAGAACCTGAAGCGCCGAGGGGGTCGGGCTACGGCTCAGTCGGGTGCTTGCCGCTCAAACCAGGTTCGGATATCTTCAAGGAGGCTCGACCATTTCAGATTTTTCGGCGAATTCGCCAGAATTCGCCACGGATTCGGAAACTCCACCTGAAGAACAGGGACCGGCCTGTCAGCCCACCTTGACGACGACCTCTTGACGGACGTTTTCGCCATCGCCGAATCGCCCTTCGCGGATCCGAACGGCGGAAATTCCGCCGGAAAAATGAAATGGTCGGGGCGGTGGGATTCGAACCCACGACTTACAGCTCCCAAAGCTGTCGCGCTGCCAGGCTGCGCTACGCCCCGAATGCCTGTGTTTATTGGCTTTTGTGAGCCTTCGGCATGGTTTGGAGGGGTGAAAACCGGGAAATGTTTGATACTTGTTTGACAATCCCGGTGCAATCCGTCAGAATGCTCTCATGCAGTTGAACAAACACTCTGAGGGTTGCGGTCATCACTTCACTCCTTACTTCTTCGCTTACTGTAGCTCATTACTTCCCGCTTGTCAGCTCTGTAGCAAACTCTCAACGCGGAGGTGATGATGCCACTCGAAATGCGGAAGACAAGTCAGTGGTGGTATGGGCGGTACAACCTAGGCGGCAAGGTGCATTGCGTGAACCTGCGGATCAAGATCGAGGGTACTCGCCCGGCATCGATTCGCCAGGACGGGAACGCGGCATTCGAGCGGTCCCGGGGCAAAGCCCAAGAGAAGTTCGACGCGGTCCTCGCGGAGGCGAAGGAGAAGCACCAGGCCGGTGAGTATGTCCAGAAGCTCCATGTGATCCGGACGGGCCGGCGGATCGGATCGGTGCCGGTCGCTGACCTGGCGAAGGAGTGGGACGCGGCGCCGCGGCGCCGGCGGGGATCTCCCCGCTACGTGAAGCAGGCGCACAAGCTGTTTGAGGCTTTTGTGGCGTTCGTGCAGACGAACTACCCGGACACGGAGACGCTGGCCGATGTGACGCCGGAGATCGCGGAGGCCTTCATGCGGGCGGAACGGGATCGGAAGATAAGCGGGAGAACCTGGAACTCGAAGCTGGTTCTGCTGCGCTCGGCGTTCAAAGCGGTGGCGAAGAAGGCCAACATCGCGCAGAACCCTTTCGATGGGATCGTGACGGTGGAGGAGAACACGGCCCACCGTATGCCGTTCAACCAGGACGAGCTGCAGGCGATCCTGAAGGCGACGGAGAAGCGCCCCTTCATGCAGCCGCTGATTGTGACCGGAATGTGTACGGCCATGCGGCTGGGCGACTGCTGCCGGCTCCGGTGGGAGGACGTGGATCTGGAGACGCGCTTCGTGCGCGTAAAGACATCGAAGACCGGCGAGACGGTTGAGATCCCCATGTTCGCGCTTCTCGCGGACGCGATCCGGGAGCACGGCGTCGAGGACTCGGACTACCTCTTCCCTGAGCACGCGGCCATGTACGCTCACAGCCCGCAGGCGCTTTCCTACCGGGTCCGGAAGGTCTTCGAGCTGGCTGGGTTCTACGACGTCGTGGAAGAGGAGTCAGAGGACGAGAGGAAGAAGAAGGAAGCCGAGGAGGCCCTGGAGGTCGTCCCGCAAGAGGAACTGCTGGTGCGTGGACTCGCCACACTGGACGGCCTGCCAGCGGGCGCCATCGTGGCGGAGAAGCGGGAAAGAATGAGGGAAGCGTTCAAGCTGTACGTCGGGGGCATGCGCGGGCCCGCAGTCGCGCGCCAGATGGGCATGGGTAAAGCGACCGTCTCCTCCTACCTCCGGGAAATGGAGACGCGGACCGGATTGAAGATCATCCGGCAGAACGGCCAGAAACGTCCGAAGAAATGCCGCGGCGAGGTACACGCCGGCCGCAAGCGCGGGCTCCGGCGGGCAAGCGTTCGGGATTTCCACAGCTTCCGGGTGACCTGGATCACGCTGGCACTGGCAGCCGGTGTACCGCTGGAGCTCGTGCAACGTGTGACCGGACATAAGACGACGGAGGTCGTGCTGAAACACTACTTCCGCCCTGGGCGGGACGCTTTCAAGAAGGCCCTCGAAAACGCCATGCCGGCACTCCTGACTCGCGGTGGAGACGTTCGGACGATCGACGTCGAGACCAGGGAGACCGTGCGATACGGAGAAGCTGAAGGGCCATCTGCGAGCCTGGAGAAAGCGCTGGAGGCCCTGAAGGGCGTAACGGGCAAGGCGAACCAGGCGCGCGTGGCCACCGCCGTGGAGTGGATCGAGAGCGCGAAGAGATGGTGCGACGGCCGGATTCTCAGGGAGCCGCAGGGCGCACAGGCGTAGGACCCGCGGTTGGGAATCCCGGCCGGGAAAACCAGTCCCCACAGCGCCGACGTGCGGGGGCGCCTCAACGCCCAGAGCGCGACGGCGCGGCAGACTTTGGTCCCCGTCAGAAGGGGCAATCGTCGGGGTCGATGGGGCCTAGTCTTGGTGCCGCCGGCCGCGGTGTCGGCGGTGTTGTTGCCGGTGGCGGGCGGTTGCCCTGGCCGGCGCGGTTGACGGGGTTGTCCTCGATGAGGCCGAGCTTGACTAGGCGGGCGGTGATGGCGCCGGTGGTGCGGCCGTGGTCGTTGGCGATCTCTGGGATGGGCTTGTGAACTGTGAAGGCGTCGCGGAGGCGCTGCTCTTCATCTGGCGTCCACTTGCCGCCGGCGCATGGTTTCGTTGGGTCGACCGGTTTCTTCGGCTTCTTTTCGGATTCCGCGGCGTCCAGGATGGTGTAGAGGGCGCGCACGGTGTCGGCGCGCTGGTAAGGGCTCTCGGGAGGGAACTGGTCGCTGGTGTAGGGATCAACGCCGTCGGCCAGGGCCCGGATAATCTCCTTTGCTCGATCGAGTTCCATGTTGCCTTCTTCACCGCTTGTTTCGGATTTTCAACTATGCAAGACTGTGCTTTGCATTGCAACTTCCTTCTAAGTAACGGCGTGTTGCAGAGCGCGGAGTAATCAAAGCTGAGAGAGATGTCCGGCAGGGGGGACCATGCGGTTGGAGGAGCTCAAGAAGGACGCGGTGATACGCGGGGTGCTTCCGGGACAGAAAGTCACGGTCGTCGACGCCAAGTGGTATGGCGATTCCGCGGTTGAGCTGTTCTACAGGGCGGACGACGGGGGGACGGGATCGGAGCTGCTGTACCGGGACCGGGAAGCAGACCTTGAGGTGGAGGGCGCAGGGCAACAGTGGACCTTCGATGCGGACGGCAACACGTTACGCCTGGTGTCCGAAGCGCACCGCATCCGGCTTGCTTACCTTTTCGATCCATACCTGGCCGTACACACGTCCTTGATTCAACCCCTCCCCCATCAGATCACGGCCGTGTATGGGGACATGTTGCCGCGACACCCTCTTCGTTTCCTGCTGGCGGACGACCCCGGCGCCGGGAAAACAATCATGGCCGGGCTGCTGATCCGGGAACTGATGGTGCGCGGCGATCTTGAGCGGTGCCTGATCGTCTGCCCGGGGAGCCTGGCGGAACAGTGGCAGGATGAGCTCTATGAGAAGTTCAGCCTCCACTTCGACCTGCTGACCCGGGACAAGGTGGAGTCGTCGCCGTCGGGAAACCCGTTCCTCGAAGTGCACTACTTGATTGCCCGACTCGACCATATGAGCCGGAACGAGGAATTGCGGGAGAAGCTGAAGCAATCCCACTGGGACCTGGTGATCTGTGACGAAGCGCACAAGATGTCGGCGTCCTATTTCGGCAACGAGGTGAAATACACAAAACGCTACCGGCTGGGACAACTGCTCGGTGAGTTGTGCCGGCACTTTTTGCTGATGACGGCGACGCCGCACAACGGGAAGGAGAGCGACTTCCAGCTCTTCATGTCCCTGCTGGACGGCGATCGGTTTGCGGGGAAGTATCGTGACGGCGTGCACCAGGTCGACGTCGGAGACCTGATACGGAGGATGATCAAGGAGAAGCTGGTCAAGTTCGATGGCACGCCACTGTTCCCCGAACGCAGGGCGTACACGGTCAGCTACAGGCTGTCAGAAGCGGAAGCCGCCCTGTACACGCGGGTGACGGAGTACGTGCGCGAGGAATTCAACCGCGCGGATGCCCTGGAGAATGAAGGGCGAAGGGGAACGGTGGGTTTCGCCCTCACGATTCTGCAACGCCGCCTTGCTTCCTCGCCGGAAGCGATCTACCAATCGTTGAGCCGACGGCGGAAGCGGCTGGAGAAACGATTGCGCGAGCAGGAGCTCCTGCGGAGGGGGGCTTTGCCGCGGCGTCAAAACGAGGACGACATCCCCGACCTGACGCTCGAAGAGCTGGAAGACCTGGAAGACGCGCCGGATGCGGAAATCGAGGAGGCTGAAGAGCGCATTATCGACCTGGCCACAGCCGCGCAGACGATCGAGGAACTGAAGGCGGAGATCGCCATTCTCGCGCGGTTGGAAGGAGAAGCGGAAGCCGTGCTGCGGAGCGGCAACGACCGCAAGTGGGAAGAGCTATCCGCCCTGCTTCAGGACAACCCGGAGATGTTCACCGCGAACGGCGTGAGGCGCAAGCTGGTTCTATTCTCCGAGCACAGGGACACGCTGAATTACCTGATCCGGAGAATCGGCACGTTGACGGGAGCGCCGGATAGCATCGTGACAATCCACGGGGGCATGGCACGGGAGAAGCGGCGTGAGGCTGCCTCGCGGTTTACACAGGATCCGGACGTCCACATCCTTGTGGCGACGGACGCGGCGGGCGAGGGAATCAACCTGCAACGGGCTCACCTGATGGTGAACTACGATCTGCCGTGGAACCCAAACCGGCTCGAGCAGCGTTTCGGCCGTATCCACCGCATCGGACAGACGGAAGTCTGTCATCTTTGGAACCTGGTTGCCGGCGAAACACGTGAAGGCCAGGTGCTGCACCGGCTTTGCCAGAAGGTCGAGGCTGAAACAAGTGCTCTCCAAGGGCAAGTTTTCGATATTCTCGGCAAAGCGTTTGGCGAACGGAGCCTGAGGGGGCTCCTGCTGGAAGCCATACGGTATGGCGACCGACCGGAGGTGCGTGCCCGACTCACGAAGGTCGTCGATGAAGCCCTGGACCATGACCATCTGCGTGCGCTGCTTGACGAGAAAGCGCTTGTCCATGACGTGATGGATGACCGGAAACTGCAGCTTATCCGCGAGGACATGGAGCGCAACGAAGCGCGACGGTTGCAGCCCCACTTCATTCAGTCTTTCTTCATGGAAGCGTTCCAACGGCTGGGCGGCACGGTTCGCGAACGCGAGACGAAGCGTTTCGAGATCCGGCATGTGCCGGCGGTGATCCGGTCACGCGACCGGCAAATCGGCACGCGCGACGTGGTCTTGCCGAGATATGAACGGATTACGTTCGAGAAAGACCTGATCAACGTCACGGGCCAACCTTTGGCCGAATTTGTGTGCCCCGGTCATCCCCTGCTGAATGCGGTGATCGACCTGACACTCGAGCGGCACCGCCAGGTGATGCGCCAGGGGTCCGTACTGATAGACCCAAACGATCCGACGGAGGACCCGCGCGCTCTCTTCTACCTGGAACACGGCATTCGCGATGCACGAACGGATGCGACGGGCAAATGGCGTACGATCTCCAAGCGACTCCAGTTCACTGAGACTCGGCGCGACGGGTCCGCCGTCCACGCGGGCTGTGCCCCCTATCTGGATTACCGCCCGCCAACGGATGAGGAGTGTGCTTTGCTGGTGAATGTGCCCGGTGAATTCGGTAGCGGGTCCGAGCTTGAGCAGCAGGCCCTCGGGTTCGCGGTCCAGAACCTGGTACCGGAACACCTGGCGGAGGTGAAAGGTCGCAACGAAGAGCGTGTGGTCAAGACCATGCGAGCGGTCAAGGACCGGCTGACGATCGAGATCAACTACTGGGACCATCGTGCCGAGGAACTCCGGTTGCAGGAACAGGCCGGCAGAACGAACGCCCGGCTGAATTCGGCAAGGGCCCGGCAACGGGCTGACGACCTGGAGACCCGATTGCACAGGCGGATGGACGAGTTGGGGAAGGAACGACAGATCGCCGCGTTGTCGCCGGTTGTGACCGGTGGCGCCCTGGTGGTGCCGGCCGGTTTGCTGGCGCGACTCAAGGGTGAACGCAACCAGGACGCGGGACTCTTTGCCAACGAGAAGAAGCGCGTCGAGATGCTCGGCATGCTGGCTGTCATGCGGGTAGAGCGCGAGCTGGGCAATGAGCCCAGGGACGTGTCAGATCAGAACCTTGGCTGGGACATCGAATCCAAAGACGGTAAGACCGGGCACTTGCGTTTCATTGAGGTGAAGGGGCGTGTGGCGTCGGCCACGACGGTCACGGTCACGCGCAACGAAATCCTGGTCTCCTTCAACAAGCCGGAGGCGTATGTCTTGGGGATCGTGCTTGTCCCGGATTCCGAGGAGCTGGGCAGCGAAGATGCCTGGAAGGCGCGGGAAAGTCGGGTGACGTACGCGACAGCCGGGGACTGTGATGTGTACTACGTGACGGAGCCGTTCGACCAGGAGCCGGGTTTCGGCGTGACGAGCGTGAACTACGATTTGAGGAAGCTGCTGGGTGGCCGGCGGAAGGTCCAGTGATAGGCACTTGACGGGCTTAACCTGTAGGTTAATACTATGGCTGTCGTGTTGAGGGAGATTCAGCGAGGGCGAGGGGCGGCGATCTTCGCGATGGGGACGGAAGGAGATTGCCAACTCCTCGACTTCCTGGAGTCTCTGGATGGCAGCAACCCGGCCGAGGCGGCACGGGCGTGGGCCGTGATTGACCGCACGGCCGAGCATGGGCCGCCGAGGAACAAGGAGAAGTGCCGTTTCTTCACGGATCTGAAGGTCTTCGAACTCAAGACACGAGGTGGGGTTCGCATCATGTCGTTCTGGGATGAGGGCAAGCTTATTGTGTGTTCACACGCATTCCTTAAGAAGTCCAGGAAGACGCCGAAAGCCGAAAAGGACCGAGCCAGGGAGGCCCGCAAGGAGTACTTGGACGCGAAAGCTCAGGGCCGGATTGGATTTCAGTAGGCTGAGGAGGTAGACCATGACCAAGAAATACGACGTACAGTCGCTTCGTGACCGGGCGAAGAAGGATGATGCATATTGGGTCGAACGGGCGGTGCTGGAGTTCACGGAAGAAGTGATCGCACGCATGGAGCAACTTGACGTGAGCCGCTCGGAACTCGCGGCGCGCATCAACGTTTCGCCTGCGTATGTCACCAAGATCCTGCGGGGTTCCAGCAACTTCACGTTACAGTCGATGGTCAAAATCGGGCGCGCCATCGGGTGCGAACTGCGCACCCATCTTCAGCCAGAGGGCATGCGGTCACTGTGGTTTGACCGGTTTGATGAGGAGAGACATGTGAAAGTGGGCTTCAGAACGAGCCACGAGATGAAAGACGTTATCGGTCGGTATAAGGCGCCCCCAACCGTCGTGGAAGAGGAGAAGGCGGATGAAACCCTCGCCCTTGCGTCTTGAGACATACTTCTTTACTGAGATACACCTTGAGGCATGTCCGAACGGTTGCGACACTCCAGGTGATGGCGTGACGGCTTCGCACGTGGAATGCCTGCGGCATGAGGATGATCCGGCCAAGTGGATGGTTCAACTCGGAATACGGCAGACGGGAGATGAAGAGGATGGCTGCCCCGAGTATACTTTTGAGATCGAGGTGGTTGGACTCTTTGACGTGGATTCAGAGTATCCCGCTGATAAGGCTGAGAATCTCGTTCGGGTGAACGGACCGGCGGTGCTTTTCGGAGCGATAAGGGAGATGGTGGCCAATCTGACGGCGCGAGGTCCCTTCCCCACGGTGGAGCTGCCGACTGTAACGTTTATCGACGAAGTCAGGCACCCTGAAGAGCCCCCGAAGGCGAAGTCCCGCCGGCCACGGCCACGGCGTGCGGCGGCCAAGGCAAAGCGCAAGGCAGACTGACCGCCCGCCCGGTGCGCGCCAATGACCGACAGTTGCCGCGAGCCCGGTCTTGCCGGCGGAGTTCAAGGGCATACCCGACCTTACGTGCGAGTCGTTCTGAGAAGGGGTGAAGCATGGGTAAGAAGCTGATTGAAGTGGCGTTGCCGTTGGATGCGATCAACAGGGCGGCGGCGAAAGAGAAGAGCATCCGGCACGGGCATCCTTCGACGCTTCACCTGTGGTGGGCGCGGCGGCCGCTGGCGGCGGCACGGGCGGTGATCTTCTCACAGATGGTCGACGATCCCTCGGAGTATCTTGACGATCCCAAAGAGATCGAACGGGAGCGGGACAGGCTGTTCGCGCTGATTGAGGAACTGGTTCTCTGGGAGAATACGACCAACGAACAAGTGCTTGAACGGGCGCGCGCCGAGATCCGACGGAGCTGGGCACGGCACTGCCTGGGCAATGGTCCCGTGGCGGAACTGACCGACAAGCAGATCAGTGCGAAACTCGCGGATGGCGAGATTGATCCGTTGCCAGCCTTCCATGATCCTTTTGCAGGGGGCGGCGCCCTCCCCCTGGAAGCACAGCGCCTGGGACTTGAGGCGTACGCCAGCGATCTGAATCCCGTAGCCGTTCTCATCAACAAGGCCATGATCGAAATCCCGCCGAAGTTCGCAGGCATGCCCCCGGTCAATCCCGAGAGTCGTGACGGCGAGCTCGGGACCAAACCATGGAAAGGCGCGCAGGGCCTGGCTGAAGACGTGCGGTACTACGGGAAGTGGATGCGCGACGAGGCGTTCAAGCGGATCGGGCACCTCTACCCGAATGTAGAGATTACTGAGAAACTCGCTAAGGGGAGAGACGATCTGGCTCCCTCCATCGGTGGCGAGCTAAAAGTGATCGCCTGGATCTGGGCGCGTACGGTCAAGAGTCCGAACCCGGCGTTTTCGCATGTGGACGTGCCGTTGATCTCGACGTATGTGCTTTCCAAGAAAAGAGGGAAGGAAGCCTGGCTGGAGCCTATCGTTGAGGGAGAGACGTACCGATTCGAAGTGCGACGCGGCGAGATCCCCGCGGCGGCCAAGAAGGGCACGAAACTCGGACGCGGTGCGAATTTCGAGTGCATCCTCTCGGGGGCACCCCTTGCCCCCGGCTATCTCAAAGAAGAAGGTCAGGCGGGCCGTATGGGATCCAGACTGATCGCTCTCGTGTGCGATTCCAACCGTGGCCGTGTGTATGTCACCGCTTTGGCGGACCAGGAGCAGATCGCGAAGAGCGCGATACCGGAATGGATGCCAGAACAGGAGTTCTTTCCCCATGCGTTGGGTTTTCGCGTTCAGCTCTACGGGATGACACGTTGGGGTGACTTATTCACTTCCCGACAACTGGTGGCCCTGACAGCGTTTGCTGATCTTGTGCGAGAGGCACGCTTGAAGTGCAGGCTCGATGCAAGGGAGTCTGGGGCGTCTGACGACGCGTTTACCAACGAGTACTGCGATGCGATCGCGACTTATCTGGGGCTGTCGGCTAGCAAGGCAACGCGATTTATTACGACACTGTCCGTCTGGCGATCTGACGAGGGCAAGCTGTCGAGAGCCTTCGGCCGTCAGGTAGTCCCCATAACGTGGGACTATGCTGAGACAAATCCCTTTTCGTCAACGGGAGGTGATTTCGTGGGACTCGCCAAGGGGACAGGTGACGTCCTCGAGAATTGCCCCGCGATGGGCGTCGGTTACTCTGATCAACAAGACGCGCGCGGGACCGAGTTTCGACATCCGTGTGTCATCAGTACAGATCCCCCATACTACGACAATGTGGGCTATGCAGATCTTTCCGACTACTTCTACGTATGGATCCGCAGATGCCTGCGCGACACCTACCCAGTTCTATGCTCAACCATGGAAGCGCCGAAGTCTCACGAGCTGGTTGCCACTCCGGGGCGACACGGCGGCAAGAGGGGCGCAGAGGTGTTCTTTCTTGAAGGAATGAGGAGAACGTTGGAGAACCTTGCGCGGCAGTGTAGCGTGTCCATTCCGGTTACTATCTACTACGCGTTCAAGCAGTCGGAGAAGAACGATACAGGCGTCACTTCCACAGGCTGGGAGACTTTTCTTGATTCTCTGTTGTCTTCCGGTCTTGCGATCTGCGGGACATGGCCAGTGCGAACAGAGGGGAAAACTCGCGTGGTTTCTCAAGGGGCGAACGCACTTGCGTCGTCAATTGTCCTGGTGTGCCGAAAGCGCGCAGACAGTGCTGGGGTGACCACGCGCCGCGATTTCCAGGCGCAACTTCGGCGCGAAATGCCCGGAGCGCTGAGGAACCTACAGCATGGCAATATCGCGCCGGTGGACATGGCGCAGTGCGCGATCGGACCGGGAATGGCGATTTTCTCGCGGTACACCAAGGTGGTCGAGGCGGACGGGGCGCCGATGGCGGTGCGTACCGCCCTGGCACTGATCAACGAGGCGTTGGATGAAATCCTGGCCGAGCAGGAAGGCGAGCTCGACGCGGACAGCCGGTGGGCCGTGGCCTGGTTCAGCGAGTACGGCAATGGAGAAGGGCCGTTCGGCCGGGCCGACGATCTGAGCCGGGCAAAGAACACGAGTGTCGAGGGGCTTCAGCAGGCGGGCATCGTCCACGCGAAGGGGGGCAAGGTGAACCTGCTGCGCCGGGAGGAGATGGACGCGGGCTGGGACCCGGATAAGGACAAGCGACTGACGGTATGGGAAGCCACGCAGCACCTGATCCGCCGGCTCGAGAACGACGGAGAATCCGCGGCCGCGAGGCTGCTGTCGAAGCTGGGCGGCGTGGCGGAACAGGCGCGGGACCTGGGGTATCGGCTGTACAACACCTGTGAACGCAAGGGGTGGGCGGAGGAAGCTCGCAGCTACAATGGGCTTGTGATCGCGTGGCCGGAACTGGTACGACTGGCGGCACAGGAAAGTAGCCGGGAGCTGACGCAGAATGAGATGATTCTGGGAGGGTGACGGGGGTAGGCGGCCGCGGCGGCGCGCACAGGGGCATGGCCGGCCGAATGCCGGGCCAACGGGTCACCCCGCAGAAGCGGGGCGGTACGCATGGAGAGCAAGGATGACGAGGAGAGAACTCACGCGAATGGCGCGGCTGGGAGAGGATAGCGGCCATCAGTTCAAGGCGGACGTGAGAAGCGCCGATTCTCTGGCGTCGGAACTGGTCGCGTTCTCGAACAGCTCGGGCGGCGTGATCCTGATCGGTGTCGCGGACGACGGGACCGTTGCGGGGTTGCCCCCGGAGGACGTGTCCCGGGTGAACCAACTGATCGGTAACGCGGCCACGCAGAACATGCGCAGTCCGATTTCTCCGGTGACCGAGAACGTGCGTGTGGCGGAGAACCGGGTTGTGATCGTCGTGCGCGTGGCCGTGGGCATCGACAAACCCTACTTCGACCGACACGGCGTGATCTGGGTGAAGGTGGGAAGCGACAAGCGGCGCATTCAGTCGAAAGAGGAACTGCGGCGGCTGTTTCAGTCGGTCGACCTTGTGCACGCCGACGAAGTACCCACGCAGGCGGGCCTCGACGCCGTGGACAGCTTGCGGCTTCGAGATTTCGTGCGTGAGAATTACAACGAGGAGCTGCCCGACAGCGACGAGGACCGGCTTCGCCTTCTGAACGGCATGAACCTGGCGACGGGCGATCGGCTGAACCTGGCCGGACTGCTCCTTTTCGGTGAGAAACCGCAGCGGATGAAACCGGCCTTCATGCTGAAGGCGGTGCAATATCCGGGGACGGAGATTTCCAGCAGGGAGTACCTCGACAGCGAGGACCTGGAAGGCCCGCTCAGCGCGATGTTCGAGGGGGCGATGTCGTTCCTGCGCCGGACGCTACCGAAACGCGCAAAGGGCGGCGGCGTAAATGCGCCGGCACGGTGGCCGGTACCCGAGATCGTGTTCGAGGAGTTGCTGGTGAACGCGTTGATCCACCGGGACTACTTCGTAGAGGCGCCGATCCGGGTGTTCGTCTTTGATGACCGGGTGGAAATCGTGAGTCCCGGGTCTCTACCGAACCATCTGACCGTAGAGAAGATCCGGGCAGGGAACTCCGTGATACGCAATCCGATCCTGGCTTCGTTCGTGGCCAAGGGGTTGTTGCCCTATCGGGGGCTTGGCACGGGAATCCGCCGGGCACTGGCGGAATGGGACGCGATCGAGCTCAGAGACGACCCGGAGGCGTGCAGCTTTACGGCGACGGTTGGGCTGGAATCAGGTGCAGGTGACCCTGAAAGTGACCCTAGAAAACCGTCAAATGAACCTAGAAAAGCCGATTCTGAACCTACAAATGCATTGTTTGCACCTGATGGTGAACCTATAACGGGCACAGATGAACGCGTAGTGCGTCAGCTTCTCGAACGCGCTGACATGCCGTATGACGAGCTCGCGGAGGCCCTCGCGGTGGGACGGTCAACAATCATGCGCAGCATCCGGAGACTGAAAGCGCGCAAGGTCTTGCACTGGAAAGGTGCCAAGAAGAAGGGCCGCTGGGAGGTCCTAGCGCGCGGTTCGGAGGGGAGAGACTGAGAAATGGCTGGAATCACGAACTACGAACGAGTCGGCCGTACGCTGGACCTTCTCCGGCAAGGCCTGACGCCTTTCTTGCACCGGGAGCTCGAAGCCGTGCTGGGAAAGAGCTGGCGCGACCGAGTGATCGAATTGTTCCCGGGCGACAAGAACGCGGCAAAGGACGTGGCAAGCAATGCCCCGTGGGATTGTCACGTCGTGCTGGTCACGATGTGGCAGCTTTGGAACGACGTTTTCAAGAAGACCCTGGGGCACGCGGAACGGAGCCTCGTCAGTGAGCTCCGGACGTTCCGCAACGACTGGGCGCACCAGAAACAGTTCAGCACGGACGACGCATATCGGTGCATGGACAGCGCCGAGCGGGTGCTGACGGCGGTTTCGGCGGCGGAGGCCGAGCAGATTGGCAGCGAAAAAGCGCGGCTGATGCGTGAGAAGTACGAACAGGGCATCCGCGATGAGCGCAAGAAACGGGCGACTCTGCCCGGGCTGGATGGGGAACCCATGACCGGCCTATCGCCATGGCGCGAAGTGGTTACGCCACACGAAGACGTCGCTTCGGGCCGGTTCCTGCAAGCGGAGTTTGCGGCCGATCTCTGGCAGGTGTACCAGGGCGAAGCGAAAGCGGAGTATGGCGACCCCGTGCGTTTCTTCCGACGAACGTACCTGACTGACGGGCTGAAGGTGCTGCTGGGGACGGCACTCAACCGACTGTGCGGCGAGTCCGGCGACCCGATCGTTGAATTGCAGACGAACTTCGGGGGGGGAAAGACCCACTCCATGCTGGCCTTGTATCACCTTTTCTCGGGTACGCCTTTTGCGGAAATGGTCGGCGTAGAGGAACTGACGGTCAAGGCGGGATTGAAAGCGAAGTCGGAAGCCGTACGTCGCGCGGTCCTGGTCGGCACGCGGATCGCTCCCGGACAACCCGCGGAGAAGGAAGACGGGACCGTGGTCAATACGCTATGGGGCGAGCTGGCCTGGCAACTTGGCGGGAAGGACGGCTACAAGATCGTGGCGGAAGCCGACCGAACGTCGTCCGGTCCCGGTGAAGCGCTGCATACGCTGCTCAAGACGTACTCGCCCTGCCTGATTTTGATCGACGAGTGGGTCGCCTACGCCCGGCAGCTTCACGATGAAGGGACCCTTTGCGGGGGATCGTTCGAAACGCAGTTCACGTTTGCGCAAACGCTGACTGAGACGGTGCGCAACGTCGATCATGCGATGCTGGTTGTGAGTATTCCCGCATCGGACTCGGTGAGTCCCCACATGCAGACGCAGACAATGGACGTCGAGGTGGGAGGAGAGCGAGGCTTCCAGGCGCTGCACCGGCTGAAGAACGTCATCGGGCGAATCGAATCGGCATGGCGGCCGGCGTCGCAGGAGGAGAGCTACGCGATCGTGCGGCGGCGACTTTTCGACGATATCACCGACGCGAAGCTGTTCAAGAAACGGGACGCGGTGATCGACGCATTCATGGACATGTACGGTAAGCAGGCGCAGGAGTTTCCGACGGAATGCAGGGAAGCGGAGTACCGGCGTCGCATGCAGGCATGCTACCCGATCCACCCGGAGCTGTTCGACCGGTTGTACAATGAGTGGTCGAGTCTTGAGCGTTTTCAGAGGACCCGGGGTGTGCTGCGTCTGATGGCTTCGGTGATCCACTCGTTGTGGGACCGGCAGGACGCGAGCCTGATGATTCTGCCGGCGTCGATCCCGATCGACGACCCGAAGGTGCAACCCGAACTGACGCGGTACCTGGAGAATAGCTGGGTCCCGGTCATCGAACGGGATGTGGATGGGGCGAATTCTCTCTCGCGGCGGTTGGACCACGATAACCCGAACATGGGGCGGTACAGCGCGTGCCGGCGGGTAGCTCGGACAATCTACATGGCGTCGGCGCCGACGGCGAAGACTCCCCACAAGGGCGCCGACGATCAGCATGTGAAGCTGGGGTGTGTGCAGCCGGGGGAGAGCGTGGCGACGTTCGGGGACGCGCTACGGCGCCTGAGTGACCAGGCCATGCATCTGTACTCGGACAAGAACCGATTCTGGTTCGACACGCAACCAACGGTTCAACGGCTGGCGAAAGACCGGGCAACGGATCTGAAACCGGAATTGGTGGTCGAGGAGATCCAGAGACGGCTGCAGCGTGAGCAGGGAGGCGGGGGAGGATTTGTGCGCGTACACGCGTGCCCGGCCTCCAGTGCGGACGTGGCGGACGAGCGCTGCGTGCGGCTTGTGATCTTGGGGGCGGAGGCAGCGTACGAGCGGAACAACGAGAGTAGCGCTGCGCGACAGGCGGCGGAGAAACTCCTTGAGAGCAGGGGAAGCAGCCCTCGCCAGTACCGGAACACGCTGGTATTCCTGGCGGCGGATTCGCGCCTGATGCAGCATCTTGATGAAGCTGTGAGGCTCTACCTGGCGTGGGAGAGCGTTGACGAAGACAAGGGCGAGGACCGGCTGGATCTGTCGGCGGGGCAAGCCCGACAGGTAGCAAACAGGCTGAAGCAGAGCACGGAGACTGTGGAACAACGGATTCAGGAGGTCTTCTGCTGGCTACTCGTCCCGGGCGTGAGCGACCCGAAGAGCAAGGAGATCGAGTGGCAGGCGATTCGCTTGAGTGGACAGGACCGACTGGCAGAGCGGGCATGGAAACGACTGACCCGCGAGCAGGCGGTCTACCATGAAATGGGCGGTGTCGTACTACGCATGGAGATGGACCGCGTGCCCCTCTGGACCGAAGCGCACGTGGAGTTGGGAATGCTTGCCGACTACTTTGCCAAGTACCTGTATCTGCCACGACTTCGGGACGATTCCGTGCTCGAGGCGGCCGCCGCGGAGGGTGTGGGGCTCTTGACGTGGGAGTCCGATACGTTCGCCTATGCAGATGCCTGGGATGACCGTGCAGGCAGGTACCTGGGACTGCGTGCCGGCATGCCGATGGCGATCCGGTGTGACGGTGGCGGTCTGCTGGTGAAACCGTCGCTTGCCGGGGAGCAGATCAGGAAGGAGCAGGAAGCGAGACCGCAACCGGAACCGGATGGTCCGGAACCGCGTCTGCCCGGAGTGGGACCATGTCCGGGAGGCGAGAGCGGTGGTGAAACAGCAATCCCAGCTAAGGTGGAGCGCCCGCCGAAACGCTTCTTTGGAAGCGTGCAGGTGGACGCGACCAGAATCTCGCGAGACGCTGGTAAGATAGCGGAAGAAGTCGTGCAGCACTTGGCCAAAGAGCTCATGAGTGACGTGGAAGTGCGAATAGAGATCTCGGCGAAAGCGCCTGGCGGGTACTCCGAAGACGTCGTCCGCACCGTGACGGAGAACTGCCGAACGCTCAAGTTCGACTCATCCGGCTTTGAAGCGGAGTGATGCGGACTCGCAGAAAGCGCAAAGGGGAGTTGGGATTTCTTTCGTGCGTTAGTTCGCGCGTATCGGCAAGAGCGGCCCGCATGCGGAGGAACGCGCGGACGACGAAGACGCTCATCTGAACGGCCCGCGGGCTGTTCAGTACGGTAGCGGCCATGATTGCGATGTGTTCTGTGAAGGCGTAGGGCAGATAGCGGCGACCGCCCTTTCCCTTTGAGATGCCAAACTGGCATCTCAAAGCATCGTCCTCCTCTTTTGTCAGTCGGAAGATGAAGTCAGGAGAAAACCTGTGAGCGTTGCGTTTGACAGCCCGGTTCAGCGCACCAGTTTCCACGCCGTAGATGGCGGCAAGGTTTGCGTCGAGAATCACCTTCCCGCCACGAACGGTGAAGATCCTGTCTCGCACGCCGTCGGCGTCGTATGTGGCCAGGGCCTCAGTCACGTTGCACTCCTCCATGGGCGGCCTGCCGGGGTAGTAGTACCACCGCGCGAAGCGCGGGGGTCGGTTCTTCCAATGCTTGGACGACTACGCCGCCCAGGTTTCCAACGATTGGAAGCCGGGACAGATACTTTGCACAGCCGGTCAGGATCGCGGATGGTGTCCCTCGAACCAGGTTCGGATATCGAGGAGGAGCCTCGACCATTTCCGGCGATTTCGTCGCCGGAGGCGACGCTACGAAGCCCCGCAGCACTTCTTGTACTTCTTCTCGTCGCCGAAGCGCTTCCTCCACGGCCCGCCGCGGAAAGTAGCCCCGGTTCCGATCGAGTTCGTGAAGGATGACGGTGAGATCCATTGGTCTTTCCGGATTGCCAGTGATTTGTTTCAAATACCAAACGCAGAATGGCCACGGCGCGAGGTCAGCTCAAGGTGCTTTCGGCTCGCCTTTCCATCCCCTTGCTGGTTTAGTCCCTGACGTGACGTGTCCCGGGGCGAAAGCTGGTGAGAACGATGTCGCAAGATAGGAACCGGACAGGTTTGGTGTTGCACGAAAACGTCTCTCTGATCGAAGTGGCGGACGCCGTGCTGCTGGATGCGCTGCTGGCTGACCGCACGGCGGCGGCATGGATCGCCGCGCGGCTGTCGGGAGCGCGTGGCTGTTGTCGTGCCTGGCGCGCAGGACAAGCTCATCGAGCGTCTGCGGAGCCAGGGCCACCTGCCGAAGGTGCTCGATGGCTGATTTCATTGGATAGAGGCGCTTGCGTATGCCGGAACAGTCCAGACGATTCGACCCCCACTTGATGAACGTTCGGTCGAACGAGATCAAGCGCATGGCCGGTCTGCAGGCACGTCGGCGGCTCGGCCTGACCGCCACGCTGGTCCGCGAGGACGAACGCGAAGACGACGTCTTCGCGCTGATCGGCCCCAAGAAGGCTGACATCCCATGGAAGGAACTGGAGTCACAGGGTTGGATCGCGAAAGCGCGTTGTACGGAAATCCGCGTCCCCATGCCCGAAAGACTGCGCATGCGCTACGCCGTGGCCGATGCTCGCGAGAAATTCCGAATCGCCTCCGAAAACCCGGACAAGTTCGCCGTCGTACGGCGCCTGATTGAGAGCCACCCGGACGACCGGGTCCTTGTCATCGGCATGTACGTCAAGCAATTGAAGGAAGTTGCCAGGGTGCTTGACGCACCCTTGCTGACCGGTTCCGCGGGGCAGAAACGCCGTGACACGGTCTTCGAGGAATTCAAAGCCGGTCGCGTCCCCGTCCTGGTCGTGTCGAAGATCGCCAATTTTTCGGTGGACCTTCCCGACGCGTCCGTGGCCATCCAGATATCCGGCATGTTCGGATCGCGTCAGGAAGAAGCGCAGAGGCTGGGGCGGGTGCTGCGCCCGAAACCGGGCGCCAACCAGGCCCACTTCTATACCATCGTCAGCCACGACACACGCGAACAGGACTTCGCATTGAAACGCCAGCTCTTCCTCTGCGAGCAGGGCTACGAGTACCATATCGAATTCGAGGGAGAATGAAGACGTTCGATTTCGACTGGACCCCGCTTGTCAGCGTCCTCCCGATGTGGGAGTTGCTGCCCATATCGTGCCGGGAGTTCTTCGTACATCGCGCCGAGACCAACCGGCGGATGCCGTTGCGAAGCATCGATGTCGACGTGACACGACTGTTGGATGAGGGGTTCCTGGAACACGCGAAGAACCCGGATCTCGTCAGGGTCAGCAAATCCCGCCTACCCTTTCTGCGGACCATGCGAGTTCTGATACGGTGCGCGTCGCCCATGGCGGCGAGCCTGGGCATTGAGGAACTGAGGGGCTATCTGGACGCGCACTTTTCACGGGCCGACCAGCGTGCGCTGGGCAGTCGCGGAATTACGCCCGCCCGCCGCCTTTCCGAGGTGTATTGGCTTGAGGGTTTTCTTCGCGCGCTTTCGTTCCGCGCCTGGGAGGACGTCCACAGGTCAGATCTGCGCAGGAATCGACGGCTATTCGAAAGTGACGACTGCTTTCGGAAAGCGAAACGGATTGTCGAGATTCTGATGAGCGGTCTCAACCCGCTACGCTTCTCCGACTTGGCGGCCGCACTCGGCGTGGCGGACCTCTCGGACTATGCCGCGGCCATCCGCGCCGCAGTCGGATACGGTCTGCTTTTCCCGGCGTCGGACGCGACGGATCTGGTGCCCGTTATCGGCATTTGGCCTGGAATCCACATGCGACTGCATCGCCCGAAAGCGCCCAGCCCCTCCGCGTGTGACGTAGGACAGACTTTCCACCGCGCATACCGGATGGATGACATGACTGCCATGCTCGTGGCCTGTGTCGGCAAGCCGTTGCGTCTTCGGAAAGAAGACCTCCAGTTCTCTGCCGGCGATACCCAGAGGGTTGCCGGCGCCGTCGACGCTTTGCCGGAATGGTTGCCACCCGCGACGTCGCGCGACATTGCCGCGCGAGTGAATGCCGCGCACAAAGCCCTTCTCTCTCTGGACTTCTGCGAGAAGACCGTTCACGAAAGGGAAACGCGCCTCCTGCCGACTCGTCGAGGTTCAGAGTGGCTGACCATGCCCGCTTGCCTCCGGCTACGGACGATAATCGACATGCTGAGAGAAGACGCCGAGCGAGAGTACGATCCCTATGTTCCGCAAGCCTGCCGGCTTCCCTTCGCACCTCTCGGAACCCCCTGCGTGACGAACGGGCAAACGGTCGTCGACATCCGCCCGTCGTTTGTTCAGGCCTTCGCCAGACTGCCTCGTCATGGCTTCGTTCCTCTCGACGAATTCCTGCGCTACGAATCGTACGAGGCGAATCCATGGCTTCGGTTGCGGAGAGAGGGCAAGTTGATCCTCGTGTCGGATTTTGTATGGGGGGGCCACGGTGACTATGTGTCGGATGAAGAGTTGGAGCACCTGTGGGCGCAACGCCTGAAGGAATTCCTCACGGAGCGATTGGTCCCTCTGGGCGGTGTTCGCATGGGGCGGACGGCCGAAGGACAACTCGCGCTCTGTCCGACGGAAGCCGGATACTACCTTCTTGGGCTGGCGGACGAGTTCGAGTACGGCGAGGACGAGAGAGCCGAGGTTGTCGCGCAGCCCAATTTCGATATCGTCTTTGTTCTCCCCTGCCCCGCCGCGGAAGCGGGGATTTCACGGTTTGCCGAACGTGTGGGACACAAGGTGGGAACGCTCTTCAGGCTGACGCAACAGAGCATCTTCGAGGCCTTCCTGGGTGGTCTCACTGCCGACCGAGTTCTCACGGCTCTGGCCGAAGTCTCCGTCAAGCCGCTACCGGGAAACGTGGAGAACCAGGTACGAGATTGGTTCGCATCCTGTCGCAGAGCGGATATCTCCGAGGCGGTCTTGATCAGATGTCCGGACGAGGAAACCGCCTTGAGGGTCCAATCGATCGGCGGCAGGAAGCTCCGGCCGCTGTCGTCAACGGTGCTGGAGCTTGCGGACGTTGGATACCGACGAGCGTTGGAGCGCAAGCTGCTCCGAAACCGTATCGCCGTGTAGATACGTGGAGACGCCATGCCACCATACGATTTCAAATGCAGGCAGTGCGGACACTGTTGTCTCAACCTGAACGCTTTCTGCTCGTGCGCATCGGAAGCCGATGTGGAACGGTGGGAGGCAGCGGGGCGGGCCGATGTCCTGGAATGGGTCGACACAATTGAGATGGGTACCGAACGCGTCTATGACATCTGGATCGCCCCCAATACGGGTGACGACGTGTCCGGCTGTCCGTGGCTTCAAAAAGTACCTGGCGAAGACAAGTGCACCTGTGAGTGTGGAGAGTACCCTTGCCGCTGTTTGTGCTCAAGCGAATATCGCCGGCTAACAGCGTACGCTCGGCGTATGCGGTATTTCGAAGGACTAGAAACCGAGCCGTTCGCGTTATGGCGTAGTCGGGGCAGGGAATCAGAGTCGCGTTCCGGTCCAGGAGCCGCTGGATGTGGCGCAGGAGTACTGTCCCGACAGGCTGCCGCCGTCGAGCGTTGCGGTGCCGGTCGTGTCCTCGCCGCTCAGGTGTGCGGTCTCGCCATCCACGTAGCCCGACAGCGGGTGCGTCTCGCCGCCGTCGCGGATGATCCCGGAGATGGTTGTGCCCTCCTGATCGATCTCGACGATGCGCGTCCAACCGCCTGAGCGCACGTCCCACGTCCCGCTGAAGTCCGCGGTCGCCGCGCCCGGCCCGCCTGTTTCCGCGGCGGCACCGTTGGAGGCGCTGCCCCCGTCTTCCGAGCTCGAATCCTCGCATCCCACGAACACCACGAGACAGGCACTCGCCGCAAGCACACCCATGCTGTAGAAAAGGAATCTCTTCATGATGGTTCTCCTTTGAGGGTCGATGACGACCTCCCATTTCTCCCATTTCGCCTGAATCTATGGGCGCCATAGTACCATATCAGGGGAGACGACGCAAGCGGCGGGGCCGGTGCGCTTTCGCTTCCGAGGCAATTCGAGGGTGGAAACTTCGGAGAACGGGTCTCCAGACCCGTTCTGAACGGCTCTGGAGAGCCGTTCTCCTGGTTGAGTGAGGTTCCTGGTCAGTTCCGCCCCGAGGCGCTGAGGCCTTGGACAATTCGGTAGGGGAACTGCAACCCCGCCCTGTCATCCCGAGCGTAGCGGAGCGGAGTCGAGGGATCTCGAGAATTGGCAACCACGCCGGACGTGCTTGGCAGTTCTCGAGATCCCTCGACTCCGCTCCGCTCCAGCCTTCGCCTCCCGGCTACGGCTTGGCAAGCGGGATGACAGGCAGGAGTTGAAGTTCCCGGCTAGCGACGGCGATGGTGGAAGGCGTCGCCGGCCCAGGCCAGGGCGTCGCGGAGGACGGGGGTTTCCTTTTCGACTCTTTCGCGAATGTCATCCACGAGCCCGTGATACTTCTCGAGCACGCGGCGGACGTCTTCACCCATCTCGGCGCCGGAAAAGAGCTCGGGGTCGCGCGGGTTGAAATCGAGATGATGCTGGACGTGGCCGGGGGCTTCCGGGTCGGTGGAGAACCCGATGTCGTAACCCGTGAGGAGCAGGCAGTTGGGCGATTCGGTTTCGTGGCAGCAGCCGTCAAGATACCAGGCCGCGGATGTGCTCAGGGAGTCGATGTGCAACAGCCGCAGGATCTTCTTTTCGATCTCCAGCAGGTCGACGATGCGCTGGACGGAGACCGTGAACGCCCGCAGGGATACGGCTTTCTCGACGAACCGCACGTATTCCCGTGAGTAGCCCTCGCCGTTGGCGGTTACCGGCAGTCCGAGGGCGCGCACGAGGTTGCGAACGTACAGCCGGCTCTTGCCGACAGCCGCGCACATTTCGTTGAAGGTGTAGTTGTCTGTGTCTGAGGGCATG